>JBGPDC010000215.1:0-9215 GCA_041482115.1 Terriglobia bacterium | reverse complement strand
GTCTCATTCCGGAGGGCCGCCCTCCTCTGCGCCAGGTGCAGGAGGCGGTGAAGGACCTCCACGCTCTGCGGCGGGAGCTGGCCGGTCGTCGCGGATTCAAACCTCTCACCCCCCGGGAGATCCGGCAGGCAATCCAGGAGGGCCGGCGGTGACCGCCGGTTTTGTGGCTGACTCCTCGGTGGGGGTCGCCTGGGCCGTACCTTCTCAGACGAGTGAGCCCGTCGGGCAATTGCTCGACGACGTAGCCTCCGGCACGCTGTTTGTCGTGCCAAGCCTCTGGAAGTTCGAAGTTGCGAACGCCCTGCTCGTTCTGAGACGTCGCCACAGGATCGAACCGCAACAGTGGACGAGGGCCCGGCAGGCGCTGGACCGGCTTACGCCGCGGATCGATGAGGAGGGCCCGCGCGTGGCCTTGCGGGAGATCTCAGACCTGGCGTCCCGCCAGGACCTGTCGGTATATGATGCCGTCTATCTGGAACTTGCCCTGCGCACGCAACTGCCTCTGGCGTCACGCGACGCCTCACTCAACAAAGCGGCGCACCGCTGCGGAGTGGCGACACTGCTCTAACGCCTACCGAGCCTGGCAGGCGAAGTTGGCCGCGTCGTCCGTGCTCCCGGTTCCCTTATACACCGCGATCTGCGGGTAGGGGCACAGCGGGCGCGTGCGGTCCTCTTTCCCATCCTTCACGCGAGCTGCCGGGATCCGCGCGGGCGCCTCGCCCTTCTCCACCCAGTGCTCGAGCGCGTCGAGCATATCGAAACGGGACGTGCCTTCGCCGCCTCCGCAATGCGCCATCCCGGGAACCATAAACAGGCGTAACGAGCCCTGCACGCGGCTCGCGCCCCCCATTGCCTCGAGCACGCTCTGGTAGTAACTAACGCTGAATCCCGGAGCGATTTGCGGATCGCTCCAGCCGTGGTACTGGATCAATTTGCCGCCGCGGCCCATAAAAGCCTTCAGGTTCGGATCCAGGGCATCGAGCGTGGCGCCGGCCACCTTCTCTGTGCGGGCGACATCGCTGTCGAAGTTGAAACCTCGATAGTCCCAATTCGGATTCTCGAACACGACGTATTTGAATAGATCGACTCCGATCGTGAACGGCCGCGGGCCGGCCATGGTGCCCCACCCCAGTTCGCTGCCGCGCTCGTACCCGGGGAAGAGCGTCCGCTTGGTGCGCGGATTCACCCCCGGGCTATAAATCGTCCGGGCCGCTTCCACCTGCGCCGCGGTCAGACAGCCAGGCGCGTCCGCGCCCTGGCACAGCAATTCTTTCGGGTCGAACGAGCAGCGCGTGGGATCTTCGAGCACGCCGTCCTTGACCCCGTCCCGCGCATCGCACGCCTGCACGACGGCCTGGTGCAGTACCGCATATTTGGCGGGCGGCAGGTAACTCGCTTCATCCTTGTGGACGGCTTGCGCGATAGCGATCGACTGTATGGACCGGCCTGTCCAGCTCAGGCCCGGCGCGCCGGCAATGATGCCGTCGAAGTCCTCGGGGAAGCGTTGCGCCTCCATCAGGCCCTGGCGCCCGCCCGCCGAGCATCCATTCCAATAGGAGAGCCGCGGCGCCCGCCCGTAATAGGCCGCGGCCATCGCCTTCGCCGCGACGGTCATTTCATGCACCGCCCGATAGCCGAAGTCGGCGAGCTTCTCGGGGTGTCCCAGGGAAAAGCTGGCGCTCGCTCCCTCGTGACCCGTATCGGTCACCGCCGTGGCGTAACCCCGGCGCAGTCCCTCCGCCAGCGCCGCCGGACGCAAGGCCCCCGACCATCCCCCGTTTCCGTTCGCCTCGAGCTTGCCATTCCAGCCGGAGGCCGGCAGCCAAACCTCGATCTTGATGTCGGAATCGCTGGTCGGCTTCAACGTAGCCGCCACCCGGCAGAAGGCCGGCAGGTCTTTGAACCCTGCCGTGGGACTTCCCGCCCCGATCTCCTGCACCTCCGTGATGGTCGTGTTCTTGAGTGCCAGCGTCTTGAGACTCTCACACGACGCCGCGGCGCGCGCCACCGGCGAGAAGATGACCATGCCCAGCCATACGGCTGAGAAAGCTGGATGTAGACGCAACGCCCTCATAGTGCCCTCCCTGCAAGCTGCCGTGCGCTCCCAGCGCTCGACCAGCTTTTCGCAGTATACTCTCCAATTGTACGAATCCATCCCCAGGAGAAATTTATGTCCCGGCGCCTGCTGCTCTGCCTGCTAGCCGTTTTGCTGGTTGTCCCTGCCTACGCTCAGACTTCGGTCTTCGCCACCGGTCTGCAGCTTCCCTACAAACTCGCCATTACGCCAGGAGGCACCCTGCTGGTTTCCGAGGCCGGCGGACCGGTTAATACTGGCCGTGTGTCCCTGGTCAACCGCTCCGGCGTACGCCAAAGCCTCTTGGAGGGCCTGCCGTCCGGACCTTCCAATGCCCCGCAACCAACTCCCATTGGCCCCACCGGCTTGGCCTATCGCAACCGCGTCCTCTACATTGCGGTGGGCGAAGGGGACTCGGTCCGCAACGGCAGCACGCCCGGTTCCCTCATCATCAACCCCGACGGAGTATCGTCTCCCTTGTTCCATGCGGTGCTGCGTGTTCGATTCGACGCGGATCTGGAAGGCCTGCAGTCCGCTTTTGTCCTGACCACACCGCAGCACCAAGCGATAGCGGACGGGTATGAAGTGACCCTCACCAATACCGAGGGCCGCAAAGCCACGATCGATGTGCTGGCCGACTTCCCTCCGGTTACGACGGACCCGAATACGCGCTACCGGCACCAGGATCCTTTCGGGATCTCGCTCGACCCGCGCAACAATTTCCTGTATCTGGCGGAGGCTGGTCAGAACGCCCTCTACCGCATCGACACCGAGACGGGGCGTACTCTGGTCGTAACTCGTTTCCCGCCGCTTCCGAATCCGACGAAGATCGGCCCGCCCGTCATCGACTCGGTGCCCACCGCCACCCTCGTCCTGGGCGATCAAGTGCTGGTCACGCAGCTTTCGGGATTTCCCTTCATCCAGGGTTTCGGCTCGGTTCGCGCCGTGAACACCACGACGCGGGCGATCGATCCTTGGATCAACTGGTTGAATTCGGCGATCGACATCACCTACCGGGTAACGGCCGGCGGCGTCTACCAGTTCTTCGTACTCGGCTTCAGCTCGGCCATGACGGCGACCCCCCCCGGCCCCGGACAACTGTGGCTCTACGACTCGCCGGTCGGCCGGGTCGTGGCGGACCAGTTGGTGTCACCGGTCGGAATGGTGGTCGATCCCCTGACGGGCGATATTTTCATCTCCGAGCTGGGCCCCGGCCGCATCACGCGCGTGAAAGTGCCGTAAAAGGAGATAATCGGGCAGACACCCGGGAGCGCAGCTTGCGCGTCTCGATCTTCCACGTCAAGCTCGTGCACACCTGCATCTTCGCGGTCTTGAGTGGATGTGTGCTCTACGCGCTCCTCAGCGGCGTCTTGAATCGCATCACCAGGTGGACGTGGGTCGCGGTGGCGCTGGTGCTGCTGGAGAGCCTTGTCCTGGCGGCGTCCGGCTGGAGATGTCCTCTCACGATCCTGGCCGAGAGACTGGGCGCCTCGCAGGGCGCCGTGGCGGACATCTTTCTGCCGAAGTGGTGCGCGGACCGGATCTTCCCCGTCTGTGGAACCACGTTCCTGATTGCCTGCGCGTTCCTCGTGATGCGCGTCCTGTCGGGATAGCCCAGCCTGGCATGTAGATGAGCAGCGCTGCCAGCGGACCCCCGCCACTCACCGTGACCGAAGAAGCCGGCCTCCGTTTTGTGGAGGGCTTGCCGGGTCAGCCGTTGCTCCGCCGGGTCGAGGACGCCGGCCTGGTGGTGGAGGCCTGCTTATCCGCCGGGGTCGACGCCGCCCTGCTCTACGCGCCCAACTTGACCGTGGGCTTCTTTGACTTGAGCTCGGGAGAGGCCGGCGCCATCCTGCAGAAGCTGCGGAACTACGGCCTCCGAGTCGCGGTGGTGTGCGCCCCGGATAGTGTTCGGTTCAGCAGCCGGTTCGGCGAGATGACGGCTGAAGAGAGCAGTGGAGACTGCTTCCGGCTGTTCGAATCCCGCCGCGCGGCTCGAGACTGGTTGAGCCGCGCCTGAGTTAGCCAGCCTAGCCGCCCATCGTGAGGACGACGCGAAACCGCGCCTGCCCGCTCATCATGCGCTCGTAAGCCTCGGCGACGCGCTCCAGCGGGAAAACTTCATTCCGTGAGCGCACCCCGGCCAGCACGCTGAAGGCGAGCGTGTCCTGCGAATCGATGGAGGTGCCCGAATACCAGCCCTTCACCGCCGAGCTGGCCCCGATGAGATGTAGGGGAGAAATCGTGAGCGACGGCGCCGCGCCGATCACCATGAGCCTTCCATGGAGGCCCAGACCGCCCACGACAGCCGCCATCGCGTCGCCATTCGTCACCGTTGCCAGGATCACCTGCGCGCCCCCTAAATTACGCAGCTCCGCGGCGGGGTCCTGCGCCTGGCTATCGATGTACTTCCACGCCCCGAGTTCGCGCGCCAGGGGCTCCTTGTCTTTGCCGCGCGCAATCGCCACGGTGCGGAATCCCGCCCGGGCGGCGAACTGCACGCCGAGATGGCCGAGGCCTCCCAGGCCGAGTACGGCGACGATCTCGCCCGGCCGCGCCCCGCTGTTGCGCAGGCAGTTGAACGTCGTCACGCCGGCGCACATGAGCGGCGCCGCCTCCACCGCCGACAACTCGTCGTGGACCACGGCCAGCGCTTCGGCGCGCGCGATCATGTACTCGGCGTAGCCGCCGTCATAAGTGATGCCGGTGATCGCGGTGAAGGTCTGGCAGCCGAAGAAGTCGCCGCGGCGGCACGCCTCGCAGTAGCCGCAGTTTCCGCCGTGCCAGCCGACTCCGGCGCGCTGCCCCGGCGTCCACCGGGCGACGCCCGCGGCCACCGCATCCACGACGCCGACGACTTCATGCCCGGGGACGCGCGGGTACTGCATTCCCGGTAAGATTCCGTCCTTGGTGAGGGTGTCACTGTGGCAGATGCCGCAGGCCTGGACTCTAATCCGCACCGCGCCGGGGCCGGGTTCGGGAATCTCGCGTTCCACGATCTCGAAAGGCGCCTTCGGGCGGGGGACTTGTACGGCTCGCATCTTGGGCATGATCGCCTCCCATCACCATTTTGGCATGGGGGCTCCCCGCAGGAGCGCGATCATAGTGCAGTCCCCGGGGGCCGATGTAGACGGATTGCGGCCGGATCAGCCTGCCTTCGCGAAGCTGCTCCAGGCAATGGGCGGCCCACCCGAGGACGCGTCCGACGGCGAAGGTCGGAGTGAACAATTCCGCCGGCAATCCCAGGCCATGCAACAACAGTGCCGTGTAAAATTCGACATTCGTGTCCAGGCGCCGGTCCGGCTTGTGTTCGCGGAGCAGGCGCAGCGCGGTCGTTTCAATGCTCCGTGCCAGCTCATAGAGGTTCCGATCGCCGCCGCTCGAATAGAAGCGCTCTGCGGCTTGGGCCAGGACGTCTGCGCGCGGATCGCGCACCCGGTAGACGCGATGTCCGAATCCCATCAGGCGCTCTCCCCGTTCGAGCTTGGCGCGGATGACGGTCTCGGCGCGCTCGGGCGTGCCGATTTCGAAGACCATGTTGAGCGCCGGGCCGGGCGCCCCGCCATGCAGCGGTCCCTTGAGCGTTCCCACCGCCCCCGTGATCGCGGAGATGACATCGGTTCGCGTCGAGGCGATGACCCGGGCCGCAAAGGTGGAGGCGTTGAAGCCGTGATCGCAAACGGTGTTCAGATAGGTTTCGAGCGCCCGGGCCCGCTCGGGCGTTGGTTCGGCGCCGGACAATTGATGCAGGTAATGGGCCGCGTGCGGGAGATCGGCGCGGATCGGGACGGGCGTCTCACCGTTGCGAAACCGCCAGTAGACGCCCACGGCCGTCGGGAAGGCAGCGATGGCGGTAAGAGCGTCGTCGAGAGGGTTTTCCTCGCGGCCGAGGCTCAGAAGCGGGGCCGCCATCCGCAGGGCGTCCATGGGCGGCGCCTGCGCGGCCGCAGCCTTGCGCAGAACTTCAATGGCGGCGCGGGGCAGCGCGCGGCGCCGGGCCAGGTCCTGGGCGAATGCAACACGCTCCGCTGGCGCCGGCAAGCGGCCCTGCAGGAACAGGTAAGCGACTTCCTCAAAACTGGCCTGCGGCGCCAGATCCTCTACCGCATATCCGGCCAGGATCAGTTGCCCGGCCTCTCCATCCACGTGGCTGAGCCGCGTCGAGGCGGCTACGATGCCTTCTAAACCGGGTGTCACGATTTTATTTTCCGGCCGGCTTCCTCATATTGTCAATATTGATTATAGAATCAATGTAAGATGCAGACCGAACGACGCTATCTGACGGCGCCACAGGCCGCTGACGCGCTGGGCGTGGCCCGCCCGACGCTCTACGCCTACACCAGCCGCGGCCAACTGCGGTCGGAGCCGGCGCCTGGCCGGCCGCGCGAGCGCCGCTACCACCGGGAGGACATCGAGCGGTTGCGGGCCCGGAAGGAGGCGCGGCGCGATCCCGACAAGGCGGCTGCCCGCAGCCTGCAGTGGGGCAGCCCGGTGCTCGCCTCGGGCCTTACGCTAATACATAATGGCCAGCTTTACTATCGCGGCAAGGAGGTCGTGAAGCTCGCGGAGCAGGCGAGCCTGGAACAAGTGGCGGATCTGTTGTGGGCGGCGGAAGCGGCGGAGCGGGAGCTGCGGTTCGATCCACCCGGCACCCTGTCTGTTCGTGAATTGGCGCGCCTGCGAACCTGTGCCCGCGATCCCTTGACCTTGCTTCAAACGGCGCTGCCGCCGGCCGGAGCAGCGGACCTGGCGTCCTACGATCTGCGCCCGGCGGCGGTCCGCCAGACCGGCGCGCGTATCCTGCGGTTGTTGACAACGCTGGTCGCCGGGTGTCACTCGCTGGCTCCTGTTCACCGGGCGCTGCAGGCCGCTTGGGCCCCGCGCCGGGCGGCAGTGAGCGAAGTGATTCGCAAGGCGCTGGTCGTCTGCGCGGACCATGAGCTGAATGTCTCCGCTTTTGCCGCCCGGTGCGCCGCCTCCGCCGGCGCCTCGCCTTATGACGTGGTAGCGGCGGGCCTGGCGACTCTGAAGGGCCGCCGCCACGGCGGAGAAACCGAGCGTGTCGCGGCGCTGTTTGAAGAGGCGGCCACGCCGCAACGGGCCCGGGCCGTGGTGGCGAACCGGCTGCGCCGTGGAGAGCGCCTGCCCGGATTCGGCCACCCGCTCTACCCGGCCGGCGATCCGCGCGCCGCGCTGTTGATGCGCCTGGCCGAGGCGAGCGGAAATCACGCCGAGTGGCGGCTGGTGCGGGCCCTCTCGAAGGCGGGATCCGAGTTGCTGCACGACCTTCCGAATCTGGATTTCGGGTTGGCGGCGCTGGCCCGAACGTACCGCTTGCCCGGCCGCGCTCCGTTAATCCTGTTCGCCTTGGGCCGGACGGTCGGCTGGATTGCGCACGCGATCGAGCAATACTCCACCGGCCAGTTGATCCGTCCCCGCGCCCGTTACACAGGGCCGGAACCCGAGAGTTGAAAGGCCTCGCTTGGACCGGCGCCTACTCAAATGCGTCATTTTGGTGCCAAAAAGTGGCAAAAATGCGCTTAAATGCACGCTTTTCGCGTCTTCCTTTTTAGGACAGTCGTTTGAATATAGTGCACCGCCCCGGACAGGACCGTTGCCCGCTCGCGCCTCATCAGAGCGTGCGGTTTCCATTTTTCTTCGCCTCCACCGCGCTCCGTATCGCCGAGCGGGCGTAGCTCGGGACAAATCCGCTTGGCCCCCCCGGGCTCTATACGAGCTGGAGCGCCGAATCCGTATCGCGACAGAGTATCTTGACGCCCGAGCGTAGGTTGACAAGAAGTCCGTCGAGCTGCAGCAGTCCCTCATCCGTCGAAACGATAAGGTCTGCATCGAATGCCATGGCGCTGGCGGCGTGGAGCGCGTCTGCGGCCCGCACTCCACGTGTTTGCAAATCGAGTTGCTGAAGCTGGAGACGGATCGTTGCAGGCGTTAAGTCGAGCACGGAGATGTTGAACAGCTCCACGACCATCTGTACCTGCGTCGTTATATACCGGGCCGCAGGAATCAGTAACGTGTCGGCCAGAGACACACCCTTTGCGGATTGCGCCAGCAGCCGATATAGCGCCTCCTCCACTTCGTAATAAGTCAGACACGAGGTGGCGCCGATGTGAGCACGGGTGACGGTCTCGAACAGCCGCTCCGCATCAGCGGCAATCGCTGCGGGCGGCCGCCCGCGCCGGTCTGCGGTTCTTAGAATCGCGTTTCCGCGTGTGCTGAGGTAGTCGATGAATACCCCGGCATCGTAATAGACGCGCACTACGCAGCTCGAAGGCGTGTGACGAGTTCTTCCGGGCTCACGATCTGCGGCTTCTCAGTTCCCGCCAGATTCTTCAAAAGTGTGTCTCTCGTGACAAGAAAGTCACACTCCTCGGCGCTGCTCAAAATGAGAACGTCATTAGAATGCGCCACGCGATTTCTCAGAGCGCGCAAGCGTGGGAGCAAAGCCTCCGCCTTGGCCAGGTCCACCGGCAGGATTCGCAAATGGTCCCGGATCTGTTCGAACTCCGGCCGAGCCGCAGCATCCGTAGCGAGAAGGAGTTCCTGAAGCACGATGGGATTGATCGCAAAGTGAGCACGGCCATCTGCTTCGGCGGAAAACAACTGTACCGCTGCCCGATCGCCTCGCAGATAGTCGATGATCACGCTCGTGTCCAGAAACACGAGTGGTCGCCCCCGGTCGGGACCTCCGTGTTCTCGCCGGTCGGACTTGACTAGCCGTTCCATCTCGCTACTATTCTAGGCCGTTCTCACCAGGATGTCATCCTTCGCCTCTGCCAGCCAGCTCTCCAGGGGCAGACCGCGGGGTTCGAACCGGACCCGCCGAGTGCGGCCTGGCCATCATCCGTGAACCAGCACCAACGAGTGGGTAACTCGCCTGCAACTTGCCGCACTGAACCGCGCCCGGTGCTCTCAATCTTCGCGAACCAGAGCCGGTCCGGCGCGAAGAACCTATGAAGTCTTCGGATAGAAATAGCTCCGCCGCGGCCAGAAATGGAATCTAAGAGCCTGTCAGGAAATAAATAAAACAACTTGGGCTAATTTTGTTTTATACTTGTGGCGTGGTAGACCACAAGAGCATCCAACGGCGATTTCGTTCGTTGTCAGCCTTTCTGGACGAGCG
>JBGPDC010000214.1:0-9215 GCA_041482115.1 Terriglobia bacterium | reverse complement strand
GACCAGCCGACCGCGCAGCCCCGCTCCGCGGCGGAGGAATTGGAGACGCTCCGGGCCGCGCCGGAAGCGGTGGAGGTAGCTTGATGTTGACCATCCTGCCGAGCATGCGGATCGCGTTGCGGGCGCTGCGGGTAAACAAGATGCGCTCGGCGCTCACCATGCTGGGAATCGTGATCGGAGTGGCGGCGGTCATCGCCATGGTGGCGGTGGGCTCCGGGGCGACGGCACGCATCCAGGAGCAGATCGCCAGCATCGGCAGCAACCTGATCATCGTGCTGCCGGGCAGCCTCACCAGCTCAGGCTTGCGCCTGGGCAGCGGCAACGCCGTCACCCTGACCGAGGACGACGCGCGGGCCATCGCCGCCGACTGCCCCGCCGTGGCCACCGTGGCGCCGGTCAGCCGGGGTGGCGCGCAGGTCGTCTACGGCAACAACAACTGGGCGACGGCGGTGCAGGGAACCACGCCCGAATACCTGGACATCCGCGATCTCCAGATCGCCTCCGGCCGTTCCATCACCCCGCAAGACGTGGAAGGCTCGGCCAAGGTCGCGCTGCTCGGCCAG
This sequence comes from Terriglobia bacterium, assembly GCA_041482115.1. Classification (GTDB taxonomy): domain Bacteria; phylum Acidobacteriota; class Terriglobia; order Bryobacterales; family JACQDG01; genus JBGPDC01. The sequence continues at coordinate 8,652 of JBGPDC010000214.1, read as the reverse complement.
ACCGTGGTCAATAACCTCTTCGGCGCGGCGGACCCCGTCGGCCAGATGATCCGCGTCAAGAAGGCCCCGTTCGTGGTGATCGGGACGCTCGTGCCGAAAGGACAATCGCCTTCCGGGCAGGATCAGGATGACGTCATCCTGCTGCCGATCTCCACGGCCAAGAAGCGGGTGCTGGGGGCGAATCTGGCCAACGCCGGCTCGGTCGGGTCCATCATGGTGCAGGCGCGCGGAGCCGCGCAGATGAAAGAGGCGGAAGACCAGACGCGCGAGCTGCTGCGGCAGCGGCATCACCTCCAGGAGGGCCAGGACGACGATTTCACCGTGCGTAACCTGGAGGAAGTCTTCCAGGCCCAGGAGTCGTCGGCGCAGGTGATGTCGATCCTGCTGGCGTCGATCGCTTCGGTGTCTCTGATCGTCGGCGGCATCGGGATCATGAACATCATGCTCGTGTCGGTGACCGAACGGACCCGCGAGATCGGCCTCCGGCAGGCCGTCGGCGCCAAGACCCGCGACATCCTGACCCAGTTTCTCGTCGAAGCCGTGACCCTGTCGCTGCTGGGAGGTCTGATCGGAATCGCCCTCGGCTTGGGAGCGTCGGCGGTCATTTCCCACTTTGCCGACTGGACCACCCGTATCAGCGCGGGCGCCGTCCTGCTGGCCTTCGTCTTCTCGGCGCTGGTCGGAATCTTCTTCGGCTATTACCCGGCGCGTAAGGCCGCCTACCTCGACCCGATTGAAGCGCTACGGTACGAGTAGAAGCCTGTGCTAGGCTCAACATTAGGCCGATAAGGAGGCCAGTGCCGGAGCCTTCGCTTTTTGCGCTGCCTGGCAGCTCAAGAGGATCGCGAGCCGGGGCGTTCGTTCTATCGCTCGGCGTACACGGCGCTGTCGTAGCGCTTCTCACCACCGCGAGCCAGCACGGCTGGCTGGACGTAAAGCCTGTCCACGCCCAGCGTGCGCTCCTTCGCGAACATAAGATCCTCTGGTACACCCCGACGGCGGAGCTGCCGCCGGTCGAGCCGTTGGAGACGCCTGCCGAGCCAGCCCCCGACCGGGACCGCCGCAGCGACGTGATCCGCCCGCAACGGATCGAGGCGCGCAGTCCCAGTCCCGAGAGCCGGCGGCAGATGGTGCTGCAAGCGCCTCCCCAGCTGCGCCTCGAGCGGGACGTGCTGTCGGCTAACGTGCTGGCCTGGAATCCGACGGCCCCCGTGGCGCCCAAGCCCTCGTTTCAACTACCGGAGCCCAAGGCTCCCCAGCCGCGAACTCTGGCTGAGGAGGCCGAGGCCCCGCAAGTGACCGCGGCCGCCCCCCGGCCGGCTGCGCCCCTCGCGATCGAGCCCGCCAGGTGGTCCGCGCCCCCGTTTCGGATGCCGGCCCCGGAACCCCGGCGGCCCACCGCCCAGCCGCTGGTCGCCGAAGCGCCGTCGGTCGCCGCCGCCGCTCCGGGCTTGATTGCTCCCGTGGCGATCGAGCCCGCGCAGTTGCCGCGTTTCCAGTTGTCGGCCGGCGCGCCCCCGCCCGCGCGTCCCGGTGAACTCTCGACCCCGGCGCCCCAGGTCGCGACGTCCGCCACCCCCGTCGCGGCTCCCCTCGGGATAGCGCCCGCCCGGTTGCCGGAGCGTCCGCGCTTCGAGATGCCGGCGGGTCGCAACGGCGGGCAACCCCCGCCACGGCGGGAACTCGCCATGGCGGCCCCCGACGTTCCGGCGCAGCCCGCGCCAGCTACGGTTATCGTGGGTCTCGATCCCACGCCGCAACCAGCGCCTCCGCCGCCCGGGAACCGCTCGGCGCAGTTCTCCGCGGGACCCGAAGCCGGCAGCGGCTCCGAGGCGCCGGTCGTCGTCGCGCGGGCGGCGGTCCGCGTGCCCAACCTGTCGATCGCGCCCGCCCCCGGCCCCACCATGACCCGGCCACCGCTCGCGGGCGTGAACCCAGCCGAATTCCGGCGGCAACTGCTCGCTCCCCTAGCCGCCAGCCGCGCCCTGGCGGCGTCCGCAACCACGCCCGCCGACACTACTGGTGTCCTGCAAGGCTCGACAGTCTACAGCATGGCGGTCGACATGCCGAACATCACCAGCTACGACGGAAGCTGGATCGTGCGCTTCACCGAGGTAGGGGGCTCGTCGCCCGACGACCTCTTGACCGCGCCGGTGCCCTTGCGGAAAGTGGACCCCAAGTACAACGCCGCCGCCGCCGCCGAAAAGGTCGAAGGGAAAGTCCTGCTCTACGCCGTGATCCGCCGCGACGGCCGGGTGGACCAGGTTCGCCTCGTGCAAGGCGTCGACGAGCGGCTGGACACCAGCGCCGTCGAAGCGTTCTCGAAGTGGCAATTTCAGCCCGGCACCAAAAACGGCGCCCCAGTGGACCTCGAGGCCGTGGTGCAGATTCCCTTCCGCGCCGGCCCACGCGCCTCCCGTTAGCTGTTCTCCAACTACCTGGCGCTAGTGGGGCGGGCGCCCTCGCCCGCAGCCGGACCCCTGGCCGGCTTCCCGCGTCGGCAGCCGGACCCCGTGTGCTACCCTTCCTCCCCGGAGGGACCCCATAGTGAGCGATAAGCAATTGTCAGGAAAAGTGGCCGTGGTCACGGGCGCGAGCCGCGGCCTCGGACGGCAGATGTCCGCAGCCCTGGCGGCCGCCGGCGCGTCGCTCGCGCTAGTGGGGCGCGACGCGGCCGCGCTCGAAGCAGTGCAAGCCGGCCTCACCGGACACGGCGGCCGCGCCGAGGTCTTCCTGGCCGACGTCTCCGACGAAGCGAGCGTCGGCAGCCTGCGCAACGAGATACACCGGCGCCTCGGCGATCCCGACATCCTCATCAACAACGCCGGCATCAACGTTCGCAAGCCCCTGCACGAATTCACCATCGAGGAATGGAACCGCGTGCTCGGCACCAACCTGAACGGCCCCTTCCTCTGCACGCGCGCCTTCGTTCCAGCCATGATCGAGAAACAGCACGGCCGCATCCTCAACATGACCTCGATCATGTCCCACGTCTCGCTGCCGGGCCGCGCGGCCTATAGCGCTTCGAAAGCCGGCCTGCTCGGCATGACGCGCGCCCTGGCGCTCGAGCTCGCGCCCTATCACATCACGGTGAACGGCATCAGTCCCGGACCCTTCGCCACCGAGATGAACACCATCCTCATGCAAGACCCGGTGAAGAACGCCGACTTCCTCTCCCGCATCCCGGTCGGCCGCTGGGGACGCGTGGAGGAGATCGGCGCCCTGGCCGTGTTCCTGTGCTCCGACGTCGCCGGCTTCATCACCGGCACCGACATCCTCATCGATGGGGGCTGGACGGCGCAATGAAGACCTTTACCTTTAAGGCCGTAGTTGAACCGGATGGCGATCGTTGGCACGCCTACTGCCCGGCGCTGGAGCAGTACGGCGCTGCAACGTGGGGCCATATCGAGGAAGAGGCGCTCCGGCGGAGGATCGCGTGCCGCGGCTGGGGTTGTCCGTTTAGCCTAGCAGGTGCTTCCCCAACTTCCTCCGCACCGAGTCGCTAACGGTGGCGACCACTTCCACCCCCGCATCCGTATACCGCGTCTCCCGCACCTGGCCGTGCTCGTGCAGAAACGAGAGCTTGTCGCCCTCGGCCAGCGCGAAGTGGAAATGCGCCTCGGCGACCGGCTCGAGCGCCGGGGACCGGTCGAGCGCCGCCAGCAGGTCGGGCAATCCCTCGCCGGTGAGCGCCGAGACCGCGACGACCTCCGCGCCCGCGGCAGCAGCTTTCTCGGCCACTATCCACGTCGCGCGCTCGGCGGCCGGCAGCCGGTCGATCTTGTTCAGCACCAGCAGGCGTGGCTTATCCTGGGCCTCAATCTCGTGCAGCACCTTCGCCACCTGGCGGGCCTGCTCGCGGCGATGCGGTGACGCCACGTCGAGGACGTGCAGGATCAACGCCGCCTGCCGCACCTCTTCGAGCGTCGCGCGGAACGCCTGCACCAGCGTCGTCGGCAGGCTGCGGATGAAGCCCACCGTATCGGAGAGCAGCACCCGGCGGCGCGAGGGCAGCTCGAGCGCCCGCATAGTCGGATCGAGCGTGGCAAACAAGCGCGGGCTTTCGAGCACCCCGGCCGACGTCAGCGCGTTGAAGAGCGTCGATTTGCCGGCGTTGGTATAGCCGGCCAGCGCCACCGTTTCGAGCGGTATCCCCATCCGCTTCGAGCGCTGCTGGGCGCGGGTGGCTCGGACGTGGTCGAGTTCGGTGCGCAGGTGGCGCAGGCGCCGGTAGATCCGGCGGCGATCGGTCTCGAGCTGCGTCTCGCCCGGTCCCCGGGTGCCGATGCCGCCGCCCAGGCGCGACATCTCGATGCCGCGTCCGGTGAGGCGCGGCAGCATATAGTTCAACTGCGCCAGCTCCACCTGCAACTGCCCCTCGCGGGTGCGGGCGCGGCGGGCGAAGATGTCCAGGATGAGCTGCGTGCGGTCCAGGATCTTCACGTCGAGCGCCCGCTCCAGATTGCGCTGCTGTACCGGAGAAAGATCCTGATCGAAGACCACCAGATCGGCGCGGAGCGAAGCGGCCCCGGCGCGAACATCTTCGATCTTCCCGGAGCCGATGAGCGTCGCGGGATCGGGTGACGGCCGCGCCTGCAGCATGCGGTCCACGACCTCGGCGCCGGCCGTGCGGGCCAGCTCGGCCAGCTCCTCGAGAGACTCCTCCGGCGTGTAGGACAGCGCCTCCCCGCTTGCGTCGCCCGCCCGATGCTTCGGAGGCTTCTTCCACTGAAATCCTACGAGAATGGCGCGCTCAGAAAGGCCGGGTAACAGGACGGGAGTTCCTTAACCTTCGCGGTTTTCCGGTCCGGACCGCGAGCCGCCCACTCCCACCGGCACCGCCGCCGGGGAGGCCCCCGCGGTGGCGTGGGCCGAGCGCGAAGTCACGACCGTCGAGATGGCGTGCTTGAAGATAAGCTGCTCCTGGTTGTTGGTTTCCATCACCAGCGAGTATTTGTCGAAGCTCTTGATGCGGCCCGAGAGCTTGACGCCGCTAAGCAGATAGAGGGTCACCACGGCCTTGTCTTTGCGCGCGTTATTGAGGAAAGCGTCTTGAATGTTTTGCGCCGGCTTGTCCATCGAGCACGCTCCGCAGGGCGGGGGCAAAACAACACCCCTGAAATCGTCCCTCCGGTTATTTTACTAGAACTGCAACACCGGAGGCAGGGCCCCCTCAAATCCCGTAGCTGACCCCGAATTCCCGCCGGAACAGCTCCCGCATCGAAGCGGTATAGAAGTCGTTGCTGCGCTGGCGCACCTGCTGCTCGCCGTGATCCGGGAAGGCCAGGTGCTCTAGCTCATGCAGAAACACGGTCAGCAAGCCCACATGGAAACGGAATTCCTGGAATTCCGCATCGGGAGCGACCGCGACGTCGGCGGCTATGGTCGCGAGCGGCAACGGCTCCCATTCCCGGATCGCCTTCGCGGCGAGATCGATCTCGCCCACCTCGAGGCCGGTATCGCGGCGCAAGCGGCGGGCGATGCGGCTCTGCGTTCCGGCGGGATGGTGGTGACCGAGGCAGGTGCAGGCGTTGCGCGTCCGCAGGATCACGACCACCATCGACGGCAGCCGCGGCAGCACGGCCTCATAGCGTTTTCGGGTCTCGGGGGAAAGCTGCCGGTAGGTGCTGCCGAGAGCGGTCTGGAGGGCTTCGGCCAGCGCCGTGTGGCCGCGCGGATAGCTGACCACTACCAGCGGGAGATCCTCCCCCGCCCGCACCAGCATCTGCTCGCGGCCCCGCACCTGATCGACCAGGTGCAACAGCAGGTTCCGCGGATGGATCACCAAGTGCCGCCGCATGCCACTCTCCACACGCGCGGGCGCGCCCTGGCCCGCCCCTCCTCCGCTATTTGATCTCCAGGATCTCCTTCTCTTTGACCTTGCCGATCTGGTCGATGTCCTCGATCGCCCGGTTGGTCATCTTCTGGATGTCGTCGTGCGCGCGCTTATCGTCGTCCTCGGTGATCTTCTTGTCCTTGAGGAGCTTCTTCACCGTCTCGTTGGCGTCGCGGCGGATATTGCGCACCCCCACCCGGTGGTTCTCGAGCACCCCGTGCAGGTGCTTGACCAGCTCCTTGCGCCGTTCCTCGGTCAACGGTGGAATCGGCACCCGCACGATCTTGCCGTCGTTGGACGGGTTGAGCCCCAGGTCGGCCGAGCGGATGGCCTTCTCGATGACCCCGATCTGCGAGACGTCCCAGGGCTGCACCGTGATCAGGCTCGGCTCCGGCACGCCCAGCGTGGCCAGCTGGTTGAGCGGCGTCAAGGTGCCGTAGTAGTCGGCCCGCACGTGATCGAGCAGGGCGAGCGAGGCCCGCCCGGTGCGGATGCTCGCCAGCTCGTGCTGCAGGTCGCTCTTGGCCTTCTCCATGCGGATCCGCGCCTGCTGCTCCACGTCTTTCAGACTGGCCGCGCCTGCCGCTGTAGCATGAGATTCGGGTTTCATGATCTACTCCGTGATCACCGTGCCGATCGTTTCACCCTTCGCCACCCGCTGCAGGTTGCCCCGCACGTTGAGGTTGAAAACGATGATCGGCAGGTGATTCTCTTTGCACATCGATATTGAAGTCGCGTCCATCACCGCCAAGCCCTTCGTGAGGACCTCCTGGAACGTAATGCGATCATACCGCACGGCCCCGGCGTGGCGGGCCGGGTCCTGGTCATAAACGCCGTCCACCTTGGTGGCCTTGAGGATCACGTCGGCCTGGACCTCGACGGCGCGCAGGCTGGCGGCCGTATCGGTCGAGAAATAGGGGCTGCCGGTGCCCGCGGCGAAGATCACCAGGCGGCCCTTCTCGAGATGGCGGATGGCGCGGCGCCGGATGTAGGGCTCGGCGATCTGGTGCAACTCGATCGCGCTCATGACCCGCGTAAAGGCGCCCAGCCGCTCGAGCGCCGCTTGCAGCGCCAGCGAGTTGATCACCGTGGCCAGCATCCCCATCTGGTCGGTGACCACGCGCTCCAGTTTGGCCTCGCCCGGCTGCGTGCCCCGAAAGAAGTTCCCGCCGCCGACCACGATGCCGACCTGGACCCCGCTCCGGGCCACTTCGTGGATCTCTTCGGCCATCTCGGCGACGCGTCCGGCATCGATGCCGAAACCGGCCTCGCCCGCCATGGCCTCGCCACTGAGCTTCAGCAGGATGCGCTTGTACATTTGTGGGGCGGACGCCCTCGTCCGCGCCGGACCCCCTGGTCCGGCTGTTGAACCTTACGGAAAAGCTCCCTGGCGCTCAGCATTGTCGCGTGCCCGAAGAGGCCGGCGAGGACGTCGGCCGCGGGCCCCAGGCCCGCCCCACCACCCGGCTAGCTCGCCGACTCCCCGACTTTGAAGCGCACAAACCGGTTGATCGCGATGTTCTCCCCCAGCTTGGCGATCTTGCTCGTGATCAACTGCCCGATCGTAACCGTATTGTCCTTGACGAAGGGCTGCTCGAGCAGGCAGACCTCCTCGTAAAACTTGGTCAGCCGGCCCTCCACAATCTTGTCGATGATCTTCTCCGGCTTGCCCTCGGCGAGGGCCCGCGCCCGCGCGACTTCCTGCTCTTTCGCGAGCGCCTCGGCCGTCACATCCTCTTTGCGGATGAAGCGCGGATCGGTGGCCGCGATCTGCATGGAGATGTCGTGCACCAGCTCGCGGAAGTCATCGGTGCGGGCGACGAAGTCGCTCTCGCAGTTGACCTCCACCATCACGCCGAGCTTGCCGCCGGTGTGAATGTAGGTTCCGATGAGGCCTTCGGTGGTGGCCCGCGACGCCTTCTTCTGGGCGATCGCCTGCCCGCGCTTGCGCAGCACCAGCTCCGCCTCGTCGAGGCTGCCGTTGGCCTCCGCGAGCGCGCTCTTGCACTCCATGAACCCCGCCCCGGTCTTCTCCCGAAGCTGCTTGACGATCTGTGCGGTAATCTCCGCCATGACTCAGCACCCTAAAAAAATCGCAGTGGAAAAACGGAGGCGCGGCCGGCGCGCCTGCACCGGCCGCAAGGACTCGTCCTACTCGACCGCATTGACCGCCGGCGCCGCGACCTCGACGGCCTCGGGCGCCGACTCCGAAGCCGGTCCCTTGCGCTGCAGTTCGGCCTCCGCCACGCCGTCCGGCTCCCGCGCCGCGGCCTCCGCGAAGGGCGCCTCGACCAGGCTGAGCAGCTCCTGAGAAACCTCTTCCGGCTCCTCGGTGATGATCTTTTCGGCCGCAAATTCGCTCTCGCTCGCCAGCGCCCGGCCTTCCGTCACCGACTCCGAAATCTTGCTCGCGAACAGGCGAATGGCCCGCAGCGCGTCGTCGTTGCCCGGAATGACGTAGTCCACTTCGTCGGGGTCGCAGTTGGTGTCCACAATGCCCACCACCGGGATGCCCAGCTTGCGGGCTTCCTTCACCGCAATCGCTTCCTTGCGGGAGTCGATCACGAACAGCACGTCCGGCAGGCCCGGCATATCCTTGATGCCGGCCAGGTTCTGCTGCAGGCGCTTGCGGTCGCGCTCCAGGCGCACGATCTCCTTCTTGAGCCGGCCCTCCCAAGTGCCTTCGGCCGCCAGGCGGTCGAGTTCCTTCAGGCGCTTGAGCGACTTCTGCACCGTCGTCCAGTTGGTCAGCAAGCCGCCCAGCCAGCGCTGGTTGACGTAGAACATGCTGCACTTCGTCGCTTCTTCGGCCACGG
>JBGPDC010000213.1:0-9270 GCA_041482115.1 Terriglobia bacterium | reverse complement strand
CGCTCAGCCGAACGTCAGTCTAGAACAATCCGCCAACTTGTGCCATCCTGCTGGCGGACCTAGCCCGCTTCACCATTTAAGAACCGCCGATTTCTTGTCCAACCTATGGGGTCCACCTCACTACCTGTGCGCTGGGGCGCTCTTTCGTCTTCAGGTCGATAACATTCTGCGGCTGTATGCGGCGTCCCTCTTTCCTAGTGGCAGTGATACCCTGAAAGCCTTCCTCGAAGGCCGGCCACTATCGCGCCTGAAAGCTCCCGACGGCAAACCACTAACCGATAAGGAGCTCTGCATGCGGGTGGGCAAGATCTACTCATGGGTACCGCATGTCTACAAGGAAGCCTCGGGCTTCGTTCACTTCTCACGCGTCGCCTTGTTCAGTTCTGTGCAGGAGATCTCGGGAGACGGCACGGTCCGGTTCGCAGTTGGTTCGCGCCTTGGCCGCCGGTGGAGGACCGCGGAGCGACTTGAAACCGCCCGAGCTTTCGATGAGGCGACGAAGGCGGTTCTAGACATGGTCTACTCGTGGGGCTATACGAAGGCGATGGCAGCCTCGCAGCGCGTGGAAAACAAGTGATCGTCGCTAGTAACCTGACAGACGTGACGCATGCTGACGGTGTTCAATGACAGAAGAGAGTGGGGCTAACCGGGCGCCTGCAGGTGACGCCTGAAGTGAACCGCGCCTGAGCGCCCGCGACGGTAGACGGCAGCGTTCTACTGTGGTGATTCTATGAACAAGCAGCAACTGTCGGCACAATGGGAATACTTCAACCTGGTGCACGGTGTCACGCTCCGGGCGATTGGGACTCTCAGCGATGAAGATCTCGAATTCCGGCCGCGGCCGGGGATGCGTACGCCTCGCGAGCTGATCTTTCACATTTACAGTCAGGAGAAGTTGCTCGCGGAGGCCGCCCAGCAGGGGCGGTTTACCATGGAGGCAGCCGAGCGCTCGAACCCGGAAAGCGAGGCGGGTGCGGTGGGACTCAAAGCACTGGCCACGGTCAGCGAGGCGCGAAGGTATGCGGAGGCGTGCCATTGCGCCGCCGGGGACATCTTCAGGGCCATGGCGGAAGAGGAGCTGGCTCGTCCGGTCGAGTCGCCGTTCGGCACCTACCCGGCGTGGCGCTACTTTGCTTTTGCGTACGACGAGCACTGGCATCACCGGGGCCAGCTTTACACGTATCTCCGGCTGCTTGGGAAGGAGCCGCCGATGCTGTACGACTACGGAAGCGGCTGAAGCGAGGCAGGGCGGGGGCAAATGGCCGTTGATGAGAGGATACCGAATGCCGACCAAGCAGTCATCGAGCCTGAGAAGTTGTACGGCTACCTGCTGTCGAGGGCGCATCCGATCGGCAAGTTCAAGGCGAGGTTCTTCCATGCGATCGGGTACCGGGCGGACAGTTGGAAGCGGCTTGAGGCTGACCTGCGGGCGCAGCATCTCTCCAAGCCCGCGCGGCTGGTTGGCTCCACGCGGCACGGCCAGAAGTATGAGATTCGCGCTATCCTACAAGGACCGGTTGGCCGGCCGGCCCTGGTGGTGAGCGTTTGGGTGGTGCCAACCGGAGAGGACAGACCGCGATTGATAACGGCATACCCGGGAGACCCGAAGTGAACTACCATCCCCTAGATGTTGTCGTCCTCAATGGTGACATCCCCAACCACGGGCTGAAACGGGGTGACCTCGGCGCGATCGTTGAGGTGTACGAGCCGGATGCGGTCGAGGTCGAGTTCGTCACGGCTTCCGGGAAGACTCAGGCTTTACTGACTCTCAGCACTGCTGAGGTGCGGGCGGTAGCCGACAACGACCTCTTGGCAGTGCGTCCCTATCAGGGCGCGGCGTAGGATCGATCGGCTAGCCAGGGGATGCACCCGGCCGCGAAAACACCGGGCGGCAAGTGCATGCCTCTCAAGGTTCAACATTCCAGCCAACATTCCCGAGGTCCATGCTTCTGACGGTCTTGCCGTTCACGTCGATTCCCTGTGCCCAAAAGTTAGTTGCCATGACGTCCGGAACCTCGATCTCCCAGGTGTCTCCCGGAGGGGAAGTCCGCACTCTCTTCATCAGGCCGGCGCTAGCGGGGCCCAGCAGCCCGACTCCGGTGCCGGTCGGATACCACAAGATTTCGACTGATTTCAGATGGCGGCCTTTGACAACCGCTTTCGCTCCCCGCTGCTTGCACATGATCCAACCGCCCTCATAAACGGATGGCTCGATATCCAACGAGATGATTTCTCCGCGGTTGCCATTGGGCGCCTGGCGGGCTCTTCCTGCGAACGTGAAAACCTCGTCCTCGGTCGTCCCCCCGTTGTGGATCGACCGGTTCCGGCGCACCACAGTGCCGGTTCCCTTCTCGAGGAGCACCTCCAGGGGGATCACACCCGGGTTCAGAATCAGATCGCGATATTCAAAGCGCCGGTATCCCGGTTTGGAGAATACCAGGGTTTCGATGGCGGTTGGAGGCGTTTTGCCCTTTCGATAAGAGGCCGGAACTTCGAGCGTGAACAGTCCATTTGCGTCGCTGGTGGTCGTGAAGCCGCGGCGGAGAGCCGTGACCTTAACGCCCGAGATCAACTGCCCGGCATCTCGATCCTGAATGTAAGCGCGGAACTGCGTTGCCTCATTTGTCGTAGCCCAATAATCAAGTGCGTCACCCTCCACCTCCCGGTTCTCGGTTTCCACCCAAAGAATCGTCTGACGAGCCTTTTCCGAACCGCCGCCACGCACCACCAGCAGTTCCCGCCCGTGGAGCGTAACCCGGCAGGAGAACTCTCTGGGTAAGCCCTGAATCAAAACCCGGCCGGCGGGCTCCGTCACGTAGCGAGCCGTCCACTGCGCATCCGCCAGCTTGCTCACCCCGACACACGCGGTCCCAGGTCCGATCTCTATGGAAGCGCCTGCCATTCCGAGGTCGGTATGTGAATCTTTCACCCATAGCCACGTCGATTCCGGATCGCTCCTACCGCTCTGCGCGACGGTAGGAGCGGCCCCCAGGAGACACAGGGTGACCGTCCTGCAAATAAGAACAGCTATTCGTCTACGCATGAGGTTAAGGGTGTCGCTTTTCCAATCCGAACCCTCTTTCAGTCGACGGTCATGCGCGCCGTCCAGGGCGGAAGCAACCAAAGTGCGGACCGCTGAACCCATGATACCTTGAATGGCGCGCAGCGCCGGGTGGACGCCTGCCAGCGCCGCCCCGTCGCAGATTCGAAGAGGAGAACTCCAATGGGTCAAGGAAAAGAGGGCAGCATCTCATCGGGGATTCTGTGGATATTTGTGATGTCCATCCTGCTGTTCTGGCTGCCCGTCGTGGGACCCTTCCTGGCTGGACTGGTGGGTGGCAAGAAGTCGGGCAGCGTCGGGAACGCCATCGCCGCCGTGTTTCTGCCCGGCGTCCTGTTTGCGGTGGCGCTCTTTTTTCTGGCGACGAGTCTCACCGGGCTGCCGCTGCTCGGGGCGGTCGCGGGCGCCGGGGGCCTCGCGCTTTCGATGGCGCACGTGGGGCCGCTGCTGCTGGGGGCGATCATCGGCGGTCTGATCGCTTGAGAGCAGGGCAACGGAGAGTTCACCATGAATGTCGACAGCATTGCAAAGAATGTGCAGGTGTTTAGCGTGATCGCCGGTGTTGTGTTCAGCGTCTGGAGCTTCAATGCGACGCGCAAGAGCGAGGCCGAAGCGCGCAGGATTGAGGCGAGCAAGCCGTTTCTCGACCTGCGGCAAAAGCTGTATATGGAGGCCGTCAAGGCGGCGGCGGTTTTGGCGACCCCCGACGGCCGCAAGGAGGAGGAGCTGCGCACCGCCAAACGGCGCTTTCGCGAATTGTACGTGGCGGAGCTGAGCATGGTCGAGTCGCCGAAGGTCGAGGCGGAGATGGTCGAGCTGGCCAAGAAAGTCGATCCCGGACTGATTTCCCTTAACCCGGCGCAACAGGCCGCGTACGACCTCGCTCACGCGCTGCGGGATTCTTTCGCCGCCGATTGGGGTGTCGACTCGAAGTGACTCGGCCGGGGGGTACTTTTCACAAGTTATTGAAACTAAGTGACTTATATTCGGGTGCAAATTTGCACCCGAAATTAGGTGGCCGCGACCGCCCGTCGCCCGCTCGACTGGTGAGGTACAATCCGGTGGTCCGGAGGACAATCCAAATGACTAAAGTTCTTCCCTTTTTGCTGCTGCTGTCGCTGGTGGGGTGCGCGCCGGCGCCGGAGCCCGCGGCGAAAACTCAGGATGCGTCGGCGGAGTTGAAGCCGCTCATCGAAAAGGTTCTGGCCGGCTGGGCGACGCTCGATGTGAAGAACGTGGCTCCCTTTTATGCCAAGGACGCCGGGCTGACCTTCTACGATATCGCGCCGCTCAAGTATGCGGGCTGGGCGGAGTACGAGGCGGGGTTCCCGAAGGCCGCGGCGGAGTGGAAGTCGATCAAGCTGGCCCTGAACCCCGATTTGCAGGCTTCGCGAAACGGCAACATTGCGTGGGCGAGCTATACGGTGACGTTCGAGATCGAGCCCAAGCAAGGCGAGCCGATGAAGGGCGTGGCGCGCAGCACGGACGTTTTTGAAAAGCGGGGCAACGACTGGATCATCATCCACGAGCACGTTTCGGCTCCGATGCCGGACGCGCCGCCCGCCCCGCCGGCCGCGACGAAGAAGAAGTAGGGCGTTCGCGGCCGGCCGAGGCTCGGTCCACTTCAGATCTCCAGGGTCTCCATCAGGGTGTTGAGCTGCTGCTCGAGGCCCGTCTTCTGCTTTTGCAGCTCGGCCTGGCGGTCGCGCAGGGTGGTGAGCTGCACTTCCTGGGACGCCAGGCGCGTGGCGTATTCCTGTACGCGCTGCTGCTGGCCGTTCACAGAATTCAGGCTGCCGATGTTCTGGCGCAGGCGCTGCTGGTCGTTGAAGATGTCCTGGATCTGCTTTTCGAGCAGCCGGATCTCGTTGTCGGTCCCGGCGAGGCGGCGCTTGAGGTCGGCGAGGGGCTCGAGCTTCTTGCGCGCGGCATCATTGAGATTCGGGTTGCGGACGTAGGTGTAGAGCACGTCGGGCGTCAGGTTGGTGACGGCGATCGCGTTCTCGAGCACGCGCTCTTCGGTGACCGGGAACTTTTCGGTGGCCCCGGCGGCGAGCTTGACTTCAAAGCGGCGAGTGTTGGCAGTGGTCTCGGCCGGCTGCGGGCTGACGAGCTTGAAGTCCGGCCGGACGGGGGTTTCGACGACCAGGGTCTTGGTCCGCGCATCGACGTTGTGGACGGTGAAGGTCTTCACCTCTTTAATGGAGCTGCGCGTGGTGAGGATGCCGCGGTGGAAGCGGAAGTTGCGCAGCAGGTTGCTCTCGGTATCGAAGGCGGTGGTCACGCGGGTGCCGAGGTCGACGGCGTAGCTGACGAGGCGCTTGTCGCCAGCCTTGATGGTCTCGACGAGCGATTCGCCAGCGTAGGAGCCGGCGTCGATGACGGTGAGGGCGCCGCCGTCGAGGGTCTTGCCGGTGGAGTTGGTGATCTCGACTGCGGAGAGGGGATGCTGGGAGCCGTTCGACTCGGAGAAGATCAGGAGGCGGCGTCCAGCGAGGCGCTGCTGCAGGAAGGGCAGCATGGCGGATTCGCTCGCGCGGATGGTGACGGGGTGGTCGATGCGGTATTCGAAGAGGTCGCCGAGGTCGCGGCCGGTGGCGGTCTGGGCGAGCGAGGAGGCGAAGTTGTCGCGCTCTTTGTCTAGCGCGTCGTCCTTGCGGAGGTCGGCGAAGGCCATGCCAGCGGAGGCTTCCTGGGCGACCTGGTTGAGGGGCCTGAGCGCCGCCGCGGCCATGGGCACGGCGCGCATCGCTTTGGCTTGAGCTCCCTCTTCCCGGCCTCCGGCGAGGCCGCCGACGACTCCGGCGTGCAGGATGGGCCGCTGGGCGCGGTCCCCCGGCAGTTCGGCTTCGGGACGGCTCACGTAGCGCGGCTCGTAGAGGCGGCTGATGAAGGATACGGGGAGTCCCGAGACTAGCGCGAGTGACACGTTGGTCCAGTCGTCGCCGGTGGTGTTGTCGACGATGGCCCAGCCTTCCATCATGGGCTCCGCGCTCGAGTCGAGGATGAGGCGGTAGCTCGACTTCCAGGCCGGGGTGGGGATGACGTAGTCGGCGAGGAGGTCGCGCACGCCTGTGCCCGAGGACTCGATGGTCACGCCGCGCTTATCGCGGCTGCGGGCCTGGCTGAGGGCGGCGAGGTAGTCCTTGAACTGGGTCTGGAGGCGCGCGTCGGGGAAGCGGATGGCGGAGGCCGCCAGCAGGTCGATGGTGCGCAGGTCGCCGGAATCGAGCAACAGGATTAATTCCTGCTTTTCGGGCTGACGGTCGTTGGGGGGCGACACGCGCGCGCTGAGGATGGTGCCTTCGAGGCGGTCGGCGCCGAAGCGCAGGTCCAGGCGGGCGCCCTTGAGCTGGTCAAGGATGGAGGCGAGGGACTGGGGTCCGCCGAGGGCGAAGGGGTACTCGCGGAGCTTGTTCTCGAGGGGCTCGCTCGAGTCGTAGCGGACGTTCGAGACGCGGCCGCCGCCGCGCTCCTCGATGGTGAGGGACTTGAGTACGTCGTTCATTTCACTGGCTTTAAACTCGAGGCGGGCGGCTTCGGCAGCGGGTACGCGGCCGGCGCGCTCGAAGAACCCGATACCGTGCTTATAAAGGACCACCTTGCGGACGGGCAAGTCGGCGGGCAGGGCCGGGGTGGCCAGGAGTCCGGCGAGCAGACAGGCTAGAGTGGATCGCAGCATCTTTCTCCTCCGGAGGGGGCTTGGCCCCCTCCATTAGTAAGAACGGGGTGGCCTGGAAATCTTGCAAGGAATCTGGAGGCGCCGGGCGGTGCACGGGTCCGGATGCGGCACTGAGAAATCAGGTATAATTCTCGAAGGATCATGCCGAAATTTATTACCATTCTGCTGATAATCGGTTTGCTTTTTACTTGGGCCGGTTGTTATGCGCGATGGGCCGCCGGGAAACGCCTCGCCGGCCGGGCGGGTCCAGGAGAGCGGATCGATGGCGTTGTTCAAGACCCGTAGCGCAGCCATCTACGGCATCAACGCCCACCTCATCGACGTTGAGGTGGACCTTTACCCCGGGTCGGCGAGGGATTTCATTACCGTGGGACTGCCGGATGTGGCGGTCCGGGAGAGCCGCGAACGGATCAAGTCGTCTTTGATCAACTGCGGCTTTGGGTTTCCGAACAAGTCTTTGACCATCAACCTGGCGCCGGCCAATGTGCGCAAGGAAGGGGCGGGGTTCGACCTGCCGATGGCGGTGGGGATTCTGGGAGCGATGGGGATGATTCCGGCGCTCGCGCTCGAAGACTGCCTGCTGGTCGGCGAGTTGTCGCTCGATGGCGGGTTGCGGCCGATCCGCGGGGCGCTGCCGATCGCGGTGTGCGCGCGGCGGCAGGGGGTCAAGCGGCTGCTGGTGCCTTGGGAAAACGGCGCCGAGGCGGCGGTGGTGGAGGGCCTGGCGGTGCACGCCGTGCGGCATTTGACCGAGGTCATGGACCGGGTGGCCAACTGGGACCGCTTCCAGCCGCTGACGCCGGAGGCAACGCCTCCCAATGGCGCGACGCCGTCAATGGCATTCGATTTCCGGGACGTCCGGGGCCAGCAGGCGGCTAAGCGGGCACTGGAAGTCGCCGCGGCCGGGGGACACAACCTGTTGATGATCGGTCCACCGGGGTCGGGGAAGACGATGCTGGCGCGGAGGTTTGCGGGCATCCTGCCGCCGCTGACCTTTGCCGAAGCGGTCGAGACGACGATGGTGCACAGTGTGGCGGGAGTGCTGCATCCGGGCCAGGGGCTGCTGCGGGAGCGGCCGTTTCGCGCGCCGCACCACATTATCTCGGACGCTGGTCTGGTGGGGGGCGGGCCGGGGGTGCCGCGGCCGGGCGAGGTGAGCCTGGCGCACCACGGCGTGCTGTTCTTGGATGAACTGCCGGAATTTCCGCGCAATACGCTCGAGGTGTTGCGGCAGCCGCTCGAGGAGGGTACGGTCACGATCTCGCGGGCCACGATGACGCTGTCGTTTCCGTCGCGCGTGATGCTGGTGGCGGCGATGAATCCGTGTCCGTGCGGGTATTATGGCGACAGCGCTCGCGAATGCCGCTGCACGCCGCCGGTGATTCAGAAATACCTGGGCAAAATTTCGGGGCCGCTGCTGGACCGCATCGACATCCATATTGAGGTGCCGGCGGTGAAGTACAAGGAGATGCGGTCGGAGGTGATGTCAGAGGAGTCGGCGGAGATTCGGGGGCGCGTGGAGCGGGCGCGCGAGGCCCAGAAGGGGCGCGGCTTCTACAACGCGCAGATGCCGTCGAAATGGATTCGCCAGCACTGCCGGCTGGACGAGGCCGGCGAGCGAACCCTCGAGATGGCGGTGCAGCGGCTGGGCCTGTCGGCGCGGGCGCACGACCGCGTCCTGAAGGTGGCGCGGACTATCGCCGACCTGGGCGGGCAGGAGGCAATCCTGGGGAAGCATGTGGCGGAGGCGGTGCAATACCGGAGTCTGGACCGGAATTACTGGATGTAGGTCAGGCGAGCAGGGTGAAGCCGCCGGAATCCTTTAGGGCACGATCGAAAGTGACGGTGTCGCGGCCTCCGGCGTGGCGGCCGATTTCGCCGATGAGGTAGTCAGGGAAGCTGCCGGAGCCCACGCGGTAGGCGGCCAGGCTCCGGCGGACCAGAGGCTCCTGCTCGACTTGAAAGCTATCGGTATCGAGAATTGAATCGAGCGCCGACACGATAGCGCTCCTGGGCTGCCGGTAGCTGCGGGAAAGCACCCACACCAGCTCGCACAAGGCGACCGTCGAAAGGAAGAGAGTTTCCTGGTCATCGCGGGACTGTTCGACCAGGCGGCGAGCCCGCGCAGCTTGACGGGCATCATCCGCGGTGAGAGGCGCCCTGTGCTATGGCTTCATCCATTTCAACCAATGTAACGGCTCGCTTTCTCGGAGAACGAATCATGCCGTACAGGGAACGGACGTCGCGGTTCTGTGGCTTGAGGATCACCTGTCCGGCGGTATCGATCTGGAACTCCACACGGTGGCCGGTTCGCAGGCGCAGGCGCTCCCGGATCTCTTTGGGGATGGTGATCCGGCCCTTGCCGGTGACGGTGCTGGCAGCCATATCCTTAGGGGCTGTCTAGAAACAACGTGATCAGACTACCGGTTTGCGAGGGCGGATTTCGTAGTTCCAATCGCCGTGGAACTTGTCAGGCTTGAGATCAATCTGGGCGACTTCCTTGTCCGACACTTTGATGCCAGACGGG
>JBGPDC010000212.1:0-9274 GCA_041482115.1 Terriglobia bacterium | reverse complement strand
GGGTTTTCTTCGGTGTGCGTCATGACCCCGTCCAGACGGACCTCGCCCGTCTTGCCCCGCGCCTGGTCGTTCATGTAGACCACCAGGTGGTCCAGGGTGTGCTCGTGCAGTACGCCCTTTTCGTGCGCCCCGAAGCGCACCCGCAGCACGCGAACCTGGTCATTTTCGAACACGAGGGTGTAGTGCTTCGGATCGACCTTCAGCGGGTCCAGCTTCGACTCGGGCACTGCCGCGTGCTGCGGCGGTCCCTTCAGCTCGACTTCCACGATCTGAAACGGCTGGTCCGTAATGTTCTCGCTGACGTGCGGCCCGGTCGCCGGACTCCACAGCACCTCGCCCTTCTTGACCTTAAGTTTGTCGACCTTACCAGCCGCGGACGTAAACGTACTCTCACCGTCCCCCAAATAGATCATGACGCGGTTTCTCTTATGCTCGTGCTGCGGGCCGGGGCGGTGCGGCTGCTCACTGGCCACGACAACCCGCACCCGCTCGTTGTCCATTCTTTCCCCGGCGGGGACCTGGGCGTAAAGGCCCACAGCGGCGAACATCGCCAGCAGACTCCAGCTACCTCGTCTTGTCATATGACTATCGGCCTCGCGCGTAGCATTGATTACAAGTCAATCCTGCAGACGTACCCGGCGCCGGCGCTGCCGCTCGCACCGCCTTGTACCACGAGACCGGCATCGCAATAATACAAATGCCCGTCATGGAAACACATGCCGTGCGGGTCCGGGTCTTCCTTGGAGAGCGTCACCACCTCCAGCAACTTTCCCGTCTTGGCGTCGACCCTCTCGATCAGAAAATCGTTGGAATACATGATCCAGAGCGTGCCGTGGTCCCAGTCGAGGCCGTGGGCACGGGTGCGGTGGATGGGAATGGCGTTCAGCAACCGCAGATTGTCCTTCGGGTCCAGCTCGGCCAGCGCGTTGATGCCCAGCGCCGTGACCCACAGGGTCTGCGTCTGCTCGCAAAAAGCGGTCCCATGGACGCCGCCCGGCCACGGCAGCTTGTGCCGCTTGATCGTCTTGCCGGTTTTCATATCGGCCTGGATCATCTCGTCCAGGTCG
Source organism: Terriglobia bacterium (assembly GCA_041482115.1). Lineage (GTDB taxonomy): Bacteria > Acidobacteriota > Terriglobia > Bryobacterales > JACQDG01 > JBGPDC01. The sequence continues at coordinate 8,207 of JBGPDC010000212.1, read as the reverse complement.
TTGTCGGTGGGACGGGGAGGCCGCCGGCCGCTCACCCCTCCATTGGCGGACATCCACAGATAACCGGCTCCCACCGCCATCCCGCTGGTGTTGTGCGACTCGGTCTGCACCTTGTGCAAGACCTGGCCCGTCTTCCAGTCGACCTTGTAAGCCATCTCCGACACTTGACCGCCGATCCAGAGGCCATCCGCGGCGGTCTCGAGAGCATTGGGATGCTCATCGGGCGCTTTGAAGAGCTTGGTTACCTTGGCCTTGCGAGTCGGAACAGACGCTTTAGGGCTGGCGCCTTCCTGCGCCCGCGCCACGGGCAGCCCGGCGGCCAAAGCCGCTCCTAGAAAATCTCTACGTCTGATAGTCATTGCTTCTTCCCCCCGTCCGGACCCGCCCGCTCAGACCTTCAGATGCGGCTTCAAGCCTGCGAAGTTGTACTCGATCTCGGCAATCGCTTCCGGTGTCAATTTGTGATCACCCTGCCGCGACACCGTGGTCTTGAAGACCCCGCGCTTTTTCATGATGTACGGACGCACGCCGGGGATCCGCTCATCGAGGTTCAGCATCAACAGCAGCTTGCTGAAAATCTCCCGCTGCTCCTCGCCCCTGTTTTGCTGCTGCAAATCCCACAGCCGCGCATAGGCATCGGCATAGGGGCTGCCCCCGATGATGGTGCCGTCCGAGCCGAGACGCATCTCGTAGAGGAACCCCGCGCCACGGTTGGCGGCGAACACGCGCTTGATCGGGCTGGGACGGTGCGTAATCTCCTCCCGCATCCGGGAGATCACGGGGTCGTGCTCTTCCTTGATGTAGCCGAAGTTGGGAAGCTCCTTCGCCAGCTCCACGATAAACTCGACGCTCGCCACGAGGTCGCGCGCGCCGCCCGAAGTCTGAATGAACACGGGCCGTTTCGTCGTCCCGCAGAGCGCCCGGTAGTATTCCCGGTAGTCGTCCAGGGACTTGGCCTTGGTGGGCGGGATGGCGATCACGGCGTCCGGCGCGAGCTTCTCGGCGTGCCGGGCGTATTCGAGCATGTCCTTGGTGTCGTCGCCCTGCACGCCCAAAACCAGTGCGGGCCTCTTCCCCTTGGCCGCCTTCGCGATCACTTCCATGCCGCGCAGCCGTTCCTCCTTGGTCAGCTTGGATAGCTCGCTGGCGTTTTGCGGCCACACCAGGCCCTGGACGCCGCACCGGTCCAGGTAATCGACTTCGCCCCGCAGATCTTCGTAGTCGACTGCCTTCGAGGTAGTGTACGGAGTGGAGAGAATCATGAAGGCGCCGCGGAGGGCCTTCTCCGAGGCCGCCGCGGCGGCGAAGCGGGGAAGGAGCACGGCCGCTCCAGCCGCCTTCAGCCATCCGCGCCGGGTATATTCAGCGTGCATCGCGAACCCTCCTGGCGCCCAGACCTAGCCGCCGTCAACCGCTTGCACGGCGTGGTGGTCACACCCGTGAGAAATGCTACCACCCCACCTTAAGCTTGACAAGTTGGAGGCCTTCCGCCGGCGCGCCAACCCTCCGGAAAAGGGCGGGGGCGCCGGCCAGGCATATTAGAAGACCACTTTCAGGCTGAACTGCAACTGCCGCATGGCGATTCCGCCGCGCGTGCTGTTGATCGAGCCGAACCCGCCGGAGCTCAGACCGGTGCTAGGGTCGCCGAAGTTCGGATGGTTCAGGACGTTAAACGCTTCGAAGCGGAACTGCAAATACTTCCGCTCGCTAAAGTTGAAGTTCTTCAAGGTCGAGAAATCGACATTGAAAATTCCAGGGCCGGTCGCAATATTGCGGCCGAGGTTGCCGTAGGTGCCCAGGGGCTGCAACACCACGGCGTTGGTGTTGAACCACCGGTCGGTGCTGCGCTGGCTGCTATCGAGATCGATACTTTGCCCCGCCACAGCGTTCGGCTTGTCATAGCCATGGCCGGTGTTGGACTGGTCTTTGCCGGAGAGAATACTCAGCGGGAAGCCGGTTGAAACTGTCCAGATGCCGCTGAGCTCCCAGCCGCCGACGAGGCTGCCGGCGATGCCATGCGTGAGGTACTTGCGGCCCTTGCCAACGGGCAAGGCGTAGAGCACCGACGTGACCACCCGGTGCCGGGTGTCGAAAATCGACAGGCCCCGCTCGCAGCTCACGCAGGTGCCATCCTGCGGCTTCAGGGGATCGCTGCCGAGGACGCGAATGCCGCTGCCGTCATCGATGGACTTCGAATAGGTGTAGCCCGTCATAAACGTAACGCCCCCCGACATCCGGCGCGTGACTTTGCTCGAGAAGGAGTGATAGTTCGCATTCACAACGCCGGCCAGATACTGGATGTTTCCAAACTCCGGGGCCGGGGAGCGGGCGGTTACAGCGCCCGTCGGGGAGGGCTGGGGCAGGTTATAGCTGATCAGGCGCTCCAGCCGGTGACCCTGCGAGCCCAAATAGCCGAATTCGAGAACCATGTTGCTGCTCAACTGCCGCTGGAAATTCACCATGTATTGCACGGTGTAGGGGGTGCGGCGGTAAGGGTCGTTGGCCAACCCTTGCGGCGCCGTCACGCAGACGAACGGCGGCACCGGCACTCCGCACACGTTGGCGCTGCCGCCGGTGAAGGGATTCTCGAAGGTGAGATTGTGGGTCTGGATATTGGCCGTGCTGGTGATACGGCCCTGCACATTGCGGCTCATATCGAACCGCGGGTTGCCCTGATCCTGCACAAAGAAAACGCCCGCGCCGGCGCGCACCGTCCACTTCGCCGTCGGACTCCAGGCAAGGCCCAGCCGCGGCGCGAAATTCCCGTAATCGGTCTTTATGAGCCGGTCTCCCAGCCGTCCGTCGCGGGTCACGCAAATGGCCGGGTCAAAACGGGTGGCGGTCTTCTCGTAAAAATCGCCGCTCCCGATGCGGACATAGCAGGGATGCGTGTTTCCCGGCGTGCCAAAGTTGGCCGGAAACCAGATGTCCATGAGGCTCTGGCCCTTGTCGGTCCAGGGAGGCGACAATTCGTAGCGCAGCCCCGCATCGACCGTGAGATTCGGCCGGAACTTCCAGGTATCGGCAAAGTAATAGGACTGGGTGGTGGCGCGGAACTGGCTGATGGCCAGGCTCCCCGCGTCCTGCGTTCTGTTTTCGAGGCCCAGCATGTAATCCGCAAAGCCGTAGCCCGTGGCCGGGTTGTCGATGGTCAGCACGCCGCGAGCGTTCTGGTTTCCCGTCTGGTTGAAGCGGTCCCGCCGGATATCCACGCCCATTCTGAGCGCGTGCTTACCTCGCGTCCAGGAGACGTTGTCGATCCACTGGAAGGTGTGGTCCCAGATCACAAAGGGACCGTTCACATCGTCGCCGAAGCCGCTGAACCCCAGCACGCTCACCCCGGGGGTGCCCCAGGCGACCGGCGCGGGATCGATGAGGCCGATCCCGAACTCCTTGATGGGGTCCCGCAGGAACTGCAGCTCGTTGCCGTAGTTGTTGTAAAAGTTGCTGTAGCCGAAGCGGAATTCGTTCACCAGACTGGGCGAGAGAACCCGCGCGTTGGAAATCATGGCCTGCTTGACGGTCACGCCCAGGGTATGGCCGTTCAGCTTGAGGGCGGGCTGTACCTGCCCATCATCCTGCCAGCTATACCGCCCGAACCAGTTGGATTTCGCGCTCTCCACGAAGTCGATGCGCTGGGTAAACTGGTCCTTGTCGGTCACGTTGTTCTGCAGCGACAGGTAGTTGTTCGCCAGGCCCGCGCCCGGAATGTTGGGCGCCGGATAGAATTCCAGCAGGCCCAACGCCGCCTTGGAGAACCGCCCGCTCGGAATTTGTTTGTTCAGGAAGGGCGTGTTGTTGTTGAAGGGATCGAGAATCTGAGCGACGGGCGCCTGTGAGAAGTCGCCGTTGCGCATCGCCTGCGGGGGCGTGCTGTAAACCACCTGGGTCTGGTTGCGCAGCCGGAAACCCTCAAAGTTGGACATGAAAAACAGGCGGTTCTTGCCGTTGAAGAGCTTGGGGATTTGCACCGGGCCGCCCAGCGTGAACCCGTACTGGTTCCACTTGAACGGCGCGGAAACCGGCACGGACCTGGTAAAGCCGAACGGGCGAGCGTCGAGGTCATTGTTACGAATGAAATCGAATACCGCGCCGTGGTATTCGTTGGTCCCGCTCTTGGTCGTAACATTGACCTGGGCGGCTTCCCGGCCAAACTCCGCCGAGTAGATCCCGGTCTGGACCTTGAATTCCTGCAAGGCATCGATGGAGGGCAGGAAAATATAGGTGTTGAAGTCGACGTCGGTATTTGCAATGCCGTCGAGCGTGTAGTAGTTGAACTCCCGGCGCTGGCCGGCGATCGAGAAATTCTGTGAGGCGCGGTCGCCGCCCTGGCGGCTGGTCGCGGCCCCGCCGTCGGCGAACGTGGCGTTCACGTTGGGACTGAGCGCCACGAGCTGCAGGAAGTTGCGGCCATTGAGGGGCAGCTCGACGATGCGCTGGTTCTCGATCACGGTGCCGACCGTGGCGTTCTCGGTGTTGAGCTGGGGTGCGCCCCCAGTGACTTCAACGGTCTCCGCCACCGCGCCGACGCGGAGTTGGAAGTCCAGGCGCGCCACCTGCTGCACTTGCAGCTCGACCCCGCTGCGCAGTTCGGATTGAAATCCCTGTATCTCGGCCCGGACGTTGTAAACGCCCGGCAAAAGCGCCGGAAAGCTGTAGTTGCCGGCCACATTGGTCGCGGCCGTACGGACCGCGTTGGTTTGCGTATTGGTCACCGTCAGCGTGGCTCCGGTGATAATCGCGCCGCTAGGATCGGTCACCACTCCGGTAATCTCACCAAATGTCTGGCCGAATGCAGGCGGCGCTAAAGCCAGCCCCACCAAGACCAACAACACCCCTAAAAGTATGTTGCGCATGGGTAACACCCTCCCACTTGGAATTCAAAAATGGCAGTTCGCGAATACACAACCACTGCAAGCTCTCCTGAGAAAGCAGAATTCCCCTGGCGGGGCCAGTGTCCCAAAAGCGCCCGGCGCCTGTCAACCAATAGGGTGGTTCGCGGCGCGCTTTATAATGTTAGAGGTGTCTACTACGGCAGTTCCCCCGACCGGCCTCTGGCCCCCTTCGCCTCCCACCCGCCGGTGGGAGGCCATGGTCAGGTGGTGGATTGTCGGGACGGCGTTCCTGGTCTGGGGCCTGGGTGTTCTATACGTTCTCAAGGCCTATGGGCGCCTGCCGCTGCTGCTGGCCACGGCCGTTACAGCCGAAACGGGTACCATTCTGCGGTTCTTTGTGAACGACCGGTGGGTATTCGGCTATCGCCGGCCCACCTTTAGGCGCCTGTGGCAATACCAGCTAGCCAATGCCGGCGGCTTTATCATATGGCTCAGCGTCAGCAACCTGTTGCCGGCTTTCGGGGTGCACTATCTGGTCGCCTCCGTTCTAGCCACCGCGACGTCCGTCGGTTTCAGCATGTGTACGAATTTTCTGTGGGTGTGGCGTAAGGGGCGGCTATCAGACGGCCGTCGCGCCGCCATCGACTGACAAGATCTGTCCCGTGATGTAATCGGAGGCGGCGGAGGCCAGGAACAGCACCACGCCCTTGATCTCGCCGGGACGTCCAATGCGCCCCATGGGGAGGCGCCCTTCGATCGCAGGTTGCAGCCGGTCCAGGACCTTTTCCGTCAGGCGCGTGGGGAAGAAGCCGGGAGCGATGGCATTGACCCGGATTCCATGACACGCCCATTTCGCCGCCAGCTCCCTGGTCAGCGCGATCAAGCCACCCTTCGAGGCCACGTACCCGGCGGCGTCCAACCCGTCCGGCAGCGACCCGCGCAGGCCCGCCACCGAGGCCACGTTGATGATCCGCCCGCTCTTCTGCCGGATCATCTGGCGTCCTACCGCCTGGGCAAACAGGAACGCTCCGGTGAGGTTGACGTCCAGAACCATCTGCCACTTGTCGAGCGGCATCTCCTCGGCGGGCGCGCCCCAGCTTATGCCGGCATTGTTCACGAGGATGTCGATGCGGCCATAGAGTTCGATGGTCCGCTGGACGGCCTGCTCGACCGAAGCCGCCTGGGTGACATCACAGACCGTCCCCGCGCAGCGGAATCCCTTCGCTTGCAGACCTTCCACCGCCGGGTCGAGCCACTGCGGACGGCGGGCGAGCAGCATCAGGGCGGCGCCCGCCTCCGCGAGTCCCGTGGCCATCTCTTCTCCCAGGCCCCGCGAGCCGCCGGTCACCAGAGCCACTTGGCCGCTCAAATCGAACAATCGCGCTATTTCTGGATGCATATCCTATTTCGAAAACTTCCCCCCCGACTCCGCCAATTGCTTCAGCAAGGGCGCCGGACGCCACCAGTAGCCGTGCTGGCTCTCCAGGTCGCAGATGCGCTCGTAGACTTTCTCGAGACCCACGGTATCGGCGTAGAACATAGGCCCGCCGCGGTGCGCCGGGAATCCGTATCCCGTCACATAGATGATGTCGATATCGGACGCGCGCAGGGCGTAGCCTTCTTCGAGAATGCGCGCCCCCTCGTTGACCAGCGCGTAGATCGTGCGATCGACGATCTCCTGAGGACCGATCTGCCGCTGCGGAATCCCCGCCTCGCCCGCCCACTTCCGGACCAACGCGTCAACCTCGGGATCAGTCGTGGCGCGACGCTCTTCGCCGTAGCGGTACCAGCCTGCCCCCGTCTTCTGTCCATAGCGGCCCATTTCGCACAAGCGGTCCTCGGCGAGCGGCTGCCGGACGCCTGGGGGCTCGAGATGCCGATACTCCTGGCGGATGCGCCAGCCGACATCCAGGCCGGCCAGATCGCCGGTTGCGAGCGGTCCCATGGCCATGCCGAAATCGTACAGCGCGCGATCGACCGCCTCGACGGTGGCCCCTTCCTCGACCAGGAACTGGGCCTCGCGCCGGTAGGGGCCGAACATGCGGTTGCCGGTGAATCCGCGGCAATTTCCCACCAGCACTCCCACTTTCCCGAGCTTCTTCGAAAGCTGCATCACCGTAGCGATCACCTCGCGCGAGGTGGCCCGGCCGCGCACGACTTCAAGCAGCCGCATCACATTCGCAGGACTGAAAAAATGCGTCCCCAAAACCATCTGAGGACGACCGGTCGCGGCAGCGATCTCGTCGATGTCTAGAGTGGAGGTATTGGAGGCGAGAATGGCGTCCGGGCGGGCGATCCGGTCCAGCTCGGCGAACACCTTCTTCTTCAGCTCCATACCCTCGAAGACCGCCTCGACGATCATGTCCACGTCTTCGAAACCGTCGTGGGTAACGGACGGCCGGATCAGCGCCAGGCGCTCCTCCATCACTTGCGGGGTGAAGCGCCCCCGCTTCACCGAGTTCGCATAGTTGCGTGTGATGGTGGCCAAGCCGCGGTCGAGAGCCTCCTGCGTCGCCTCCTTAAGCAGCACCGGAATCCCGGCGTTAGCGAAGACCATCGCGATGCCGCCACCCATGGTCCCTGCCCCCACCACGCCCACGCGCCGCACCGGAAGCACCGCAGTGTCCGGCGGAATGTCCGGGATCTTGGCCACCGTCCGCTCGCCGAAGAAGACGTGGATCATGCCCCTCGACTGCTCGGACGCGAGGCACTCCCGAAACAACTCCGCCTCGTACCGGCAACCTTCCTCGAAAGACCAGCGGGCCGAGGCCGCAACCGCGTCGATCGCTTTGAGCGGCGCCATCAACCCGCGCTGGCGCTTCCTCGCCGTTTCGCGCGCGGCGGCAAGAGCGGCGTCGTCCGGCGCAACGGTCAGGTCGCGGGTCTTGCGCACCGCGATTCCTTCGCGCGCAAAAGCGATAGCGCCCGCCAGCAGGTCGCCCTCGATGAGGCGATCCACGATTCCGGCCTTCTCCGCCTCTGTCGCCCGCACCGGATCGCCCCCGGCGCACATCTCCACCGCTCTCGCGATTCCGGCGAGGCGCGGCAGCCGCTGCGTCCCCCCCGCGCCGGGGATGAGGCCCAGCTTGACTTCCGGCTGTCCCACTTGGGCGGCTGCGACCGCCACGCGATAGTGGCACGCCATCGCGACTTCGAGACCGCCGCCGAAGGCCGTGCCGTGGATAGCAGCGACAACCGGCTTCGAGCACTCCTCCACTCGCCACAGCATTTCCCTCAGCCGCGCGGCGCCGGTTTGTTCGCTTTTCCGGAGCTTGTCGAACTCGCGGATATCCGCCCCCGCGATGAACGTTCGTCCGCCACCGATCAGCACGATGGCGCGAACCGCATCCTCCTCTTGGAATCGCTCCACCG
>JBGPDC010000211.1:0-9353 GCA_041482115.1 Terriglobia bacterium | reverse complement strand
GATTCGCCGAGCCGTGCGGCTCGTGGCAGGTCGAGCAGTTCTCGATCCGCACCGGAGCGTGCTCGAAGGGGAACGGACCCCGCTTATCCCCGTGACACTTGAGGCACGCCACGTCCGGACCCGACACGCGGTGCAGCCCCGCCGGCGGGCCTTCCCCGTGCGGGTTGTGGCAGTCCGTGCAGCCCATCGCCTTCTCGGGCAGGCGGTGGCGAAAGGGCCGGTTGAAAGCCGCGCGCACGTCGAGATGGCAGCCCGAGCAGAGCGCCTCGGCCGGCTTTTTGAGCAGCGGCCGCACCGCGGATTTGTGGACGCTGTGGCACTCGACACAGCTCAGAGAATTGCGGTTGTGCGCCCCAAGCAGGCGGCCATGCTGGGTCTCCTGCCCGAGGTGGCAGTTGAGACAGGTCTGGTTGGCGCGGTCGGCCGTCGCCTTGGTGAAGGAAAAGATCCGGGGAGCTTCGGCGGTCTCGGCGTGCTGCTGGCCCGGGCCGTGGCAGGATTCGCAGGCCTGTCCCTTCCACAGCCCGGCCCTGCCCTTGGTTTCCACCGCGTAGTGGGGGTTGCGCCGGAAGTCGCGGCTCAGATCCTCGTGGCAGGCGCCGCAGAGCTCCGAGCCGGCATAGGTAGGCGCGGGGGGAGCAGGCGCGGTCGCGGGGACCGCGGGGGCCGCCTGGGCCGCGGGGCTCGCGGCCGTGGCGGCGTCCTGACCCTGGCCTGCGGCCGGCAGCAGCCAGCCAGCCGCAAGCAGAGCGGCGAGAAGAGCAAGGGAGAAGCCCGCCGGTCGCGTTTTCATTGCGGGCCGCCCTTAGGGACGAGCGTGCACCTTGTCGATCGAGAAGTCCGCGTTCGGGCCGTGGCAGACCTCGCAAGACTCGCCCAGTTGCGGCGAGGTATTCAGAGCCGCGTGCGCCGCCGGCGGCCGGTCGGTGTGGCATGCCAGGCACGCCGCCTGGATCGGCTGTTTCACAGTGATCAGATCGCGCGGCGCCTGGCTCGGCAGCAGGCCCTCGCGCAGCGGCAACTGCTCCGAGTTGTTCACGTGGCACTGGGCGCAGTCGCGCCGGTCGCCCGGGAACCGCACGTCGTTGAAGTTGACGGGATTGCCGCCGAAGCCGTAAATCGTGAAGTCCGTCGTGAGGTTCTCACCGGTGTGGATCTTGTGGATCATCGTCTTAAAGTGGATGCTCTCGTTCGGCTGCTTGGCGGCGGGCCGCTGGGCGGCGTCGGTAGCGTTGGCGTTGTGGCACAGCAGGCAATACTCCACTCCATTGCGGTTCGAGCCGTGCACTTCCAGGAACTCATGACAGGCGTCGCACTTGGCCTGGGTCACCACGGTGCGGCGGGCCACCGCCGTCGGGTCGGTTACGGCGTAGTAGAACACCTTGTTGACACCGGCGTCCCGCACGTTGGCCATCTCCTTCTTCGTGCCGGGCAACAGCGTGGCGGCCTTGTAGCCCTCAATGCCCACGGCGAAAGACCCCCGCGCATCGGCTGCGGTCGCCTGCTTGAACGTGTAGGTATAAGGACCGTTGCCGGTCGCCGTCCGAGCATCTTCACTCACGTAACTGGCGTAGTCGTAGGTGGAGCTGAAAGAGTTCGTCAGCGACAGGCGCGTCATTTGCGAGGGCAGGATGGAGTCGCCGGCGTTGTTCTTGATGCTGAAAGTGACGGTGGGGTTCTTGCCGGGGCCGCCGTTGTCGACCTTCAGGATCTCGAATACCACGCCCGGCAGCATCCGGGAGTGTGTCGGGATGGTGTGGGCGCCCTTGATCGAGGCGTCAAAGTCCAGCTCGCCTTCCGCGATGTGGCAGGTGGCGCACTGGTTGTCGGAAATCTGGGGCAGATCCACGTGGTTCTCGCCGGTGGCGAAGTTGACATTGTCGTGGCAGGCCCCGCACGCCGCGCGGGAAGGCTTGGTTATGTAGTTGGCCGCCTGCTTGGCCGGTGCCGGCGGGGTGCCTTGCGGCTTCTGCTCGTGACAGACCTCACATCGCCGCACATCGGCCGGAAAGACCACCGTTGAAAAATCGTTGACGCTCTGCTGATTTCCGATGATCTGGTAGGGCTTGCCGGCCACGACGCTCGGCAGTTGGGCCCCCATGTGAATCTTGTGGATCAGCACTGGCAGGTCCACGGTATTGCCGGTGTCCGGATCGCTAGTCTGTGGCTGGTGACACAGGATGCACAGCCCCACGCTGCGGCGCGACCCGCCGTGCACTCCGAGGGGATCGTGGCAGCGGTTGCAGGCCTCCGTCTTGACGACCTCCCGCGTGTCCTGCACCGCGGAGCCGTCCGGCACGAAGCTCAGCACGTCGTCGTCGAAGTTCGTGCCCAGGTCGAATTCCGTAAGATTGCGATTGGAATAGACGCCGATGGTGTGGGTGGCGGTGCGGTCGAAGTCCTGGGGGGCTTTGGTCCGGAAGGTGTAGATGTATTCGCCGTCTCCCACCTGCTCGTAGGCGCCATTGGCATCGGCGGCGGCCTGGGTGGCGCTCTTATTTGTGATGGTACTGGTCTGCACCCGGGTGGTGTAGGAGGTGTACTGGCGCTGCCCTTTGGGCAGCACCGCAGCCACAAAACTCGTACCCACAGTGCCTGGGGTAGTCACGCCGAGGCGGTCGAGCCCGAGGCTCCGGGTGTCGGTGATCTTGAACCGCGCTTTGATGACTCCTTGGGCGTCGATCGAGGCTGACACCAACTTGGTAACGAGGCCCGGCCGCACGAAGTTGATCTCTTGCGGGCTCAGGTAGAAGGCCTTCTGGTGAACACCAAAAGGCAACTCCTGCTCCGCCGCCCAGCCGGCGAGCCCTACCAGAATCGCAAAGCCAATGAGAAAAGGTAGCGTTATCGCGCGTGCGAGTTGGTGTGCCGTGCTTCTCATAGAGGTCACTCCCCTAGCCGACTCTATCCGCACGAGGACTGCCAGACCGAACCTGGCCTCCGGCGCGGCAAAGCGCTTTAGACACCGTCACTTCCACCACTGGGTAGCCCAGGTGGGTGAAAAGACGCACCGGGGTATCAGCCCTGGTCCGTTCCGGCACGCCCAACTGAGTATTTTGGCTCACTTGGACGTCAGAAATTCTGCGAAGAATAAGGGAAAGAGGCCTCCCGCCGGCCTTGTCTGGGTAATTCGAGCCGGTTTGGTGCCTGGCGTGCCCGCCACCTGAGTGGAGCAGTCTATGGACCCCCGGAAGACAGTCATAACCCTGGGTGCCGAGCTCGTTGATATCCTCCCCGATCTGGCGGCGGTTCTCCACGCCCGGGGGTTTCGGATCGTCAGCGTTTTGACACCAGAGGCTCTAGCCCCGGTGGGGGAAGCGCTCGAGGAAACCGTCATTGTCGTCTTCAATCCGCGCGGGCAGGATCTGGCCCGCTGGGCGCTCCGGGCAGTTCGTCATCGCCAAATTCCCGTAATCGTGATTACGGACCATTCGGACGTGCACGAATACTACGATTTGATGTCCGCGGGCGCGTTTGATTACTTTGATCGGACCGCTCACATCGACTGGATGGGGCGCGCCGTGGAGGCCGCGGCAGCGCCGGCAGCGGTCGGAGGCTAGCCGCCGCTAGCTGCCCTTCACGTGACACTTCACGCAGTTGCCGGTGGTGGCGAAGGACATGCCACCGGCGACGTGGCAGTGGGCGCAGGCTTCTTTCTTGGCCTCGGCGGTTTTGTGCATGTTGGCCTTATACTGCAGCGGGGCTTTGGCATCCTGCTTGAAGAGCGCTTCGTGGCAGACCTTGCAGTCGCCTTTGGCCCGCTCGACGTGCTTGGCGTGGTCGTAAGTGACGTTCCCCAGCATGGCCTTGAATACCAGTTTTTCCGGCGGCTTCTTGGCGGTCTGGGGGGTCAGGACCGCCACGCTGGTGATCAGGAAAAAAGCACTGCACAGCCCGAAAACACGTCTCATTGTTGCCTCCCGAGTATGTGATGTTGCATTTGAGCGTCCAAAGTCACCAAGCGCGTAGCCGCAGCTACCGCAGATTAAATTTCTTCATTTTATATCTTAGAGTGTCGCGGGTAATGCGCAAGAGATGGGCGGCCTGGGTCTGATTCCCCCCGGTCTTCTCGAGCGCGCGCACCAGCATGGCCCTCTCGGCGGCCTCGAGCGACATGCCGTCCGCCGGAGCCTCGGCGGGGGGCTCCGCGCCGCCCGTGGCGGGGAGAAACTGCCCCTCCGACTTGCTGACGGCGATCGGCAAGCTTCCCGGCTGTAACTCGGAGGTTTCCTCCAGGATCATGGCGCGCTCGATGGCGTTGCGGAGTTCCCGGACGTTCCCCGGCCAGTCGTGCGCCAGCAGCAGCCGCGCCGCTTCGGGCGAGATGCCTTCCACGTTGCGCTTGAATTTCTGGTTGTAGTGCTGAATGAAGTGGCGGCTCAGCGCCAGGATGTCTTCCGTGCGCTCGCGCAGCGGGGGGATCACGATCTGGATGACGTTCAGGCGGTAAAACAGGTCCTGGCGGAAGGCGCCCTCCTTGACCGCCTCGCGGAGGTTGCGGTTGCTAGCCGCCACCACGCGCAGGTTCACGTGGATATCCTTGAGGCCGCCCAGACGCCGGAACGACTGCTCCTCGAGCACCCGCAGCAGCTTCACTTGCAGCAGCATGGGCAGCTCGCCGATTTCATCGAGGAAGACCGTGCCGCGGTCGGCCAGCTCGAGAATGCCCCGCTTCTGCGCGCGGGCATCGGTGAAGGCGCCCTTCTCATAGCCGAACAACTCGCTTTCGAGGAGGGTCTCGGGAATGGCCGCGCAGTTAATCGCGATGAAGGGCTCGGCCTGCCGCATGCTCTGGTAATGGAGGACCTTGGCGATCAGGTCCTTACCGGTGCCGCTCTCGCCCTCGAGCAGGATCGTCGAAGCCTCGGTGGCGGCGATGCGCCGCACGAAGCTCAGCAGCTCCAACATCGTCGGCGACTCGGCCAGCACTTCGCGCTCCGGCGGCGAGACGGCGTCGGCCACGGCCTGAATGGTGGCCACCACGCCATCCAACTCCCCGCTGTCGGAGAGGATCTGCGCGGTTCGGATATTGACCCAGCGTTCTTGTCCGGAGGCGGTGTGCAGCCGCACGCGCGAGCTGGGAAAGGAGGGCGCGCGGTGGATGCCCACGAGCATGCCACAGCCCGGCTCGCAGATGCCGCAGCGAAAGACTTCGCGGCAGGGCTGGCCCACCATGTCGGCGGCCGACATGCCCAGCAGGAGCTCCGCCGCCCGGTTCACCCCGGTTACGACCAGGTCCTTGTCGTAAAGGACTACGCCATCGGACAACTGGTCAAAAACCGCCTCCAGGACGGCCGGGTTGGACGAAAACAATTTCGTCATTATCGGTCCTAAATTCCATGATAACGTACTCCGCCACTTGCAGAACCGGAAGGTGCGGCAAAACGCGCAGGGAGGACCGCGGCTCGGGCTCGGGCGTCATGGGCCAAGTCCTGTAGGCTCCCCGCCCGGTCGTGTGGCACCCGGATTGCTCCACCCCGGGGGTGGCGAGTCTGCCATGCGTACCATTGCTCTGGGCCTTAGCGACACGAAATACGCCCTGGCCTTGCGGGACCTACTGGCGAAGGATGCCGCGCTCCAGGATTGCGTGGTTCGGCCGGCCGGGGAGCCCTGCACCGGCGAATGGGCGGTGCTGGTAGTGGACGCGGCGCATCTCGACCGGCTGCCGCGCCCGTTGCCGCACCCGGAGAGGGTAGTGCTCGTCACGGGGAACGCCCCCGAGCAGTTGACCCGCGCATGGGAAGCCGGTATCTTGTCGGTAGTCTTCGAGCACGACCCCTTGAGCACGGCTTTGCTGGCGATTCTGGCGGCGCGCTACCGAGCATGCAAATCCTAACTGTTTTGGCTGTGGTGCTGGCGGCACTGCTCTCCGCCGCACCGGGTGCGGCCCAGTCGTGCGCCACGTGCCACGAGGACCAAGCCAAGAAACTACCCGGCACTGCCCACGCCCAGCAGGACTGCGCCAACTGCCACCCGGGCCACGAGAAGCTTCCCCATCCCAAGGGTGCGGGCACCCTGACCTGCGGGACTTGCCACTCGACACAGGCCGGCCAGGCGGCGCTCGGGGTCCACGACCAGGCGCGGCAGCACGGCAACCTGGCCGCGCCCGAATGCGGCACCTGCCACGGCAGCGCGCATGAAGTCGCGCTGCCGGGCACCACACCGTTTCGCCGCCATGTCGCGGAGACCTGCGGCATGTGCCACTCCGACCAGGCCGGGCAATTCAAGGCGAGCGTGCACGGCCAGGCGGTGGAGCAAGGGGTGCGCGAGGCGCCGGTGTGCACCGATTGCCACGGCGAGCACGCCATCCTCAAGCCTTCCAGTCCGGCCGCTCGCACCAACGCGGCGCATGTCCGCGAGACTTGCTCGCATTGTCACGGCGACGTGCGGCTCACGGCCAAGTTCGGGCTGCCGCCGGACCGCGTGTTGAGCTACGAGGCGAGCTTCCACGGCCTGGCCGCCAAGGCCGGCTCGCAGAGCGTGGCCAACTGCGGCTCCTGCCACGGGGTGCACCTGATCCTGCCGTCGTCGGATGCGCGCTCGAGCATTAACGCCAAGAACCTGCCCGCCACTTGCGGCGGGTGCCATCCCGGCGCGGGGACGCGCTTCGCGCTCGGCCCGGTGCACGTCGACGCCGCGCCGGCCGAGCCGTCGGTGGTCGAGTGGGCGCGCCGTATTTACGTCGTCCTGATTGTCACCGTGATCGGACTGATGGCGCTGCACAACGGCGGCGACTGGGTGCGCAAGGTGCGCGGACGCCTGGCGGGGGCGCTCGCGGCGCGGGCCGCACCGCCGGGCGAGTTCCGCATGTATCCCGCCGAGCGGCTGCAGCACGCGCTGCTGGTCGCCTCCTTCACTGTGCTGGTGTGGACCGGCTTCGCGCTCAAGTATCCGACGGAATTCTGGGCGCGTCCGCTCGTGGCATGGGAAAACTCCTGGCCGGTGCGCGGCACCGTACACCGCATCGCCGGCGCCATGTTCCTCGCCACCTCCCTGCTGCACGCGCTGCTACTGGTATCGAGCGCCCGGCTGCGCGAGCACTGGAAGGACCTCTGGCCCCGCCGCAGCGACGTGGCCGAGGCGCTGGCCGGGTTCGCCTACAATCTCGGACTGCGCCGCGACCAGCCGGCGCTCGCGCGCCACTCCTACGTCGAGAAGGCTGAGTACTGGGCCGTGGTATGGGGCGCTGTTATCATGGGTGGTACCGGCCTCATGCTCTGGGCGAACACCTTCTTCCTGGCCTGGCTTCCCAAGACGGCGCTCGACCTCGCCACGGTTGTACACTTTTACGAGGCCGTGCTGGCGACGCTCGCCATCCTCGTGTGGCATTTCTACTTCGTCATATTTGATCCCGACGTCTACCCCCTGGACTCCGCGTGGCTGAGCGGCTACTCGCCCCGGCAGCGCCGCGCCGCGTCCCCCGCCGCCCCGGTGGCGGAACCGCAAGAAGAACCTCCGGGCGGCCCGGCGGCATGATTCCGCCCGCCAGGCTCGGCCGGCGCCAGTGGCTCTCTCCCCTGGTGCACCTGTCGAACAACGTGCTGAGCTTCCTCGGCGTGCTGCTCACCACCACGGGCGGCGTCGCCTGGCTATTCATTCTGCCCCAAGAACTGCGTGGCGGCGCCGAGCACCCTTACCTCGGGATCCTGTTTTTCCTGGTCTGTCCGTCCTTGTTCTTCGCCGGCCTGGCCCTCATTCCGCTGGGCATCTGGCTGCGCTTCCGCGGCGAGAAGGCCCGCGGGGAGTTGCCCGACGAATTTCCGCCGGTCGACTGGCGCAACGCCGATTTCCGGCGGCTCACCACTTTCGTCGCCCTCGCCACCTTCGCCAACGTCGTCATCGGCGGCAACTTCACCTACGCCGCGGTGAGTTACATGGATTCGGTCAGCTTCTGCGGCCAGGCCTGCCACACCGTTATGCAGCCCGAGTTCGGAGCCTATCAGGACTCGCCGCACTTTCGCGTCTCCTGTACGGGCTGCCACATCGGCGAGGGCGCTTCCTGGTTTGTGCGCAGCAAGCTGAGCGGGGTGCGGCAGCTTTTCGCCGTGGCGTTCAATACCTACTCGCGGCCCATCCCGACGCCGGTGCACAGTCTGCGCCCGGCGCGCGAAACCTGCGAGGCCTGCCACTGGCCCCGCAAGTTTAGCGGCTACCGCCTGCGCATTATTCCGAAGTTCGCCGAAGATGAGGCCAACACGCCGTCGAAGACCGTGCTCCTGATGAAGGTGGGCGGCAGCGGGGGGGACGTCAAGGGCATTCACGGCTTCCATCTCGGCCCGGGCGTGCAGGTCGAATACGCCAGCGACCCGTCGCGGCAGAACATTTCCTGGGTCCGCTACACGGACGGCGCCGGCCAAGCCACCGAGTACGCCGCCGACGGGTTCAAGAGTGAGACGCTCGGCCAGCTCGAGCGCCGCGTGATGGACTGCATGGATTGCCACAACCGCCCCACGCACACCTTCGATCTGCCCGAGCCGGCGGTGGACCGGGCGCTCGCGGAAGGCCGCATACCGGCCTCGCTTCCCATGATCCGGAAGCAGGGGGTCGAGGTGCTAAAGGCCTCCTACGCCTCGGCCGCCGACGCCGGCCAGCGCCTGCCGGCGGCCCTCGACGAGTTTTACGCCCGGCAGTATCCCGAGGTGCGCCAGAAGCGCGCGGACGACATCCGCCAGGCGGCCGCGGCGCTCGTTGCGATCTTCCACCGCAATGTCTTCCCGGAGATGAAGGTCACCTGGGGCAGCTACCCCAACAACGTCGGCCACACCTACTTCCCGGGCTGCTTCCGGTGCCATGACGATGGGCATAAGAGCGCCGCCGGCAAGGCCATCAGCCAGGACTGCAGCGCCTGTCACCAGATGCTCGCTATGGAAGACCCGCATCCCGAGATCCTGAAGCAGTTGTCGATTGAATAGCGAGTTCAGCTGGCGACTAGTGGCGATGCCGGCCGGCGCCATTTTTCAATCCTGTCGTGTCGCCTTCACGGCCGGATCTTGCCGGCGTAAGTTGTTGAGAAGGGAAAGGGGTTAAGGCGGTAGGCCGGAGTGGGCTCGGTAAATCGACCAACGCTAAACGTTTTTACCGAGCATTTTGAGATGTTCGAGTTTTATCCACATTTTATTGACTGCTTTTCCTACAATATTGACAACCCGGAGGTTAGTCCCAGGGGAAACCGCGCAGTACGGACTGTGCCAAAACGCACCAAGGACAGGAAAAGCCGCCACATATTATTAGGATGTTACGGCCTGAAGGCAGTACTAAACTGAGCGTCATAAGTATTTGCGTATAAAGCAAGATTGTGGTTTCATGTTTTATATGAGACCACTAACCATTGCAGAGGCTCCGACGGTAGTCCT
>JBGPDC010000210.1:0-9411 GCA_041482115.1 Terriglobia bacterium | reverse complement strand
TCTGGCCCCATTTTTCGGCCGGGGGTTGGGCGTGCGGAGCGGGACAGGGCGTCCTGTGTGCGGGGGGGGGTTTTTGCTGTGGGTGGTGGGCCGAGAGAATCCCCCCCCCACCCCATCGGGGGTTTTGGGCCGGTGTGCGGGGTGGGGGTGTTTTTGGGTGGGGGGGGGGGGTTGGGGGGGGGGGGGGGGGGGGTGCCATTCCCCCCCGCCCCCCGGGGGGGGGTGGGGGGGGGGGTGGGGGGCTTTTAGGGGGGGGGCATGCCGGGGGGGGGTAGGCGAGATGGAGACAGGGCCGGGGGAGTCGGTGTAGGGCGACGGGTTGAGTGGATGTTCGAGGGTCACACCGGGTGGCATTCAGCTTCTCAGAACGGGACCTTTTGGGCGTGCGGGCTGGCACAAGGAATTTCGCGCCGCAAAGCGAACATGGTCACGCCCTCCATTGTTGCTCTCGAAAGAAGTCGAGCATGCGAACCCAGGGGATGCCTAGGTCGCCGCACACGTCAGGGATTCGTGGAACGTCTCGTCTTCCCGTTGCATTTTCGCTGGTGATAACCGTCAGGTTCCTGACCCGAGCCACCGCGATCACGAACGGGTCGCCTACGGAGCGACCTTTCTTCGTGTCTACGAGACGAGGATAGTCTCGCATGATGTCACGCACGTGTTGCTCGATTTCGGAGTCAAGCCCGACAAGCATCTCCGAACGAGCTTTCACCCAAGCGTGAGCACCGTCCTCTTTCCGTTCGAGCTCGCGGAGGACCTCGTCGCTTGCCAAGAGCGTTCCGTTTCTTGCGGCTCGATCCATCTGCTGCCAAATAGTCGGGAAAACGTCGGCGGGATAATTTCGCACCCATGCATCCAGAAACGCGCTAGTGTCGATGCTGTACGGCATCCGTCACACAGCCACCTTGGAGTAGTCCCGCTGAACTTCAGCGAGATACTTCAAGCGAATTTGCAGGTAATCGGAGACATCGCTCGCGGTGATGCGCTCACGATTGAAGCTCTCAATGACTAGACCAGTGAAAGTAGGTCCAGCACTCGTCAGTGCGACCTCGTGCGGCGGAGCAAAGCTGCCCTTTAGCCGCTCCCGTTCCCGCTGCTCTTCATAATGCTTTCGGAACGCTTCATGTTTTTCGTCGTAGTACGCCTGCGTTGTGAACCCCAGCGTGAGCAACCGAACGAGCGCAGCCTCCCTGCTTCCACCGAAGCGCCGCGAAAGCTCAGCTAGCTCTTCATCTGCCCAGGCGACGTCACCCTTTTTGTGCAGCAGAACCGTATTTGTCCCAAGTAATGCATCCCTTGGGAACAGCGTTGCGCCTGCAACGTGGTTACAAAACGCTTCAATTCGCGAGTGGTCATCCTGATCTGATTCGTGGAGATCGCAAATTCCTCCATCGCGAAGCAGAATGTGGACAACCTCATGAAGGAGAGTGAAAATGCGACCTCGCGGAGCGTCTTTAATATTTGTGACGGCGACCGGCAGCGGTCTTTCACTGATCGAGAATCCTCTGGCTTCGGTGGTCTCTACGTCGTTCGCCTGGAACGTCAAGATTCCAGCTCGTTCGATTAGCAGGCGCCACTGCTTGAACGCGTCATAATCAGTTCGCCAAGTAATTTGATCTTTGAGGGCGACCTTAAGAATCCTGCGCAACTCTGCGGCGGCAGTTTCGGGGCCCACTGCAAGAGTTAGGGCCCCGTTAAGCTCGCGAGGTCGTTCCTCGATTTGCTCGAAAAGCTCAAGAGCCCAGTCGCGACGGTCGTGGGCTCGACGGACCTCCAGCGTCAGCTCCGGTGAATTCGTCAATCGTGCGTGCTCGGCGGCACGGCGGAAATCGTGCATAGGAGCAAAGCCCTTGGGCGGCTCTTCAAGATAGAAAATTGCTAGTGGTCTTTTGTAAACCGTGGCAAGCTTTCGGAGCTGGGCGAATGTTGGCTTTTGTTCGTCCGATTCCCAGGCGGCAAGCCGGTCTGCCGAGACGCCGACTTTCTTGGCTGCGATCTGCGTGGTCAGACCGGACGTCTCACGAGCCCAGATCAAGACCGAGGGAGTCGGATTGGCTTCGACACGGGCCATCGAATAGGGTGAGTATCCCAGTTTGCGGGCGTGGAGAGCAAATCGTGCTCAAAGTGGATGGATCTAAGGAAGATCGGAGTGGCGTCGCTGCGCAGACGCACGATATCGGCAGGAACGACCTGTCCATCAAGGACCGTTCTGGGTCCCAAAGCGTGGGCGCTGGGTTGGTAAGGGCGAAGAAGCGTCTAACGGTATAATTGGTCCATGAAGCGACCGTTCGCGGCGGCCGTCTGGCGTGAGGGGGACTGGTATGTCTCGCAGTGCCTCGAGGTCGATGTCGCGAGCCAGGGCCAGACGGAAGAGGAAGCGCTTGCGAATTTGAAGGAAGCGCTGGAACTGCACTTCGAACCGCCGCAGGCGACGCGACCGGCCAAGGTGCGAATGATCGAGGTCAAGGTGGGGGCGGCTTAGGCCGCAGCCCTTCCGTGAGGTCAAGCGTCCGGCTGGAGGCCGCGGGGTTCGTCGAAGCCAGCCAGAAGGGCAGTCACGTCAAGTTCGTCCGGAGACAGGGCGAGATCGTGGACACTGCCATTGTTCCGAGGATGCCGGAAGTCCCGGTGGGTACGCTGCGAAGCATCCTGAATCAGGCTCATATCGATCCGGGGGACTGGGAGAAGCTGGGCTGACGGCCTCGGGGCGGTGTGCCGGGTTAGGTCATACGTTTGATTAAATCAAACGTTTGATTTAATTTGCGGGGCGCGAAAACGGTGTGCTGTGGCGTGTTTTTGGGGTGAAATGGGGTCTTTTGGGCGTGGTCCGGGTCGCTCGGGCCGCGGACGGCCCGCCGGGGCTTGGGGAATGGGGCGATCTGGACGCGGGAGCCCTGGGGTAAGCTAGGACCATGGATCGAGTACTGGTCGAACTTCCATGGGAGCTGGCACAGGCGGCAGGCCTGGGTGTTGAGAACGCTTCGGTCGAGGCGGCGCGGCTGCTGGCCGTAGAACTCTACCGGGAAGAGAGAGTCTCGCTGGGGAGAGCGGCGGAGCTTTGCCGGACACCGCTAGAAGAGTTCCTCGAGTTCGCCGGGCGGCACGATGCGCCCGTGCATTACGGTCCGGCTGAGCTCGAAGAGGACCGCCGCACACTCGAACGACTGGGCCTGTGACGGTCGTCTCGAAGGCGTCCCCGCTGATTGTTGGCGTCGGTGCCGAGTGAAAAAGAGATGGGCGCCGCCACGGCAGTAGAGCACTCCCGCGTGTCACTAACCCGGGGCGCGAGCGCCCGCAGGCGGCGGAAAAAGGCCGGCGACCGCTCCCTCACGGTCGCGGCTCTGAACCGCGATCGTCTGCTTGGAAAGCGGTACTGAGAGGGAAAGCGGATGCAGAACACCGAAAACAATTACTGAACTGGACAGCAATTACTGAGCCGCCAGCACGCTAGAGCAGGCCGGTCTCGCGGCGGATGGCTCGGAGGCGGGACATGACGTCGTTGCCGCCGCGGCCGAAGTAGTCGTGCAGGCAGCGGTATTCGGCATAGAGGCGATCATACGTGTCGCGGTGGGCGGGGTTGGGCTGGTAGCCGCCTTCGAGGAGTCCCGTCATGCGGCGGGTGGCTTCGGGGAGGCTGGGGTGATAGCCGCCGGCGACGGCTCCATGGAGTGCCGCGCCGAGGCCGGAGGCTTGGAAAGAGCGTGGGAGGCGGATTTCGCGTCCGGTGACGTCGGCGAAAATCTGCATCACCGCCGGACTGCGCTCGGCGAGGCCGCCGCAGGCGACGATGTCGTGGATGGCGAGTCCCTGGCCCTCGAAGGCTTCGATGATGGCGCGGGTGCCGAAGGCGGTGGCCTCCATGAGGGCGCGGTAGATCTCTTCGGGACGGGTGGTGAGGGTGAGGCCCAGCACGACGCCGCTGAGATTGCCGTTCATCAGCACGGAGCGGTTGCCGTTCCACCAGTCGAGCGCCAGGAGTCCGCTTTCGCCGGGCTGCAGGCGCCAGGCTTCCGTGGTAACCAGCTCGGCCGCGGAGAGGCCGCGCCGCTCGGCCTGCTGCTCCATCGCCGCCGTGACGCCGGTGCGGAAGAACCAGGCGTAGAGATCGCCCACCGCGGCCTGGCCGGCCTCGTAGCCCCAGTGGCCGGGAATAATGCCGTCCTCGACCACGCCGCAGACGCCCTCGACGAGGCGGCGGCAGTCGCCGAGCAGCATGTGACAGAGCGAGGTGCCCATGATCATGGCCAGGCGGCCGGGTCCGGTGACGCCGCAGGCGGGGACGGCGGCGTGCGCGTCCACCACGGCGGCCGCGACCGGCGTGCCGGGCTGGAGGCGCGTGCGGCCGGCCATCTCGGCGCTGAGGCCGCCCGCGCAAGTCCCCAGGGGTACGACGGCGGGGCTGAGCTTTTCTGCGGCGACGTTTTCCAGGCGCGGGTCGAGCGAGCGGAAGAACTCGGGGGACGGCAGGCCGCGGCCCTTGGTCCACATGCCCTTGTAGCCGGCGGCGCACTCGCTGCGGGCTTCGCGGCCGGTCATTTGCCAGACGATCCAGTCGCCCGCTTCGATGAAACGGTCGGCGGCGGCGTAGATCTCCGGCGCCTCCTCGAGAATCTGCAAGACCTTCGAGAAGAACCACTCGGAGGAATACTTGCCGCCATAGGCGGCGAGGAACGGCTCCTGGCGCTCGGCGGCGAGGGCGGTGATGCGTTGCGCCTGGGCTTCCGCGGCGTGGTGCTTCCACAGCTTGGCCCAGGCGTGCGGATTCGAGCTATACCAGGCGAGCTGGCACAGCGGCGTGCCGTCGGCCTGCACGGGAAGCATGGTGCAGGAAGTACAGTCGATGCCGATGCCGATGATGTGCTGGGCGGCTACACCGCTTTCGCGGAGCACCTCCGGAACGCCGTGCTCGAGGACGAAGAGGTAATCGCGGGGATCCTGGAGGGCCCAGTCGACGGCGAGCGGGGTGTCGTCGGGGAGGCGGCGGTCCATCACGCCGTTGACGTAGGGGACCTGGCTCCAGGCGACTTCTTCGCCGGTGTCGGCGCGGACTAACATCACGCGACCCGACTCTGTGCCAAAATCCACCCCGAGCGCGAATTTGTCGTTCATTGGAGGTCATAATACCATTGGCACACAGGTTCGCCTCAGGTGGCACACGGCTTCGCCTCGGGTGTGCGAAGATGGTCTGCTCGCCGCCCATGGCCACCCTCCCGGACGGGACACCTAGTACCGTAATGGCCGAACCAGCCGCAGGTCCGCTGGCGACGACCTTTCGCGCATTCGGCTACCGGAACTTCCGCCTGCTGTGGGCCGGGGCGTTCACCTCCTCGACCGGCACGTGGCTGCAGGCCGTGGCGCAGAGCTGGCTGGTATACGACAAGACCGGCTCGAAGGAGCTGCTGGGGCTGACCGCCTTTCTGGCCGACGCTCCGATTCTGTTGTTTTCGCTGCTGGGGGGCGTGGTGGCGGACCGCCGGGACCGCCGCAAGATGCTGCTGCTCTCGCAGTACGTCCAGATGGGATCGGCCTTCACGCTGGCGGTGTTGATCTACTCCGGGAAAATCCAGATCTGGCACATCCTGACGGCGGCGTTCGTCAGCGGGGTGGCGCAGGCGTTCGGCGGCCCGGCGTTTCAGGCCCTGATCCCCTCGCTGGTCGCGCCGCGGCATCTCTCGAACGCCATCGCGCTGATGTCGATCCAGTTCAACCTGGCGCGGGTGGTGGGACCGGTGATCGCGGGGTTCGCGATGAAGTGGTGGGGCTCGACAGTGTGCTTCGCGCTCAACGGGCTGTCCTTTGTTGCCGTCATCATCGCGCTGCTGTGTCTCGAGGCCGGCTTTGTGCCCAACAAAACGCAGGACCGGCTGATGTTCAGCTTGCGGGAGGGGTTGCGGTTTGTCCAGGCTAACGGCTCGATGCTGGCGCTGATCGTGCTCGCTTTCGCCAGCACGGCGCTGGGCGTGCCGCTGATCACTTTCCTGCCGGCCTTCGCCCGGGACAGTTTCGGTATGGGCCCGCAGGGCTACAGCACCATGCTGGCGGTTTCCGGGGCCGGCGCCGTGGTGGGCGCGCTGCTGGTCGCCGGAATAGGACAGGTAGCCCACAAGGGCCGCACCACACTGCTGATGCTGATCGCGTTTGGCATTTTTGTCGCGGCGTTCTCGCAGGCGCCGTCGTACTTCTTCGCTTGCGTGTTCCTGTTTCTGGCGGGGGTTTGCCTGGTCTCCGTGTTCGCGCTGGTGAGCTCGCTGGTGCAATACCTGGCGCCCGAGGCGCTGCGCGGGCGCATCATGAGCGTCTATAACGTCGCGTTCCGCGGGGGCATGCCGCTCGGCAACCTGGCGACGGGGTTCGCGGCGGGACGCTTCTCGCCGGCGTCGGCGCTGCTCGCCAACGGCTTGCTACTGAGTATGGTGGGGCTGTATTTCCTATTGGGAAACCGGCGCGTCTCAAGGCTGTAAGTATTTCATTCCAAAAGGAAAATGCTCACCAGAAGCCGAGGCCTCTGGTGAGCACGTCCCCTTACCCCCTCTCGGGGGCCTTGATGTTTAGGAGTTAATGTTCCGACGGTATAGCAGGTCCGTCAGAAACTTTCGATTCGAATCTTATGTCCCCCACCGGGTCAAGTCAAGGGAAAATCGGAAAGAAATTATTGGCTGTAAACCTTTTTGTTTCTGATGGTTAGCAGGGGCTCGGTTTTCCACAGCAGCGGCCGACTGGGGGCACGGGGCACGCCAGGGGCACGAGCCGACATCTACAACCCTCAAAACAGGCAGGTTATCAATCGTTGATGTGCAGCCGGATAAACGAGGTCTCTTCTGTGTTCCGGTTCACCCCGCCGAACCAGCGCCGGAGGAGCAGGCGGATGCCGCCTAAGCCCACGCCCGCCACCAGCATCGCCCCGACCAGCACGACACACAGCATGACCACGCCGAAGAGGAATTCGCCGATGTTTTCGCTGCGGCGCGGGCCGGGCTTCTCGCTCCAGGTGACAGCGGCGCGGTAGCGGACACGGGCGAGGAGCTTCTCAGCTTCGTCGGGCGAGAAAGGATCGACGACGGCGGCGATGAGCGGGCCGCTGCGCTTGACCATGGTCTTCGGCACCTTCTGGAATTCTTCCACTTGGGCGCGGGCGAGTTGGGGGGTCGGGTAGGAGAAAACAATCATCCGCAACCGGCCGCCCGTGGCGTTGTACTCGGCGGCGAAACCCTCCGTGCCGAAATGAAAAGCTACGACGGAGGGCGGCAGCCGGGGCGCGAGCTTGGCGAGAACGGCGGGTCCGAGGACGAGGCGCTCGGAATTGGCGACCAGAGCTTCGGGCGGCATTTGCGTCGAGACGGGGGGAGCGGCGGTGTGCTCGAAACGCGGCAGGATGCTGAGCAGCGCGTCGAGGTGATCGGGCTCGGGACGGGCGCCGCGGATCGTGAGCACGTAGTTGCCGTACTGGAACAGGACTGTGTCGTCTTTTTCGACGCCGCGCTCGCCGAGCTCAACGGACTTGCCATCGGCGGGGCGCAACCAATGATAGATGCCGAAGGCGCCAGTGGCGTCGTTGGTACGAATCGCGGTGAGCTCCATTTTGCGGTCGCCGGCCAGGTAGGAGGCGCGCTCGCCAACATCGAAGCCGTACTCTCTGAAGATCGCGGCGTCGGGGGGCGTGAACGGCTGCGTGCCGGTCTGGTTGAAGTCCCCCATGCGCGGAGGCAGAATGGCCGCGGGCGCGGCCACCGAGAAGACCAGCAGGAGTGCCGCTAGGAAGTAACGCCGTGACATTTCTTGTATTTCTTGCCGCTGCCGCAGGGGCAGGGATCGTTGCGGCCGACCTTATCGCCCTTGATGACCTGGTTCACGGTTTGGCCGTTGCTCCCGGAGCCCATCAGTTGGATTTCCGCCAACTCGCGCTCCTTCTTTCTCTTGATGTTTCTGGTGAAGTCCTCGATCTGGTTGCGCGCGGCCTCGGAGACGGCCGCCGGCTGGTGGGCCACCGGCTGCGGCTCGAGCTCGCCGTCATCGGGAGGCTCCATGCCCATCTGCTGGACCTGCACCGGCTGCAGGAAGAAGAGGTAGCGGAGCGTCTCGTCCTCGATGCGGTCCATGAGGGCCTGGAACAGAATGTAAGACTCCTTCTTGTACTCGACGAGGGGGTCCTTTTGGCCGTAGCCGCGCAGCCCGATGCCCTCCTTGAGGTGGTCCATGGAGAGCAGGTGGTCTTTCCACTGGGTGTCAAGGATCTGGAGCATGATCATGCGCTCGTGATAGCGCATGGCCTCGGCGCCGATGAGAGCCTCTTTCTCGTCGTAGCGGCGGTAGAGCAGTTTGAAGATCTCTGCGACCATCTCGTCGCGGTTCAGGCGCGTGAGGTCGAGGTGGTCGATCTTGATGCCGAACTGGCTGAGGACGTCGGTACGCAGGCCGGGCAGGTCGTATTTATCCGGGTGCACCTTCTCGGGGCAGCGGATATCGATCATGGCTTCGACCAGGCCCTGGGTGATGTCGCGCAGGTATTCCTTGTGGTCGTTGTGCTCGAGAAGCTTGCGGCGCAGGCCGTAAACGGCCTCGCGCTGCTTGTTCATGACGTCGTCGTATTCGAGCAGGTGCTTGCGCGACTCGAAGTTCTGGGCCTCGACGGCCTTCTGGGCGGCCTCGATGCGCTTGGTGATGAGCCGGGACTCGATGGGGACGTCTTCCTCCATGCCGAGCCGGAGCATGAGGCCCTGGATTTTCTCGCCACCGAAAATGCGCAGCAGGTCGTCCTGGAGCGAGAGGTAGAAGCGGGAGCTGCCGGGGTCGCCCTGGCGTCCGGCGCGGCCGCGCAACTGGTTGTCGATGCGGCGGGCCTCGTGGCGCTCGGTGCCGAGGATGTGCAGTCCGCCCACGGCCACGACCTCGTCGTGGTTGCGGTCGCACTCGGCCTTGTAGCGCGAGAAAATCTCTTCCCACTTCGCGCGCGGCACGCGGTAGAAACGGTCGAGGTGGTTGAAATAGATGAAGTGCTCGTCGTTGACGAAGACCTCGACGTCGTGCGGCAGCATCTCGGCGACTTTGTCTTTGAGGCAGGTCTCCTTGGCCATGAACTCGGGGTTGCCGCCCAGCAGGATGTCGGTGCCGCGGCCGGCCATGTTGGTCGAAACCGTCACGGCGCTCTTGCGCCCGGCCTGCGCGACAATGTTGGCCTCGCGCTCGTGCTGCTTGGCGTTCAAGACCTCGTGCTTGACGCCCATTTTTTTCAAGATGGCCGAGAGCCGCTCCGATTTCTCGATGGAGATGGTGCCCACCAGCACCGGCTGGCCTTTCTCATGGAGATCCTTGATTTCCTTGGCGGCGTTGCGGAACTTCTCTTCCTCGGTGCGGTAGACAATGTCCTGCTTTTCGAGCCGGACCATGGCGCGGTTGGTCGGGATGATGATGACT
>JBGPDC010000209.1:0-9457 GCA_041482115.1 Terriglobia bacterium | reverse complement strand
CAGCTCGGCGAGGATGCGCCGGCTATCTTCCTCGAAGGTACACTCGAAGCCGGCCTGCTTGGCGAGTCCGCCCAGCAGCTCGGATTCAAGCTCCAGCAGGATGAGTTGCTGCTCCCCGGCGCGGAGGAACTGCATAGGGTTCGATTGTAGCACCGGCTCAGGCCGGGCTCGCTTTCCCGGCGGCGTGTTCTTCGAGAGCCCGGCGGTGGGCTTCGAAGGCCGCGTGGCCAAACAGCACCAGCGTGACGCGCTCGATCGTGCCGCCGGGCCGGCCCAGGAACTCCGCGATCGTGCGGATCGCGATCCCGGCGGCCTCTGCCAGGGGATATCCGTAGGCCCCGGTGCTGATGGATGGAAATGAGACGGTCTTGTCACCGTGCTGCGAGGCGAGCGCGAGGGACGTCCGGTAGCACGAGGCCAGCAGGTCCGGCTCGCTGTGGCGGCCGTCACGATACACCGGACCGACCGCGTGGATCACGTGGCGCGCCGCGAGCCGGCCGGCCCCCGTAACCACGGCCGAGCCAGTGGGGCAGCCGCCGGTGCGCGGGCGAATCGCATCGAGTTCCTGCATGATGGCCGGCCCGCCGGCGCGGTGAATCGCGCCATCCACCCCGCCGCCGCCGATGAGCTGCGAGTTGGCGGCGTTGACGATGGCGTCGGCCGCAAACCGCGTAATGTCGCCTGCGGTGAGTGCGAGCGTGGCGGAGCCGATCCGTACTTCCATTGGCGCAGCGGGCGGGGCCGGCGGCCGGTCCGCCGTTGCTATAGTAGCGCTAGATGCCGCCCCCCGGTCTCCACAAGGCGCTGGTGTTGTTCGACATCGATGGGACGCTTCTGCGGCGCGCCGGTCCCGCCCATCGCGACGCCCTGGTGGCGGCCGTCTGGGAAGTGCTGCGGGTCGAGACGCGGAACGACGACATCCCGGTCCACGGCATGCTCGACCCCGACATCCTGCTGCAGATGATGGCCAACGCCGGGGTGCCGCGCGGCCGGGCACGGACGGCGCTGCCCGCCCTCTACAAGGCTGCTGAGCGCTACTACGTCTCGACGGTGCCCGACTTGCGGAAGAAGGCGTGCCCGGGCATCCCGGAGCTGCTGGAGACGCTGGCCCGGCGGGGCGCGGCGCTGGGCCTCGTAACCGGCAACCTCACGCGCATCGGCTGGAAAAAGCTCGAGCGCGCCGACCTCGCCGATTACTTCCGCTTCGGAGCCTTCGGCGAGATGGCCGCGACCCGCAGCGACCTGGTGGGCCTGGCGGTCGCCCATGCCCGGCAGCACGGCTGGATCAACGGCCGCGCACGCTGCGCGCTGGTCGGCGACACGCCCAAGGACGTCGCGGCCGGACAGGTCCACGGCGTCGAGACCATTGGTGTCGCGACCGGCCTCTCGTCGCTCGAAGAACTCCAGGCTTCCCGCCCCACCGTTTGCGCGCCCGATTTGACGGACGCGGCGGTGGACCAGTGGGTGGCGGGGTTGGTCGGGGCCGGCCGGTCTTGAGATCGCTCCGCACCTGCTATCGTGCTGTCTTAGACAAAATTAAGAGAAACAGGTCTGATGATCGTTTATAATGATGAATAAGGACAGCGTGTGCCATCTGTTTCCTCTCTCCATCCCAAAGGCGCCCGGGCTCGGGTGCTGCTGACTTCCGTCTTTGGACCTTACGCCCGCGATGACGAGTACGGCAGCCGCGCCATCAATCCGATGGAGCTCTACCACAACCAGGTGACGCGAGCGCAGGGGGCGTTCTCACTGCGTACCTTCCACCGCTCCTGGGGCATCCTGATGATTCAGGAGAACATCTCCGCCCCGTCCACCGTCTTAGACTTCCCTACCCGCGAGCGCTTCGCCGCGGAATTGCAATCCCAGCAGTACGACATCGTCGGCATCTCCTCGATTATCGTGAATGTCGGAAAGGTCCGGGAGATGTGCCGTATGGTGCGCGAGCTCTCCCCGCAGTCCGTCATCATCGTGGGTGGACACGTGGCGGCCATTCCCGGCATCGAGCGGCTGGTGGACAGCGACCACGTCGTGAAGGGCGACGGTGTCTCGTGGATGCGCCGCTACCTCGGCGAAGATCCCGGCGCGCCGGTCCGCCACCCCGACATCCTCGCCGGGTTCGGCCACCGTGTTATGGGCCTCACCCTGCCGCGCCACATGGGTTCCACGGCGGCAACCATCATCCCCTCCGTCGGCTGCCCGATGGGATGCAACTTCTGCACGACCTCGGCCTTCTTCGGCGGCAAAGGGAAATTTCTCAACTTCTTCGAGACTGGCGATGAGCTGTTCCGCGTGATGTGCGGCGTCGAAGAGCGCCTCAAAGTGAGCGCGTTCTTTATGATGGACGAGAACTTTCTGCTCTATCGGCGCCGCGCGATGGAACTGCTGAAACGGATGGAGGCGGCGGGCAAGAGCTGGATCCTGTACGTGTTCGCCTCCGCCAACGCCATTCGCAAGTACACGATGGAAGAGCTGGTGCGGCTGGGAGTCTCCTGGCTTTGGATGGGACTGGAGTCGCCGCACTCGGGCTACGAAAAGCTGGACGGCGCTGACACGGTGAGCCTGGCGCATCGCCTGCACGAGCATGGCATCAAGGTGCTCGGCTCCACCATCGTCGGACTGGAACATCACACCCCCGAGAACATCGGTCAGGAGATCGAGCAGGCCGTCTCCCACGAGACCGATTTCCATCAGTTCATGCTTTACACCCCCGTGCCCGGCACGCCGCTCTATAGTGAGATGACGCAACAGGGCCGTCTGCTCGACGTAGATCTCGCCGACATCCACGGCCAGTTCAAGTTCAACTTCCGCCACCCGGCCATTTCGCGGGACGAATCCAAAAAGATCCTCGACGGGGCCTTTCTGCGGGACTTCGAGCGCAATGGCCCCAGCCTCTACCGCATCTGCCGCACCACACTCGCGGGCTGGAAGCGCTACCAGCTCCACCCGGATCCGCGGATTCGCAGGCGCTTCGAAGGCGAGATCGCCGCGCTGAAGAGTGTCTATGGCGCCGTCCTGTGGGCCATGGAACGACAACTGCGACGGACGAACGCTGCCATTAGCCGGCAGATCGGCGAGCTGCGCGGCGAACTGGCCGCGGAGTTCGGCGCCCGCTCCCGTCTGGCTACCGCTCTGCTTGGTCCGTGGCTGCTGTGGACCTCCCGGCGCGAGGAGAAGCGCCTGGCCCGCGGCTGGACCTACGAGCCCGAAACCTTCGTGACGCGCCGCCATTGGGCCCCTGCTGATTAGATCGAGCGGTCGTCTCGCCGGGTTGCGAGACGCAAACCGGCTGCTCTACGCTGGTCGGACAGTGCCAGTACAAAAGCGAAAGTCCGTCCGCGCCATCGCCTTGGCGGCGGTAGCGCTGTCCCTGGCCGGATCCACCTGGTTCCTGGTCACCCACCGGGGCGCGAGTTCCTCCGCCGCCTGGAAGCAGTTTCCGGCGGAGGCACTGTGGGGCGGCACCCGTGACGAAGCCCGCTCTCCCGACGGTCGCCAGATTGCCTACCTGAGCGCCGGTGACCTGCTCATGCGCCCCGCCGCAGGGGGTAAGCCCCGGCGCCTCACCGTCGATGGCAAGCCCAAGTCCTGGCCGGCGTGGTCGCCGGACGGCCGCTCGATCGCGTTCTACCGCGAAGAGGAAATGTTTATCATTCCCGCCGAAGGTGGCGGCGAGCGCAAAGTGGGCTGGACACTCCATCCGGAGGGCCTGGCGTGGTCCGGCGACGGCAAGGCGCTCTACTTCCCGGACAAAGGCGACGCGGAGGAGCCCGCCAGCCTCTACCGCCGGTCCCACCTGACGGGGGAGAAACGCCGGCTTACCGCCCCACCCGACGGCATCACCGGGGACCAGCTCCCTTCCCCGTCGCCCAACGGCGAGTGGATGGCGTTTGCGCGCGCCGGCCGCGGCGGCGAGGCCGACGTCTATATAATGCCGCTCTACGACGACATCGCGCGCGCCGCTCCCGCGCGGCGGCTCACTTTTCAGAACCGCCCCATTTCGGGGGTGCAGTGGACCGGTGACGGGCAGCGCATCGTCTACCGTATCCGCGAGGAACTGTGGGCGATTCCGGAAAGCGGGGGCCGCCCGGAAAAGATCCGGTGAGCGGCCGTCAGCCGGCGTGCATCTGCTGCGAGAGGTACATCGGCAGGCCCATTTCCTTGATCATGCCGAGCTGGGCCTCGAGCCAGTCCACGTGCTCCTCTTCGTCCTTCAGAATCATCTCGAAGAGCGCCCGCGAGGCGTTGTCGCCCGCGGCCGTGGCGGCTTTGATGGCGCCATTGAGCTGGCCGACCGCGTGCACCTCGAGCGCCAGGTCGTTATCCAGTTGCTGCTTGATTGTGCCGCCGATCTTGATGGGATAGAGGTCGGTCATGTTGGGCTGGCCTTCGAGAAACAGGATGCGTTCCAGCAGCTCCTCGGCGTGCTTCATCTCGCCGATCGACTCCTCCCGCTGCTTCTTGGCCAGGCGCAGATAGCCCCAGTTCTGGCACATCGAGGAGTGCAGGAAATACTGGTTGATGGCTGTGAGCTCCGCTTTGAGCGACTCGTTGAGCAG
Organism: Terriglobia bacterium; assembly: GCA_041482115.1. Classification (GTDB taxonomy): domain Bacteria; phylum Acidobacteriota; class Terriglobia; order Bryobacterales; family JACQDG01; genus JBGPDC01. The sequence continues at coordinate 4,901 of JBGPDC010000209.1, read as the reverse complement.
CGCGATGATCTTGTCGTTTCCCTTCATGACCCTTTATAGTACACCCGATAGCGACCATGATTATCGTCCCCATGGCGTGCTACGGTCGAATCCCCGGCACTTGCAGCCGGATGCGATACAGCCCCGTGCGCGCCGTAATGTAGAGCGTCCGGCCGTCCTCGTCGCCCCAATGGCAGTTCGCCGGCAGCTCCGGCGTGACAATCGTGCCAAGATGCCGGCCGCCCGGTGAAAGCACTAAAACACCGCCAGGCCCGGTGCAGTAAAGACTGCCGCGCACGTCCAGCTTCATCCCGTCGGGCACGCCGCGCGCCGGATGCTTGTTGGCGTCGAAAAAAATCCGGCCATCGGCGACCGTGCCATCCGCGCGGACGTCGTACACCATCCAAAGGCGTCGGGCGTGTTCGGAGTTGGCCACGTAGAACTTCCGCTCGTCGGCCGAGAACGCGAGCCCGTTGGGACGCCGCAGGTTGCTCGCGAGCAGGTCGAGGCGCCCGGCGGGGGTGAGGCGGAACACGCCATTGAAGGGCAGCTCCTTATGGGGACTGGCATCGTGCCCGGGCAATCCGTAAGGCGGATCGGTGAAATAAATGTCACCGTTGCCCTTCACCACGACGTCGTTCGGACTGTTCAAGCGCCGTCCCTCGTAGCGGTCGGCGAGGACGGTGATCGAGCCGTCCCGCTCGGTACGCGCCAGGCGGCGGTTGCCGTGCTCGCAAGAGATGAGCCGGCCCTCCTGGTCGAGCGTGTGGCCGTTCGGGCCGATGCCGAAGCCCGGAGTATAGGACCCAGGGAAGACCGGCTTGCGGACGGTCGTGACCTTGCCATCCGGGGTCCATTTCAGCAAGGCGTTGCCCGGGATGTCGCTGAAGTAGAGGCAGCGGCCGGGGCGCGACCACACGGGTCCTTCGGTGAAGAGGAACCCGCTCGCGATCTTTTCGATATGGGCCCCGGGAGAGACGAGGCGGTCGAGGGCCGGGTCGAGACGGCGGATCCAGCCGGTTCCGGCACGGCGATAGGTCACGGACAAGGGCGCACCTCCGAGCCTTTGATGATATACGCCCGGCCTCCCACCTGCCTTTCCCTGCCCCGGCTTTTGGGTGTAAACTGGTCACCGAAATCTCTCAAGGAGGGTGTGGATCTATGGACTCCAAACCGGTCAGCCGGCGCGGCTTCATCGGCGCCGCCACGATTACCGCGGCATCTTACTCCCGCGTGCTCGGGGCAAACGAGCGCATCCGTATCGGACAACTCGGCATCGGCTCCCGGGGCGACGGCCACACCCGTATGGCGGCCAAGTCCAAGGACGACATGAACGTCGAGATCACCCACGTCTGCGACATCTGGACTCACAACCGCGAGAAGGCCGCCGCCAACGTCGAGAAGGCGTTCGGACACCGGCCGAAGATGTACAAGTACTCCGAGGAGATGCTCGCCCAGAAGGACCTCGACGCCGTCATGATCGCCACCGGCGACTTCCAGCACGCCAAGCTGCTGGTCGAGGTCGTCAAGGCCGGCAAGGACTGCTACTGCGAAAAGCCCATGGCCAACGTTTTCGAAGAGGCCAAGCTCGCGCGCGACACCGTCGTCGCCTCTAAGCAGGTCGTCCAGATGGGCTCGCAGTGGGTAAGCGACCCCTATCAGAACGCCGTGCGCGACCTGGTGCGGTCGGGCGTGCTCGGCAAGATAAGCCGCATCGAGCAGGTGTGGAATAAGAACGAAGAACGGTGGCGGGTCCCCGAGGATCCGGACATCGAGACCATCCGCGAACAGGACACCGACTGGAATCGCTGGCTGCTCGGCAAACCCTACCGGCCGTTCGACCCCAAGATCTACTTCGAGTTCCGCCTCTATAAGGACTTCTCGAGCGGCCTGATCGACCAGTGGATGAGCCACGGCTGCGGCCTGGTCCACTTCTACATGGACGAAGACATTCCGGAGAACGTGGTCGCGAACGGCGGCATCTTCGTGTGGAAGGATGGCCGCGAGACGGCCGACACCCTAACAGCCGCGGCTAACTACCGGAAGGGCTTCTCCCACGTCTATCAGTCGCAGTTCGGCAACAGCTACGGCAGCCACTCGGCGATCATGGGCACTAACGGCACGATGTGGTCGGAGGGCGGCGAAGGCAGCCAAAAGTGGATCATGACGGGCAGTGGCGGCCAGGTCACCGACCGGCGCAAGCCACGCCAAGGACATAATCCGATCACGGGCGAAAGACCCATTACGGTCCCCGGCGTGCCGCCCCCGACGGCCAACCCGAGTGACGACAGCAAGTGGCACTTCGACAACTGGGTCAAGTGCATGCGCGACCGCACCACGCCGAACGGCAGCATCGCCACCGGCTTCAAGCACGCTGTGACGATCATCATGACCGCGCGGGCCTATTGGGAAGGCAAGAAGATCTACTGGGACCCGAAGCGCGAGCAGATCCTCGAGCAGCCGCCGAGCGCGTAACCGAGCCGCGACCGTCAGGGAGCGGTCTTTCGAGCGTACGAAGGCCGCTTTGAAAACCGCGTCCTGACCGTCGCGGCTCGGAAACCGGCAGCCATCCCAAGGTGAAACAGTCGGCTAGAGGCCGATGTACCGCAGGATGCCCCGCACCTGCATGCCGACCCAGTAACTGAAGTCGGTCTCCCACATGTAGTTGTAGGTGACCGCCAGCACGAGGGCGCCAATGACCAGCGCCCACACGACCCCGCCTCGCGACATGCGACCTCGAAGAAACGGGACGGCGGACAAGCCGCCGCCCCGCGGAACCGCAGCGAGCGGCCACAAGGAGAAGCCGGCCACTCAACACGGAACCTGATTGATACTACTACGAACCGACCCGCCTGGGAACTACCAAGACTCGGGCTCCGAGCGCCGTGTATCTTCCCGCCAGCTTCCCGCATCCAATGGCCAGGGAGCCGATAACATGACGTCGCGGCACGAAGGAATCCGGCAGCACGTTTTGAACTGGCCCGGGGTCAGCGAGCATCCTCACCGCTTCGGCGGAACCGAGTACCGGCTGGGCAGCCGGGAACTGGGCCACGTTCACGGCGAGCGGCTGGTGGACATACCGTTTCCCAAGAGCGTCCGGGACGAACTGGTAGCGGCCGGGCGGGCCGAGGCGCACCACTTCCTGCCCCAGAGCGGATGGGTCAGCTTCTACATGAGCCAGGAGGCAGACGTGGAGCGCGCCATCGAGTTGCTGCGGCTTTCCTTCGAGCTCGCGGAACGGCAGCAGACGCGCCTGCGGGCGCTGTCCGGCACGGAAGCGGCGGCCTAAGAGGCGTACACCACCTTGCCCAGGATCACCGGACGGCGCGCGCCGGTGGCGGAGGGAAGGTTCGACGGGCGCCGGTGCCACGTTTCGTAGGCGAGCACGGCGAAGGCGATGGCTTCCTTGCTGTCGCTGTCGATACCGAAATCGTGCGACGTCCGCAGGCGCACCCCGGGCAGAAACGCGGCCAGGCGCGCCATGAGTTGCGGATTCCGCAAGCCGCCGCCCGAGACGATCACCTCGCCGGGCCACACCGCGAACCGCCGGATGCCGAGCGCGATACTCACCGCCGTGAACTGCGTGACCGTCGCCATCAGGTCGGCCGGAGCCAGCCCGCGGGAGAGCAGATCCGCGACGAACCCCGCGCCATACTGCTCCCGCCCCGCGCTCTTTGGCGGACGCCGGCGAAAGTAAGGATCGCGCAGCAGTTCGCGGAGGAGCGGTTCGTGGACGCGGCCCCGCGCCGCCCGGCGTCCGTCGCGGTCGTAGCGTTCCCGCCCGTGTGAAAACTGTGCGGCGAGCGCGTCGAGGATCATGTTGCCCGGTCCGGTATCGAAGGCGATTACCTGTTCCGGCGTGGCCCCGGCCGGAATCGAAGTAAGATTGCCGATGCCGCCAATGTTGAGCGCCACGCGGTTCACGCGGGGGCTGCGGTAGAGCAGGTAATCGACATACGGGACCAGCGGCGCGCCCTGCCCGCCGGCGGCGAGGTCGGCCGGGCGGAAATCAGCCACCACGTGGACCCCGGTCCGCGCCGCGATCACGGCCGGCTCACCGATCTGCAGCGTGCAGGCGACGGCGCGGCCCAGCAGCTTCTCGCGCCGGCCCTGGTGATAGATCGTCTGGCCGTGCGAGCCGATCAGCCCGAGGCGCGAGACAGGAATCTTGGCCCGCCGGCACGCCCGCCGGACGGCCTCCGCAAACCACTCGCCCACCAGCACGTTCAACCGCGCCACAGCCGCCGTGTGGGTGTTGGTATTGGAAATACCCAACATCGCCTCGCGCGCGCCAGCCGGGTAGGGGAAGCTGTAGTGGGCCAGCGGCCGCACCCGCAGGCCGAAGCCCGCCCCGCGCAAGTCCACCAGCGCCACGTCGATGGCGTCCACCGACGTGCCGCTGATCAGGCCGGCGACAATCACGAAAGCTCCTTCTTGATCTCGGCGAGCAGGTTGAGGGCCTCGAGAGGACGCAGCTCGTCGATATTCAACGCCCGCAGCTTCTCCACCACCCCGCGGTCGAGCGGCGTGAAAATCTCGATCTGCATCGGCGGCGCCGCCCCAGGCGACAGCTCTTCGCTGACGGTGTGCTCTTTCTCTTCGTGGATCGCCAGCACGGCACGGGCGCGCTCCACCACCGGGAGCGGCAGCCCGGCAAGCCGCGCGACCTCGATGCCGTAGCTGCGGTCGGCGCTGCCCGGCTCGACGCGCCGCAAAAACACGATCTGGTCGCCGGCCTCTTTAACTGACACGTGCAGGTTCTTCACGCCGGCCAGCAGCTCGGCCAGCTCGGTCAGCTCGTGGTAGTGGGTAGCGAAGAGGGTCTTGGCCCGGGTGCGCTGGTGGATATACTCGATCACCGCCCAGGCGATGGCGAGGCCGTCGTAGGTGGCGGTGCCGCGACCGATCTCATCGAGGATGAT
>JBGPDC010000208.1:0-9555 GCA_041482115.1 Terriglobia bacterium | reverse complement strand
GCGGCGACCGTAAATGTCTCAATTCGCTTGGTTAATCTGGCGCTTAAGGTGGTGCGGCAAGGCTCGGAGGAATTGATTGCGGCCGTAAATTCCGATTCCGTGACGGTCTCGACGGCGGTGTTGCTGGCGGGACTGCCGCGGGAGGAGCAGGAGCAGCTTCTGGCGGGCGGGCCGGAGGAGATGGCGAGGAAGGCGCGCGAGCTGCGGGGAGCGGCGAAGCCGGCGACACCTGCGGAGGGGCGGCGCTTCGGCGTCATGATCCCGGGCGAGCCGGGGGCGCGGGGAGATGCGGCGGTGTTGCTGTGGGTGGCCCGTGATAGCTTGAACGCGGCGGTCGAGGCGCTTCGGGCGCGGGGGTTTAGGTACGCGGAGCCGGGGGCGCGCGGAGAGCTCTTGGAGGGGCGGGATCAAAGCTCCTAGTCCGGCATGCGGCTGCCATCCAATGACGGCCGAGCGCGGGATTATGCGCCGGAATCTGTCGCATAAGACGCGCGAATGAGGTGGACGAACGGGGCGAAAGTCGTTATATTTTGCGGTGGTTGGCAGTAAACTGAGCCGGGAGACATTCGCGGTGCAGGAACTGCTGGGGCACAAGGATGCGGCGACCGTCATGGTCTACACGGGCGTGTTGAACCGAGGCGGGCGAGGGGTTCAAAGCCTGCGCGACCGGCTGCGAAAGCCAATGCCACACGAAGGCGGGCAGTGCAGTCGGGCGGAGCGGTCGGCCTTAAGCGGGAGGCGGATTGGCAAAGTGGACACGGCTCGTTGTGGTGTAAGGAGTTGGAACTGTAGTGCGGCTGGTTTGACTTCCGGTTTAGGCCGCCCGAGAATGGGCTTGGGGGGCGGCTGACTCACAGTTGGGCCGACAAGAATCGCCGCAAAATGGGATCAATAAGTTCACTTGACGTCGGGCGGCTCCAGGTTACTTGGGGTAAGAACGAACTATATGGAAATCACTCGGCGCTGTTCCTCAAGGAGGACATTCAACCGGCCATGTACTACTATGCCGACAATGTTCAAGAATCGCAGCCTGCCTACGTTCGCAAGCTTCGCAGCGTGATCAAGAGACTTGATCTCCTGGGCTATAGCATGCCGGAATGTCGATTGATCTATGGCTGGACAATCGAACGAAGCCCGGATTGTTACCCAGATCTGGAAAGTTCGTTCGATGCACTCTGCCGCGTGTTTAGTTCGATTGACGTGAACCGAGTTACGGTGCCAGAAGGCTACGGGACGTGTGCCCTCAGCGAGTTCGCGGCGAAGCTAATGCAGAAAGATTCGGAGTTCACCGACCCCAAAGGAACATCGGCGTCTCTAGCTTCATGGAATAAACTCTTTGAAAGTCTTGACCCTTATCTGCTTCTGCGCCTGCTCGGGGAAAATCGCCAGAATCTAGAGGAGAATGTTGTGTGGCGATTCCACGACGTGTTGGAGGGTGGCTGGGTGGATGAGGCCTCTCTATACGCGGGCTTATTGGACAGTGATCGATACCTGGTCGTTACCGAAGGATCATCGGATTCATCCATTCTTCAAGTGGCCTTGCCCCTAGTGGATCCTGATGTCGCTGATTTGTTCGATTTCATCGACATGTCGGAAAACTACCCCTTCACGGGAACAGGGAACCTAGTTCGCTTTTGTCAGGGGTTGGCGAGATTGCGGATTCAGAACAAGATCTTGGTTGTTCTAGACAACGACACCGCCGGTCTCGAGGCGTTCCAGCGCATTCGTGCACTGGATCTGCCACGCTCCATGCACGTAACGGTTCTGCCAGTGCTTGACGAGCTGACCAACTTCAAGACTTTCGGACCCTCTGGCGAGTCGACCGAAGACATCAATGGCAAGGCGGTATCGATCGAGTTGTTTCTCGATTTACATTATGGGTCAAATGCCGAGGCTGCGGTAAGGTGGACAGGCTTCAACGCAGCCATGGCCGCGTATCAAGGAGAGCTGATTCACAAGGAATGCTACGCGCGTGCGTTCTTTAGCAGTGCCGGTCGAGATCCCGCGTACGACCTCCGGAAAATGAGGCATCTGTGGAGTCATTTGTTGACCGAGTGCGTGGCCTAACGAAGCGCTGCAGGCGGCGGCCAAAACCGGGCCGCGCCTGAGCGCCCAAGTCGGCAGGCCGACCCGGGAGGAGTAATGGCGTTTAACCCGGACGTCAAGCGAAAGATCGTCCGCGACCGGCAGACCGGCGAACACCTGTCCTGCGTGATCTGTGGCGCCAGCTACCCGCTCCCTGACGCGGTTCACATCATTGACGCAAAGGAATGGAAGGCCAAGCTCGGCTGCGACCGCCAGACCAACGGCATTCCGCTGTGCCCAAACTGTCACCGCGTGTTCGATGAGGTTCTTCGCCCATACCTGCACCGCGCGCTGAGTGAATTCGGCGCCAGTGGCCTGCCGGAGAGTTGGCGGAGAAACAACAAGATTACGATCACCGAGCAAGACCTGGGATTGGATGATGAAGGGGCGGCCCAATCAGGGCATGCACCCAACCGCCGCAAAAGACGCGGCGGCGGGTGATGCGCAAGTCGTTAGGCCGCCCTCGCAGGGCTATTCCGGGCGATGGCTCTGGCCAGATCACCCGGTGAGGCACCCAGCCCGATGAGAGTTCGGACCATCAGATCGAGGGAGACCGAAGTTTCGCGGGCACGAGATGACCGAGATTCGGCAAATCGTGGGGGAAAACGCGCAGTTCTTTCTGGAGGAATGGCATGAGTACTTCAGTGGAAAAGGCTGAAACACTGGCGGTCGACGTGTCGTGTTCGAACGACGCGCTGTCCGTCACGCTGTCCGACGGACGGGTCGTTGCGGTGCCTCTGGTGTGGTTCCCGCGGCTGGCCGACGCGTCACCCAGACAGCGATCCGATTGGGAACTGATCGGGGGCGGCATCGGAATTCATTGGGAGGCAATCGATGAAGACATCTCCGTGGCGAGCCTCCTCCGGCCAGAGAACTTCATGAGGCTGCCGAACGAGGCGTTGCAGCCGGCCAGCCGCGAACGACCCCTGCATAAGAAATCCAAAGGGCCCCGCGCGGCTCGCGGCTGAGCGCCCGGCGTTAGACAACCCACGGCGGGCCAGCATCCGGACCACCAGCCGGCGGGGGGAACGATCATCGGAAAAGAGCCTTCCGCTGGAAATGGGGTTGAACTTCCTGGTCCCCCCGGGGCTCGGGTGCGTCTACGTGGGATGGTCCATTCTTGGCACTGCGGAGGGGCGAAATGAGGTGGAAAACAGGGTTTTGGAGGCGTTTTGGCGACCTAGAGATTAGGTCGGTCGTTTGATTTAATTGGATCGCTACGGGCCGGGAACGCGCGGGCAGGCGCCAGCTTTGGGGCGGCGCTGGAGCTGCTCGGGCGGGCAGGATATTTCACGACCGCGGGCCGATCACGGCGATTTCAGAGAAATTTGGGGACCGCAGGTGCTGCGGCACGTGAAGGTTAGGTCCCCCCGTCAGGAGGCCCCGCGCCTGGCGTCCTGGCCCGCAGTAAATAGGGCGGCCGGACGGCGACGTAACAACGGTGAAAGTCCCCGAGCGGATACAATGGGGTCGGAGGTCAAGATGTCAGACGCAGAGGTCTTCAAGAACGCGCTGAGCCTGGACGTCCAGGATCGGGCGGCCTTAGCGCAAAGGCTTCTGGCCAGCCTGGAGGAATTGAGCGAGGAAGAGGCGGCGCGCCTCTGGGCAGAGGAAGCCCAAAGGCGGTTGGACGAGTATCGCGCCGGTCGCGCCACGGCAGTTCCAGCGGAAGAAGTAGCGAAGAAGGCGGAAAGCCTGTTCCGCTGATGCCCGTCGAGTACCACGAGGCCGCCGAGGAGGAGTTGCTCCATGAGATCGGCTACCTCGAGCAGCGAGCTAAGGGACTCGGACGGCAGGTTTTTGCTGAGGTTCAGAGGGCTGAGGACCTCATCGCACAGTTCCCGGAATCGGCCGCGGAGATAATGCCGGGGATGCGCAGTTCCGATACTCGCTCATCTACACGATGGAGAGGGATGGCTTACTAATACTCGCCGTGGCGCATCATAGCCGCCGGCCGGGTTATTGGGTCGGTCGCGTCAGCCCACGCATTTGACTGAATTGGCTCGCTACGAGCCGGGCACGCGGGAGCATGCGCCAGCTTCGGAGACGCCGCCGGCTTTGAAGTATCGTTTTAACAAACTCGGACCACTCCCTCACGGTCGCGGCTCGGAAACAGCGTTCGTTGGTGGGAGCAGTGGTCGTTGATGGTCACTCGCCTGACGCGGGACATAGGGTCCTATCGCACCACCGCTTTCCCCAGTCCCGGATTGCCCGCCCGGTCGGCGACGCGCAGCGTGACGAGGTGCTCGCCCGCGGCAAGGTTCTCGAGCGTGATGGTGAAAGTCTCGGACTTGGAATCGAGGATGCCGTCGTCGGGATAGACCGGCACCCAGGGGCCGGCGTTTACGGAATACTCGGCGCGCTGGAGCATGGAGGCGGCGTCCTGGGCCTGGAAGCGGGCTACGGCGCGGTTGCCCGTGCGCGCCACGTCCGTTACCCGCACCACCGGTGGCGTGTTGTCGATCAGGAAAGGATCGCTGATCAGCTCCGCCTCGCGGGCGGTGGCCGGCGGGTTCGCGGGGCTGTCGGAAACGCTGACCTTAACCTGGTAGACGCCGTCGGCGAGCGCGTCGGCGTCGAGGTTCAGATAGCTGTCGGTGACGTTTTCCTTAATCAGTTTCCAGGCGTTCTCGCCTTCGCCACGGAAGAAGACCTTGGCGATCAGCTTGTCGCCGTCAGGGTCCTCGGCTTGCCAGGAAATGGACGTCACTTGCGACTGCGTCGAGCCCCGGCTGAGGGCGGTCGAGATGGTGCCGGGATTGGTCGAGGTGGAGGCCGCGCCGGTGTCGGTGACCGTGACGGTGAAGTCCGCCGGCGCGGAGGCCGCCGGGGGAGCCGCTCCCGTCGCCGCCCGGCTGGTGGCGGTCTGGGTCGAAGTAACCAAAATGCTCTTCACCACGGGCGCGGCATTCTGCGGCAGGTAAGCGAGCGAGACGCTCTCGATCACCGGAGCGGCATCGCGCGCCCCGCGCAGCTCGGCTCGCCACTGGATGAAACGGGCCGTGGGACTCGCGATCGCGCTGCCGTCCGGGTTGCGCAGCGGCGGCGACCAGTCGCTCCAGGTGGCATCGGGCTTGGACGAATTTCCGGCGCGCGTGGAGAATTCGAGCGCCGTCCCGGAGGGCGTCTGCGCCTTCCAGCTCAGCTTGCCCCAGCGCGAAATCGTGCCGGTGTCGCGCACCTGGGCCTCGTAGGTCCCGACAGCCGCCGGAGCCTCGCCCAGACGGTAGAGCTTGCCCAGGCTGCTGGTGGCGGCGAGGACGGCGTCGCCCAGGTCCACGAGGCGCGCGGTTTCCTCTTCGCCAGTCTGCGCGACGAGGGTCACTTGCCGCGCGGCGTCGAGGCGGAAGATACGGCCCTTGTCGTCCGTCGAGAACAGCAGGCCGGCTTTCTGGGGCAGCAGGGCGTAGACGTTTGCTTCGGTCGAGGTCCAGAGCGTTTCGACGGTGTCGTCGGGGGCGATGCGGAACAACGCGGACCGCTGCGTGCCGGGCGTGGGCGGCGCCGCTGAAGCCGGCTGGGCAGCGGTGGCGGCGGGCGTGGCTGGGGACGTACCTGGGACGGCGGGCTTGGGCGGCTCGGGTTTGGGCAACTGCTGCTGGGCTGCCTCGCCCGTCGCCGTCACCGTGATGGACTGGATCAGCGGGGGGATGATAGTGTCGCCTACCGTGGTCGCAGCGGGCTGCGCGGCGCGCGCCGCCGAGCCTCCCATGGCCGCCACATAGATCGCTCCGTCGGGGGCCACTTGGAGGGCGCGAATTTCGGCGAGCGGGGCGTCGTAGAGGACGAACGCCTTGTCCTTGGCCGTCACCCGGTAGAGGATGGCGCTCGGATCGGTGCCCGCCAGCAGCGCTCCCTGGCGATCGAGGGCGAGGGTCGTCACGTGGCTTTGCTTCGTGTCGTAGTAAAGCTCGCCCTTACCGGCCGTATCCACGCGGAAGATCTTGCCCCGGTCGCCGGTGCCGACATAGAGCGAGCCGTCGCGGCCGAAGGCGAGCGACCAGATGTACTTGGTCTCGGGCTTGAAGAATTCGGTGGCCTGGCCGCTGGCGTTCAGGCGGTACACCTTGCCGTCGGGAGAGGTCCCGGCGTAAAGGCTGCCGTCGGGCGCTACCACCAGGGCGAAGATTTCGGGCTCAGGCGCTTCCCAGAACAGCTTGCTCGTGCCGTCGCGCGCGACACGGAAGACGCGGCCGCGATGGCCGGTGCCGAGGTAAACCGTGCCGTCGGGCGCGGGGGCGAGCGACCACAGCAGCGGCTGCTCGGAGGCAAACACGGTCTTCAGCTCGGGACCGACCGTGAGGCGTCCTTCGCGGCTCAGGGAGACATTGTGGAACACCCCGCCAATGAAGTCCTTGTAGGTGCTCATGTCCCACACGGCGGTGCCCGCGCCTGGCAACACTTGGGCCGCCAGGACTGCCGAGAGCAGGACGCGGCGCAGCACACGTGTCATGGCTTCACCGTTAGGCGGATCGTCTCGGAGCCGGCGACCGCGGTGTCGAACCCGGCGAGCTCCATCTCGTCCAGCACGGCCGAATACGTTGTGCCCAGGCCGCCGGTGGCCGCGGCGCCTCCGGCGAGCAGCGCGCGCAGCGAGGCGGGCGGCGAGGGCAAGGGATCGTTCTCGACTTGGAAGCCCCGGTCGGTCCGCCAGACCCGGACGTAGAGCTTGTTGTTGCGCCGCAGCTCGTTGATGGCGCGCACGAGCTGGAGGCTGGTGGCGGCTTCGCGGCTGGGAGTGAGGCCGCGCAGGTCGAGGAGATTCATGCCGGCGCCGTCGGCGATCGTGACGCTGAGCGGGCCCTCGGGCGTCCCGGGCGGGATGCGAAAGTTCACCCGGCGCACGGTCTCCTGGCCGTTCTCGCCCCGCAGGACGGCCGCGAGCGCGATCTGCTCGCCGGCTTTGGCCTCGCGCGGCTCGGCCCAGACGCGGTCCAGCTTGAGTTGCTTCTTCTGGTCGATGGATTCGACCTCGAGGCGCACCCGCTCCACGCGCAGGTCGGGGAAGCTGCTCTGCATTACGTAGGCCATCGGCTGGGCGGCGGCGAAGGCCACCAGGATCGCGTTGTTGTTATCCGCGGCGTAGACATTGTCCAGCACCACCGGCGGCTGGCTGCCGCCGAATTGAATCGACCCGCGCACTTGAAACGTGGAGGCTCCGAGCGTCCGCTCGGTGGCGTCGATCGCCGAGTAGATGGCCATCTGCAGCAGGAACGGGGAGAAGAAACGGTCGTTGACGATCTCCAGGTGGTACGCCTGGTTGCCATTGCGGCTGGAGTACAAATTCACGTCCACCGGGATCAGGCGGGGCGCCGTGCCCAGCTCTCCGAAAATGCCCGTGCTGCGGTCCTGCCGGATGGAGCCCATCAGCTCGCCGGCCGCCGAAATCTTGAACGAATTCGCCAGGTTCGGAAGCAGGGCCATGACCGACGAGCGCATGAACGGCAGGTCGGTCGGTCCGGCCGAGAGGAAGCGGTGGCCGAAGGCGTAAATCCGGTTGCCGTCGATGTGCGTCACGACGCCGTCGGCGTTAACGCTCAGATCGCCGCGCACCAGGGCGACACTGATCATGGAGCCCGGCTGCATCGTCGAAGGATCGCCCATTCGCGACGAACGGCTGGTCGACCCGCCGCCGGCGCCCTGCATCGGCTCGAGACCCAACTCGCGCAGAGCGGGACCGAAGACGTTGAGGGTGCGGGAGGTGAACCCGGCGAAATTCATCGGGGTGGCGATGGGGATCAGCTTCGACTGCCCGGCCACCGGATCGAGGGCCACTGGCAATAGGCGCAGATCGGCAGCGGGAATCCAGCGCTCGACGCGCCCTCCGCCGGGCCTCTGGAGGGCCGCGAGCGCCGCCCGCAGTCCGGCCGGGGGAGGCTCGGCGCGCTGCTCAAAGGGCTCAACCATCTCGGAGATCGGCCGGATGCCCGCGATCGGCTCGGTCGCAAACGGAAATGCCAGCGCGACCGCGCCCACCAGCTTGCCATCAATGTAGACGGGACTGCCGCTCATACCGGCCATCACGCCGGTCTTCGCGAGCGGACCGCCGGAGAGGCGTCCCAGAATGATCGATTGCTTGGGGCCGATATTCTCCAGCACGCCCAGAATCTCGACCCCGAACTCCTCGATCTTTTCCCCGGCAAAAACGGTACGCCCGACGCCCTTCATGCCGGGACGAAGCTGGTCGAGCGGGAAGAAATCGACCGCCGCCACCGGCAGAGCCAGGGCCGCACCGATCGCGCAGGTTGCTAGAAGACGGCGCACTACGTCCTTATTGTACGTCCCCGGCCCCGGCAGCCGGGGGGTAGGGGGTCAGTTTGCCTGGATTGTCTCCGAGTGCACACACCAGTCGGGTATAATCGTTCGGCACCTCTTCCTTTTAAGGAGCAAAACCATATGCGAATGTTGCTGAGAGTATCGATTCCCGTGGAGGCCGGAAATGCCGCCGCCAAGGATGGCACCCTGGGGTCTACGGTCGAGCGAATTCTAGCCGATCTCAAACCGGAAGCGGCCTATTTCTATGCGGACGACAACGGTCAACGGGCGGGCTCCATCGTGTTCGACATGAAGGACACCTCGCAGATTCCGGCGGTCGCTGAGCCCTGGTTTCTGGCGTTCAACGCAACAGTCTCGTTGCGGCCGATCATGAACCCGCAAGATCTTGCCAAGGCCGGTCCATCGATTGGCAAGGCTGCTAAGCAATACGGGAAGTAGACTACAACTACAATTCGTGAAGGAGTTCTGATCGCGCAAGTCGGCCAGGATGGCCACGACGGTCCATCGGAATTGTTTCCGGATGCGCCGTAATTCAGGACCTATCGGCTTCTTGATCGAGTAAACTTAGCTGCATCAATCCTATGCCGCTTTCTGTCGGCGACAAACTCGGGCCTTACGAGATCCTTGCTCCGCTCGGCTCGGGCGGCATGGGCGAAGTCTACCGCGCCCGCGACACCAATCTCGGCCGCGACGTCGCCGTCAAAGTCTTGCTCCCTGCCTTTGCCCGCGACCCCGAGCGCCTGGCCCGCTTCGAGCGCGAAGCCCGCGTACTCGCCTCGCTGAATCATCCCGGCATCGCGACGCTTCACGGCTTCGAGCAGGCTGAGGGCGCTCCTTTCCTGGTCATGGAGCTGGTGGAAGGGGAAACTCTCCAAAGCCCGCTCCCACTGGATGAGGCCCTCGCCCTCTCCCGGCAGATCTGCGAGGCCCTCGAAGCGGCCCACGAAAAGGGCGTCGTCCACCGCGACCTCAAGCCCGCCAACATTAAGATCACGCCCTCCGGCAAGGTCAAGCTGCTGGACTTCGGCCTCGCCAAAGCGTTCACCGGGGACAGCGCCGCAGGGGACCCCAGGCACTCCCCCACCGCGAGCCTGGGGACCCAGTTGGGGACGATCCTCGGGACAGCGGCCTACATGTCGCCCGAGCAGGCGCGCGGGCGGCCGATCGACCGGCGGACCGACGTCTGGGCGTTCG
>JBGPDC010000207.1:0-9589 GCA_041482115.1 Terriglobia bacterium | reverse complement strand
TAGATATCGAGGTTTATGTGGACTCTGCCAAGGCTGTCACCTTTTTCGCCGAAGATCTGGAAGAGAATGGTGCCACCTTTGAAGGCGGCTTCGCTGGTCACGAGCAGGAATTGAGATCCTGGATTCACCGAATCTCTGTGGAGTGAGTTCTGCTTGCCTGGCGCGGCTGATTGCACCGAATTCCCGGACGACTCTAGCATCGCCAATGACGTAGCTCTGCTTCGACGAATTCCAGACCGACATTTCCATTTCGACCAAAACGAGCGTCGCTGGCGCCCATCGTCTGCCGCCTTTGAGGACGATGAGGACGGGGACCCGATGTCCGTCTACCGAAAAGACTTGATCGATTTCGAAGGTGGTGACGTCCGTCGCGTGATGGCGGGTCACCCAGGGTTCGCCCTTGCCTCGCTTACCGCCGGCCAGGTCCGATCCCGAAATCAAACCGTCTCTCCAAGACCGCTTCCTGAGGAGTCGTCTCATGTGGGCGTCTGTGGCCCAAAACCGAAAAGTGTCACTCGCTGGTTCGCCAAGGCGGCTAAGTGGGTGATCTCCCCGCCGGTCTCGTAGCCTGACTCGCTCGGCGGGCCTCTTCGTCTCGACGATTTCCCACACGCAGCAGCAGGCGATGATGGGGACGTTCTTCTTTGCGATCCCGGCCTTCATGCTGAGCGGCTTCGCATTTCCGATCCACAACATGCCCCCGGTGGTGCAGTACATTACTTATCTCAACCCGCTGCGCTACTTCCTCGAGATCGTGCGGGGGATTTTCCTGCGCGGGGTGGGGGCGGACGTGCTGTGGCCGCAGATGGTGGCGCTCGGGGCGTACGGGGTGGCGGTGCTGGGATTGAGCGCGGCGCGGTTGCGGAAGCGGCTGGACTAGGGCGCCTGGAGTAGGGAGCCTCCTTCGTGGGCAGGTGGTGGTAAGATGGCGCCACAGCCCTGAAGGAGGAACGGTTATGCCAGGTGGTTCTCTTTCCACATGGGTCACGGTTCTCTGGGCGGCGGCGACCACGGTTTTTGCGGCGCTGCTGGTGTATAGCAAACTGATCGGCAGGGAAGAAGAAGACCAGTTGTTCTTGGATGCCTCCGAGTCGAAGCTGGAGGCGGAGAAGACACTGATCGTGAGCCGATTAAACCGGGTGGCTCCCTACACCCGAGCGTTCGGCTTTGCTTCGCTGGCGCTGCTGCTGGTCATGTTTGGCTTCTGGCTCTACGACGGCTACGTGACCTTTAAGAATCCCGCGGCGCCTTGAGGCGGAGTCGGGCCGGACCGAGAGGCTGGGCTCTCGGCCCTTTGACATGTGATGCACATGTAAGTATGCTGAGAGCATGTCGAAGATGATCCAGATCCGGAACGTACCCGAGGCGCTGCACCGCAAGCTCAAGGCCCGCGCGGCGATGGAGGGGATGTCGCTGTCGGACTACCTGCTCAAACAGGCGGAGCGGACGGCGGAAGTGCCGACGCTCGCTGAAATGAAGGAGCGGCTGGCGCGCCTTTCACCCGTGACGACGCGAATTTCCCCGGCCGCCGCGGTGCGGGCGGAGCGGGACGGGCGGTGATTGTCGTTGACGCTTCCGCGCTGCTGGAAGTCTTGCTCGCCAGGCCGGAGTCACCCCGAATCCGGGCGCGCCTCTTCCGCCCAGGCGAGGCCCTGCACGCCCCCCACCTGATCGACGTCGAGGTGGTGCAAGTACTACGGCGTTATTCGGCAGCAAACGAACTGGGGCCGGAGCGCGCGGGAGAGGCGCTCCGAATCTTAGGTGCACTTCCCCTAGCGCGCCATCCGCATGACGTGTTTATTACCCGCCTCTGGGAGCTGCGACGCAACGTCACGGCGTACGACGCCGCCTACCTGGCGCTGGCGGAGGCTCTTGGCGCGCCCCTGGTCACGCGGGACGCCAAGCTGGCGGGGGCGGCGGGTCACCGGGCTCGAGTGGAACTGCTGTAGCGGGAGCGGACCTAACCTTCCGAACGTCCCGCGGCGGACTGGTTCGGTTGCCACAAGACCTCGGGGACGCCGAGCTGGTGGTTCACCCAGCGGCTCCACACAAAGAACGCATCGCTGAGGCGGTTGAGATAGCGGATCGCTTCGAGGGGAACGGTCTCG
Source organism: Terriglobia bacterium (assembly GCA_041482115.1). Classification (GTDB taxonomy): domain Bacteria; phylum Acidobacteriota; class Terriglobia; order Bryobacterales; family JACQDG01; genus JBGPDC01. The sequence continues at coordinate 7,481 of JBGPDC010000207.1, read as the reverse complement.
TCGTGGGCGAGCGAGACGGCGAGGCGCTCGGCGCGGCGGCAGACGGTGCGGCAGAGGTGCAGCTCGGCGCTGAGGCGGGAGCCGCCGGGCAGTACGAAGGAGCGCAGCACCGGGAGACCGGCGTTCATCGCGTCGATTTCCTTTTCGAGCTGCGTGACGTCGGCGCCGGTGACGCGGGGCTGCTGGGGGTGGACGTCCTCGGGGAGCGTGGCGAGGATGGAGCCAAGGTTGAACAGTTCGTGCTGGAGGCGGTGGAAGATAGACGCGAGCGGGGCGAGACTCGGCTGCTCTTGCGCGGAGAGGCGGGCGAGGCCGACGAGGGCGTTGAGCTCGTCGACGGTGCCGTAGCATTGGAGGCGGCGCGAGTCCTTGGAGACGCGCTGGCCGCCGGCGAGGCTGGTTTCGCCCGCGTCGCCCCGGCGCGTGTAGATGCGGTTGAGGGCGAGACGGGGCTCGTTGAAGGGTTCGTCAGGCACGCCGCTGGCCCGGGCTACGCGTCTTTCAGCAGCGCGCGGATCTGCTCGCGCAGTTGCGGCGTTTTCGTGTGCCCGTGCTCTTCGACGGCGTGGCGCTCGGCGACGGCCAGCACCTCTTCTTCGGTGCCCGAGATAGCCAGAGTGCAGTTTTTTTCACTCGGAAATTGACGGCAATCAATCACTTTTCGCTTGGTAGACGGCATGGAAGGACCCTCCTGCCATTCCGGTATACCAAAGTTTGCGGTCGTTGGGAAGATTCGGGCGGGATTTCCGTACCAACTCTGGTGATGCGGAAGGCGCTCTCGCAGCACTGGCCCGAATACCTGATCGAGGCGGCGGCGCTCGGGCTGTTCATGATTTCCGCGTGCACGTTTGGGACGATTTTGGAGCCTCCGGCCTCGCCGGTGCATCAGGCGCTGCCTAACCCCTTGCTGCGGCGGGCGTCGCTGGGCCTCGCGATGGGCGCGACGGCCAGCGGCATCATCTTTTCGCCGTGGGGGAAACGCGTGGGATCCGGACGGGCACGCGGTGGAGGTGGTGCAGTAAGGGGGGGAGGCGTTCCCTCCAGGCGGGGTTGCCGACCACGGGCGAGGCATTACGTGCAGAATGTCAAGCGGTCTACCGTCTCGGCGGGAGGTCGTACAGCACGGCGCCTTCGCCTTTCCTGGTGATCTGTTCGTCGAAGTGCTTCACGAGCAGGTCCCGCCGGGCCTCGAGGCCGTCAAGTTGCGCGGGGGCCAGATACTTCTCCAACTTTTGCTTCAATAGTTCCTGGTTCAACTCCCGCAGCTTGCCCAGCAGAGTGCGGTCGCATTGGGTCAGGCTCTGGGGATTTTCTAATTGCTTGTTGATCCGGAACGCACGGGTGTGGTCGATGAGCCAAATTCTCCAGTCGCTTGTGATCAGCAGATTGTCCCAAATTGTAGACATGTAATGAACTGGACTTATGTTGCGGTAGGTGTTTGAGATCAACTCGTCAAAAACCCGCACGGCTTGCATTTGTTTGTTCCAGCTATCCGGATCGGGCGGCTCGATTTTCTTTCTCCTTCGCGCCAGCTCGCTCATGGCAACGTCATCCGCCCACCAGGCGACAGCGGCCGGCTGGCCTTTCACCGTGCGCTCGACCGCTGGCGGCACCAGGTTGAGTTCGAGCGCCTGGTCCAGTTCGTAGGCGGCCACGTTAAATCTGTAATCCCGCTGGGAGGGAGTGCTCCCATCCTCCGTCTCGACCGAGGCGTCGTGCTTCCGCTCCCCGTCAGCAAGGCTTACCCGCCAGGAGTACTTCGCGCCCGGGTAAAGTTCGCGCTCATTGACAATGCCGGCTTTCAACAGAAACTCTTCCTTTTCAGCACCGGTAAGGGGGGACGAGGCGGCGCGCGGCTGTTGAGCTTTGGCCGCTACCGGCAGGAGCAAGATGAAGAACGAGGCCAGGAAGATCACGCGGTCATTGTAGCCGTTTCGTGCCGGTGCAGCGCTTACGCGGTGTGGTCAATAGAGCGTCATACCGGGCTGCCATTCGAAAAGGGGCCTGGCGCGGGACCCGGACGGGCACGCGGTGGAGGTCGTCCAGTAAGGCCGGCTGGCCCGACGATCGTACTTCGGACTGGCAGGAACGCCGCGCCACACCTGGTAAGGCCACATGGGCACCCGTGGCTTCGGCGGCTTCCCCGGGGTGAGGCCGCTGGCAGCAACATCGCGCGGCGGGCGAGAGCTGTGCTACAGTGCCACTCCAGCGGAGACCACGTTCCGGAAGGGAGACCAGAATGGCTAAGAAGACGCTTCCACCCATAACTCGCGAGGTGCTGGTTCAGGCGCAAATCAACCGCAGCAACGCCGCGGCGGGCGGCTCCGGCGCAAAGATTCTTACCTCGGCGCTCATCAGCGTCATGGTTACGCTCGACGGCGCGCCCGAAGATCACCTGGCCGGGCCTCCGATGACGAACATTGGAAACGGCACCGGCGCCATCAGCCTTCCGGCAGGCTGGTCGCTGTCAGACGGGTTCAACGTCAGGCCGGGAGGCTGCGGGGTCACCATAACCGAGTTCACGAATCAGGGCGGCGGCATCTACGATATCCGGATCGTGCCGTTCACCGGCAACCCGGCCTGCAAGTGGCTTTCCGGCGAGTATATTTACGCCCTACAGCTCAAGATCTCTCGCAAGGCGGGCACCCGGAGGCTCCTCCTGCAAGGCGGCACGCTGGCTAAACTGACTATCCTGTAAGGAGGCGTCCCGGACCGGCCGAGCTTCTTACGCACCTGGCCCGCGATTTTACCTTTCGTGCAGTGCGCGGGGGAGCCAGAGGTCACGCCCCCAACTCCCTGCCCGGTTAACGCTTCAGCCATTCGCGCCGCCTTAGGCTCTGGAAGAACTTGCGTCTTCTTTCCCGTTTCTTTGTTTCGAGCCTGCATCGCTCGGCTGCCCAAGTCGATAACGGTTCGACGTGCTGGTCTAAACGGACCAGTGTCCAAGAAATGGAATCGGGAAGAGGCTGCCCAGGCGCGCCCCACTCCGGACGGCCTGAAACGGGTGGTTTCGGGGCGGTCCAGGCCAGCGGGACAAAAAACCGGATTCACAGCCCCACCCAGAGGCGGCCTGATGTATACTTTCAACTGTCCGGGAACCCCCAATGGAAATCTCGTCTCAAGTGATGCCCAAATAATTGGCGTGCCTTCTTTCTAAAAGGAGACAAAATGGCAAAAGCAAAAGGAATTCAAGCGCACAAGATCTTCAAGCTTGGAAAAGCGGCTGCGAAAAGGGACAAACGCAACTTCAAGTTCGCGGCTCTGTTGCAAGCCGCGGCCCTGCCACCTTCATACGACTTCGATACGAAGCATCTGGGCATCCCCACCCCCATGTTCGCCAACGATACACTCGGCTGCTGCGTCATCTCCGGCCGCGCCCATCAAACCTTGCGCTTTGAAGACATCGAGCAAGGCTCCGTGCTTATGATCGCCGATAAAGACGTCACCAAGGAATACTTCAAGGAAACCGGCGGCGTCGACTCCGGCTTGGTCGTCCTCGACTCCCTCGGCGTGTGGCGTCATAACGGATGGAAAGTCGGCAAGCGCAACTACCGTATTCAGGCCTACGCCGAAGTGGACCGCGGCGACCACGCCCAGGTGCGCCAGGCCATCTACGCCGATGTCGGGGTCGGCATCGGCGTCAGCCTGCCGAAATGTGCGCAAACCGAGATTCAAACCGGCCAGCCCTGGGCCACCACCACGGGTCCCGGTTCCGTTCCCGGATCCTGGGGCGGTCACTACGTATACCTGTGCGGCTACACGCCTTCCGGCCCCGTCTGCGTCACCTGGGGCCGCAAACAGCAGATGACCTGGGCGTGGTTCGACAAGTATTGCGACGAAGCCTATGCCATCTTCGACGCCATGAACAAATTCAAGAAGGCCATGATCGACCGAGGCAAGCTCAAGGGCTTCCTCCAGACCGTCTCCAAGCCGTAGATCACGCCCTACCCGACGCAACCCGGACGCAGGCTTCCCCGCGTCCGGGGCTGCTGTCCGATTGGAAGACAAGGGAAGGAGTGCTTAGACACCTCTAGGCGGTGGATCTCGCCTAGCAAGGTTCTCCGTGTCTCCAGGCAACTTTCTGGAATTGGTTAACGCCTTTTCAGAGCCGGACGCGAGAGAGACAAGGTTGCCCCACCGCCGTTCGGCGAGTTACTGCAAGCGGATGGTTACGGCATTTCCGGCCTTACCGTCGGCTGTGATCACCACTGGCGTGTCGGAGAAGGCAGGCAGCCCCTTGGGGAGAGGCCCGATGTTGATCTGATCCAGTCCGACGAACGATCCCTGCGGACTGGCAAACCCACCGGCACCGCCAGGCCCCCGATGGTAGCCGTCACCCGACCGGCGGCGTTCCGGAATCCCGTGCCATACAGCGTCAGATAGAGGGCCGCCGTCCCGGAACTAGAATAGGGAAGCGGAGTGGTAACGTAGGTGCGGCTCTGCGAGTTGAACTGAAACGTGCTCAGCGTCGTAGACAAACCGTTCGGTTGCACCGCAATGGCCTGACCGGCCGCCGCACGCCTCTTCGTTTTCGATGACGGAGTAAATCCCGCGGATTCAATCTTCAAATCTTCGCTCGGCGTCGATGAGGAGAAGACCGCGGCTGCGGGTGAGGCCGGCCCCCGTAGCGGCGAAGGAGGCCGGTCATGTTTCCGGCGCTTGAACTTCGCGCCGGCGCCGCTCGAGAAAGCGGCGTTCGCTGTCATTGCTGACCAGCGCGAGAGCTCGGGCGTAGGCTTTGGCCGCTTCCGCCGGGGATCCGGCGCGGCGCAGCAGGTCGGCGCGCGCGGAATGCAGCAGGTGGTAGCCGTCGAGATCGCCGGCGGCGGCGAGTGCATCGAGGAGCGCCAGAGCGGGCCGAGGACCATGCACCATCGCGACCGCCACGGCGCGATTTAGTGAAACTATAGAAGAGGGCTGGAGGCGCTCCAGGAGGTCGTACAGCCTGAGAATCTGAGGCCAGTCCGTATCTGCCGCCTGCGCCGCCTGACAATGCAGGGCCGCTACCGCCGCCTGCACGGCAAAGGGACCCGGACCGCCGCGAAGCGCGTCCTCGACCAGGGGTAAGGCTTCGGCGATCTGGCCTCGATCCCAGCGGCGGCGATCCTGCTCCTCGAGAACGACGAGATCGCCGGCCGCATCGAGACGGGCCTCGCGCCGCGAATCGTGGAGCAGCATCAGGGCTACGAGACCGGTGGCTTCCGCGGGCGGCTGCGGCGCGAGCAGCGTCCTCACGAGGCGTCCCAGACGGATGGCCTCGGCGCAAAGATCGGTTCTCACGAGCGGGCCGCCGCGCGTGGCCGCATAACCTTCGTTGAAGACGAGATAGATCACGGTCAGCACTGCGCCGAGCCGCTCCGGCATATCGTTGGTGCCGGGCACGGTATACGGAATACGCGCGTCGCGAATTTTGTGCTTCGCCCGCACCAGCCGCTGCGCCATCGTGGCCGGAGGCACGAGGAAAGCGCGCGCGATCTCGTCCGTTTCGAGGCCACCGAGCGTGCGGAGCGTCAGCGCGACCTGGGCCTCGAGCGCCAGCGCCGGGTGGCAGCAGGTGAAGATCAGGCGAAGACGGTCGTCGGGGATCTCGTCGTCGCGGCTTTCGAGGGCCTCGTAGTCCGGCTCCGGGATGGTCGGGGTCCACTCGGAGGCGGCGTAAGAGTTAACTTTTTCGTTGAACCGCGCCTGGCGCCGGAGGACGTCGATGGCTTTATGCTGGGCCGTCCGGATGATCCAGGCACGAGGAAATTCCGGGACTCCGGAGGTCCGCCACTGGCTCACGCCGGCCGTAAAGGCTTCCTGGGCCGCCTCTTCGGCCACCTCAAAGTCACCCACGAGGCGAATCAGGGCCGCGACGATCCGGCCCCAATCGGTACGATAGAGCGCCTCGATAGCCTGGTCGGCATCCCGGTGCATCCCTCGATGGTAAATAATTCTCTTAGGGGGTGTCGATGCGGGCGCCCGCCGTTCGACTTACCGATGGAGGTTCACAGATGCGATACATGCTGCTGGTTTACCATACCGAGCAGGCTTTGGACGAGACCGAGCGAAAGCACTGTTATGGGGAGTCCGTGCAACTCATCCAGCAACTCCACGCGAGCGGACATTATTTGGCGGCCGCTCCGCTGCACCTCACTTCGACCGCGACCAGCGTGCGGGTGCGCGACGGCAAGCGGCTCGTGACCGACGGTCCGTTTGCGGAAACGCGCGAGCAGCTCGGCGGCTACTACCTGATCGAAGCCCCGGATCTCGACGAGGCTATCGGCATAGCCGCCCGGATTCCAGGAGCCCGCTGGGGTACTATCGAAATCCGGCCCGTCATCGACATGGCGGGGCTGCCGGCGGCTGACAAATAATTTCCGCTGGAGTGTCGATCCAGGCACTCGCCATTCGACTTATTTATGGAGGCACAGGCATGGCAGACAAGAGCAGTGTGAGGGTGCTGGTGGGCACCCGCAAGGGCGCGTTCGTCTTGACGTCGGACGCCAGGCGCAAACAGTGGGACGTCAGCGGTCCCCACTTTGCCGGATGGGAGATCTACCACGTCAAGGGATCGCCCGCGGACCCGAACCGGCTGTACGCGTCCCAGTGCAGCGGCTGGTTCGGGCAATTGATCCAGCGCTCGAGCGATGGCGGCAAGACGTGGGAGCCGGTGGATAACAAGTTTGTCTACGACGGCGTTCCCGGCACGCACCAGTGGTACGACGGCACGCCCCATCCCTGGGAGTTCAAGCGCGTGTGGCATCTCGAACCGTCGCTGACCGATCCGGACACGGTCTACGCTGGGGTGGAGGACGCCGCTTTGTTCCGCTCGACCGACGGCGGCCAATCGTGGCAGGAACTCTCGGGATTGCGCGGCCACGGCTCGGGGCGCTTCTGGCAGCCCGGCGCCGGCGGGATGTGCCTGCACACCATCGTTCTCGATCCGAGCAACCCCGGGCGGATCTTCATCGCCATCTCGGCCGCGGGAGCGTTCCGCACCGACGACGCCGGCCAGACGTGGCGGCCGATCAACCGCGGGCTACAGGCGCGGAACGAGCTTCCCGACCCGAATGCCGAGGTCGGCCACTGCGTGCACCGCATTGCGATGCACCCCTCGCGTCCCGGCGTGCTGTTCATGCAGAAGCACTGGGACGTCCTGCGCAGCGACAACGCCGGTGACTTGTGGCACGAGGTCAGCGGGAACCTGCCGACCGACTTCGGATTTGCGATCGACGTGCACGCGCACGAGCCGGAGACCATCTACGTCGTCCCGATCGACGGTGAGGCGGGACGCATTCCACCCGAGGGAAAGCTGCGTGTGTACCGCAGCCGAACGGGCGGAAACGATTGGGAGCCATTGACCAAGGGTCTGCCGCAGAGCAATTGCTACGTCAACGTGCTGCGCGACGCCATGGCCGTGGACTCGTTCGATCCTTGCGGGGTGTATTTCGGCACAACTGGCGGGCAGGTGTATGCGTCGGCCGATGCCGGAGACAGTT
>JBGPDC010000206.1:0-9642 GCA_041482115.1 Terriglobia bacterium | reverse complement strand
GGTGCTCGCGATAGTAGTCTTCATAGACGAGCAGAGGGAAGCTGAGCAGGGAGGTGGCGGCAAGATAAAGCGCCCAGTAGCCGAACGTCCGTAACGGCTGGAAGCGGGTCAGGCGCTCGGCGAGCGACCGCATGCCAGCGGAAAGGCGGGTATGCAACAGCAGCAGAGAAATGGCCGCGCCGCAGAGATAGTTCCACAGGATCAGCCCATACCCGCCTTCGAAATAGGCGTCCGATTGCGCTCGCTTGTCAGCGGGAACCTTGGCCAGGTAGGCGTCGGTGGCGGCGTAGGCATCGAAGGCGGGGACGGCGGAGACGGTTTGACTTCCCGCCGGGAGCCAGCTCCACAGCAGCAATGCCAGCAAACAGCAGAAGCGGTCCGTTCTGAGAGGCAGTGTACTCTGCACTGCAGCACCTTAGAAATCGCGGCAGGCGTCCTCTACGGTGGGAAAGAAGCTCAGGATCTTGTCGAGTTTGGTCACCTGAAAGAGCTTCTGCGGCAGGGGTTGCGCCCCCGCCATCCGCAGCGCGCCGCCCCCCGCCTGCATCGTCGCCGGGCAGAACGTCAGAAGGCCCCGGCCGGCGCTGTCGGCATAATCCACTCCGGTGAGGTCCCAGATCAGCTTCTTGCGGTTCTCGCGCAGCAGTTTCCGCACCAGCGCCTCGGTGGTGTCCAGGGGTGCGTTGGTTAAATATTCAGCGGGGTCCACAGGGAGGCAGTAATGGCGTTATTGAATAGGGGTGTTCTGGGGCGGCTGGGCTGGCTGTCCAAACTTGTCCGAGAGAAGGCTAAACATCCGCAGGACGTTCACGGTCCGACCGGCTGGCCCCTCAAAACTAAGCTTACAGTTTTGAAAACTGCTATTGACCCAGCCGAAGTCGCCCCCAGCAAAGATCAGCGTGCAATCGGTGTACCGGCAGTTGATGAAGTAGCGGTCGTCCATGTAGATAACCACTCCAGTCTTGGTGTCGTTTTCAATGGGCGTCATGATTGCTCCCGCGACTTCCGTGCGACAGGCTCATAGGCGGTAGCTTCCTCTCTTTAAGCGCTGATTTCCGGCTTTTCCGGTTGGTCCCGAATCTTCCCGTACTTAGCTTCGTAGAATTCGATTGTGCTTCCCAAGACTTTGTGGAGGGCCTTGGCGTGCTCCCATGACATCTCTACAGCGGCTCGGTCCTCGATGAAAACCTGTGGTTTCCCGCCCGGAACAATGACAATCTCGCTGAACAGGATGGAGACATCGAAGAAGCCTCTGGTAAGATTTGCATTGTTAGAGCTAACTGTTAGGAAATGCGGAGACCTAATCCGCTCTATATCCTTCACCGCGATAAGTTCGGCCCTTTCTTCATCTTTGAGAACTGCTAGAGTTTTTTCTTCTTCAGGCACGGCCATGGGTACCTCGGTTAGCGGCGTCATCTGGAACATAGAGCAGTGTCGTTGTTCCTGTGGTTCTGGGTAACGTTGCTCTACCCGGCTGCATCCTGCCTATGGATAGTAAAACACTTGGTGCTGTTTGATCTGGATCTCCCGCTAGCAGCATCGCGGTAGCGGCAACTTCGCTCGGCTCCCAACGCGCCGTAGCTACGGACTCTAGAACAGCTTGGCTCTTATCCTCGGTTGCGTAATCCGGAACATGGAATGTGTCGGGATTGAACTGCTCGGACCACCTGGTAAGTTCACCGAAAGGAACAAATCTGACCACGAGGCCACAATCGAACGCTTCCGCAACTCGCCGCAGCGTCTCGATGTTAGGGCGAGTCTTGCCGGGAGTGAGCATCGCAGAAATACGAGGCTGTAGCATCCCGGCTCGCTTCGCAAGATCGTCCTGGGTCCAGCTCCGCCCCTTTAGTAACGCTCGAATTTGAAAAGGAATGCCGATATTGATCTGAGAGGCTACAAAAGCCTTTCGGTACTCTGGATCTCGAAGCTTTTTCCACAGGTTAGAAATCATAAGTCACCGTATTGACGTTCCCGTTCTCGACATCGCTCCGGCGCTTGTCCGCTATCTTGAGGGCATCTGCGGGATTATAAATCTGCTGCTTGTGGGTGCATCCGAGCAGCGCGTACCAGACTCCACCCATAAAAAAACCGATCAGCCGATGCTGCTTCTTGCAGGACATCCACCTCAGTTCACCCAAGCGCTTGTAGCCCTGTAAGCGTCGGCGGTAATCCGGCATGGCCCATTCCAATTTGTTTCGCATGATCGCAATGAAGGTGTCGGCATCGGCCCGTTCCTGAGCGCTGAGATCGGCGTGCCAATCAACGATCTTGTTATTGCCTGCTGGGGAGCAATAGCAGCGGATCGTCCTCTCTTTTCCAGCCATCAGAATATCACAAAAATATTATAGCAGCAAGCCGGTCCCCCTTGACTTCTAATAACAAAATTATTATACTTGTAACGCGAACAAAATAAAGGCCAACAGCCCCAAGTAGTACCAGGAACTGCTGGCCTGGAGCGGCGGGTTGGCGGAGAGGTCGAACGTATCCGGCTTACTCCCGGTAAGCGGTGCTCGTACCACCGCTCAGGGGTTCGAATCCCTTACCCGCCGCCACCTTCTAACTTGCCCCACCGGTAGCTTGAACTACCGGCAGGGCGTGCCGTCGGGCCGAAGCCAAACGACAGGATTGTCTAGATCCACTGTCATTTTGGCTCCCGCGCTCGAAGAAAGCAAGAGCCAAAGTGACGTGCCACAACTGCTTGATCGAAGCAACTAAGAACGGGAAGCATCGCAACGGCCTACAGCGCTTCTGCGCCTACTGGTGATCGCGGGCGAGCGTTGCGAAGCGATGCTGGCAGCCAAGGTGCGGAACGTGCCCGTGACCGATGTGCAATGTGATGAGGTCTGGACGTTCGTGGGGAAGAAAGAGAGCCACAAGGAGCACGGCGATAAGTACAACGTCGGGGACGCCTGGTGCTTCATTGCCATTGAGCGGAACACCAAAATGGTACTGGCCTTCCAGCTAGGCAAGCGCACCGTGAGTTCCCCCACTCACTTCATGGGCAAGCTGTCCGTTGCGACCGATCCCGAGCAGCGGTTCCAGTTGACCACGGACGGCCTGAACGCCTATCCCTATGCCGTGGCCGAGATGCTCGGGGATCGCGTGGACTACGCCCAGTTGGTAAAAATCTATGCCTACAACGAACCGGAAGCCATCCGGCGCTACAGCCCGCCCGATTGCGTAGAGGCGATACCGACGCCCGTATACGGCGACCCAGAAAGGCAACGAATCTGCACCAGCCACATTGAGCGGCAGAACGGCAGCCTGCTCCAGTGGTGCAAGCGGCTCACGCGGCTCACCTACGCCTTCTCAAAGAAGTGGGAGAACCTGCGGGCGGCGCTGGCGCTGCATTTTGCCTATTACAACTTCTGCCGCTTTCACGGTACTATCAAGGCAACCCCGGCAATCGCGGCTGGAATAGCGGATCGAGCTTGGACGATGGGGGAATTAATCGCATGAAAAAATCTGTTCACGTAGAGCGCGTAAAGGACGGGTACCGCGTAGTGGTTACAGGGGGACAACCTGGGGCTGCTGGCGCTGGCGAAACCACGAAGTGCAATGGGCCGGAACAGTTGAGGGCGGCATTGAACCGCGTGGGAGTTTCCCAGAACGGAGTTACGGGTATTTTCAAGCAGCTTGAAAGCTCAGCCAATGCGTCCTTGGATCTGTGACCGTTCGACCAACGCACCTGTGGACACTGCCAGCGTCTCAATGCTCTCGCCTTCCGGTCCCGTCATGAGTCTGCCGCTGAATTTCAGGACCGTGATCCCCGGCGCCGGCTCTCGGGTTTCGATCTCAGGCATGGGATACAGGATACCGTAAGATAACACTGCGCATCAGACGGAGGCCGCAGGGGCGGCAGAGGAGAAGGCGCCATGCCCGGAACCTTTCGGAACACGATCGAAGAGAAGTTTGGAAATATTCTGACCTGGCTGCTGCAAGTCTTCGGCGCCATTTTGGTAGCAGCCGCCCTCTATATCGGCTCGCGCGAACTCATGGGGGCCGCCGGCCGATGGCATTGGGCTCTCGGACTCGCCGTCGCGCTCGTTTACGCGTTCCTGGTCTACGTATTCTTGCGGCTGCTGCACCGCTCGGTCGCCGAACGGGAATCGCCGTTGCTGAGCGCCGCCTTTTTCCTGGCTGCGGCGCTCACGGCCATTTCCGTTTGTGCCTGGCTCTCCTTCGCGCTGCATACTCATCTCGGCGCGCCCTACCGGTGCGCCCAACCCCTGACCATCGAGAAGTTCTGCGATCTCTACGGCTGGACCTTCATCGAGATGATCCCCGTCGTGGACGTCTGGAAGACCCTCCACATCGCAAGCCCGGTCGAATCGCTCTCCCCCCTGGCGGCCGCACCCGAGCTGCTGTTCCGGCTCCTCGTGGCGGTTCCGCTCTTGGCCGCCTTCAAGCAATGGCTCGACCAGCGAAAGAAGCCCGCTTAGGTGCCGGCGGGATACCACCGCCCTTGCTCGGTGAGAAGGGCGGTGATCAGGTCGGGCGGGGTGCGGTCGAAGCGGAGGCCTGCCTCCCCGGCGGCTTCGAGCAGGCTAGACGTATCGGCGGGCGCGAGCTTGAAGCTGTGTCCGGCGGCGTAGAAGGGCTTGCCGAAGCGGGCGCAGCAGAGGGCCAGGGGCAGCGTCCCAACCTTGTGGAGAATCGCGCCGGCGGAGTCGAAGGCGTCGATGCCGGCCAGGGCGCAATCGACCTCGGGGACCACGCGCCCCATCGCGGCGTCCGGGATGACCTCGGCGCTGAGGCGCGCCGCGAGCACGTGTCCCTCGCCGCCAGGCAACGATTCGAGGACCCACACCCGCCAGGGTGCGATGGCGCGCAGCACGGCCTCGACGGTCGAGCTGTCGCTCAGCGTGAGAATGCGGGCGCGCGGCGGGAGCACCGCGGCGGCGTGCGCGGCGATGCGTTGGTTGCCGGTAGCGAGTGAGTCCCGCAGCGCGAGCAGCTCGCCTTCGGCCGGCGAGCGCGCGAGCAGCCGTCCGACGTTGGCCACGGCGACGATGGCGGGATGCATCCGCAGGAACGCCGCCGCCAGCTCGGCCCGAGCGTCGGGTGCGGCGAGCGCGAGGTCGAGCGCCTCGAGAGCCAAAGTCATCGCGCCGGAGACCCGATCGTCCCACAGCCGTTCCAGCCGGAGAGCAATTTCAGGAGACAAACTCGAAGGGACTACGGCACCACGGCTTTGGCCGTGGCCAGGTTGTCGTTGGCGTCCCACACCCGAACCGCCACGGTGTGTTCTCCCGCGCCCGCGTCGCCGGTGGGGAAGTCGAAATCGAGCTGGCGGTAATCGAAGAGGCGGGTCACGGGCAGCATCATCTTCCACTCGCCGCCATCCACCGAGTACTCCGCGCGGTCGAGCCGGCTGGCGGCGTCGGTGGCCCGGAACTTTACGCGCAGGTGGCTCGCTTCGCGCGCGGCCGTGATGCCGGCGATCTCCGGGGGCGTGTTGTCGATGGTGAAGGGCTCGCTCTCCGCGCTGTAGCTAAGGGCTTCGAGACCAGGGTTCGACGGGGAGTCCGACGCCGTCACGCGGATCTGGTAGCGCCCATCGGCGAAGGCCGTCGCATCCCAGCTCAGGTATTCTTCTTCGACGTTGTCCTTGAGCAGTTTCCAGTTCTGTTCGTTCACGCCCCGGATCTCGACCTTGAAAACCATCTCGTCGTCGTTCTCATCCCGCGCGAGCCAGCGGACGCCCAGGTAGCCCTTGGCCGGATTCATGGTGCGGGTCGAGGGCGGCGTGGGCGGCGTGCGCGGCGAGGGGCGCTGCCCGAGCGCCGGCAGGGTCAGGCTCTTCGAGGAGCTCGAGGAGGTCGAGGGCGGGTCTGGGAATTTGTAGTTCGGCGGCGTGATCTCGATCTCCGAGATGGTCGGGGCGACGTTCTTCGGCAGATACGCCAGCGTCACCTTGTCGAGCAGCGGAGATTGCGGACCACCTTTGAACACCGCTTTCCATTGCGCAAATCGCGCTCCCGGGATACTCACCAGCGCGCCGTCGGGCGTGGTGGCGGCCTGCGACCAGGGGCTCCAATACTGGGCCGGGGCGCCCAAGTTCCCGGAGCGCACCGACACCGCCACCGCGGCGCCGGCAGGCACACCGCCTTGCCATTTCAGGCGGCCCCAGCGGGAGAAAACGGCGGCGTCGAAGACTTCCGACTCAAAGCTGCCCTCCGGCTCGAGCTCCGGACCGAGGCCGTAGACCTTGCCTACGTTGGCGGTGGCGGCGTAGATCTTGCCGGAGGGGTCCCGGAGGAACGCGGTTACCTGGGCGGGCGGCGTCTTCAGGAGCAGCGTGTAAAGGTGCTCGGAATCCACCTGGTAGATCTGGCCGCTGTTGCCGGTGCCGGCCAGGAGCTTTCCCCCCGCCCCGAACCCCAGCGCATAAACGATGGGATCATTCGCGGACCACAGCCGCCGCTGGGACCCGTCGGGATCGATGCGGAAAATCTCGCTGCCGCCGCTAATGTCGGTGCGGATGATCGTGGCCAGCGGCACAGGGGGCGCCGGCTGGGCTCCAGGCGCGCCCGGGCCGCCTCCTATCCCACTCGGCCCCGGCTGGGGCGCGGCCGGCGCCGGGGTAGGAAGAGGTGTCGTCACGCGCGGCCGCGCTCCCACGCCGGCGGCGTAAAGAGCGCCTTTCTCGTCGCGCACGAGCGCCGTGATTTCCTTCTTCTGCGATTGGTAGAGTACGAACCCCAAACCGCCCGCCGCCGGGACCCGGATCACCAGGCCGCCGGGGTCCGTGCCCAGCACCAGGTCGCCGTTCGGCTCGACGAGCAGCGTGCGAATGTGGGACTCATCGGTCTTGAAGAAAACCTGCGAGCGGCCATTCGCATCCACCCGCAGCACCTCGCCCTTGTCGCCGGTGGCCAGGAACAACTCGCCCTGCGAGTTGAAGGCCATGGCCCAGACGTACTTTACCTGGGGATCGACGAACAGGGTGGAGCGTCCCGCGGGATCGATCTTGTAGACCTTGGAATCGGGCGAGGTGGCGGCGTAAACGTTGTCCTGCCGGTCGACGGCGAGAGCGTGGACCTCCAGGGCCTCGTTCTCGAAGATCTGGCTCTTCTTGCCATCGGGCGCGATCTTGAACACCCGCGCGCCCGGCCCGCCGCCGGCGTAGAGGTTGCCTTTGCTGTCGCGCGCGAGCGCCCACAGGTAGGAGGCCGGGGCGTCATAAACTTCCTGAAAGCGCGGCCCGAGCGTCAGCTTGCCGTCGCTGCGCAGCGCCACACCCTTGGCCGTGCCCTTCTCGAAGTCGCTGAAACGGGACTGCTCCCAGGTGCGGGTAGGTTGTGCGGCCAGCGGAAGCGCCAGAAGCAATGCAGCCAGGCTGCTGAAAAGGGCATTCTTGAAACCGCTTGCTGACGCGCGCGGCTCGGAAACACACCCCGTGCTGAGCCGCGACCGTGAGGGAGCGGTCGCCGACCCTTTCCCGCCGCCTGCCAGGGTTCGGGTCACGCCCTATTTTACCGTGACGTTGAGGGTCTGACTTCCGCTGATGACGAAGTCGAAGGGCATCGCGACCTGTTCGAGAGGCGAGTCTCCCGCCAGCGTCAGCCGCTGGCTCGGCCCGCGTCCGGCGCGGATCACGTTGAGCACCGAGGCCGGCACGTTGGGCAGCGTCTTGTCGTCGTAGTAGGCGGTGACCGACGGCTGCAGCAGCGAGATGTAGAGCTGGCTGTTGCCGAGCTCCTGGTTGAGCAGCGAAACCGTCTCGGACACGTCCAGCAGGCGGCTCACACCCGGCGCGTTCTTGCGGCGGTTCAGCGTATCCGCGTCGCTCACCAGCACCCGCAGCGGGCCGCGCGGGATCCCGGCCGGCACCCGGATGCGGAAGTCTTTCTCGACGCGCTCCCCGCGGTAGGGGTGCAGAAATACCTTGCCCACTAGTTCCTCACCGCCCTGGACCTCGGTGTTCTCGACCCAGGCGTTCTCGATCATCGCCACGCGGCGCTCGGGCAGCAGGTCGATCGTCACGTCCACGCTCTTGAGCTGCGGCATCTGCACCGGGTTGGTGAACAGGCGGTTGAACTTGTCGCCGAACCAGCCGGCCAGCATCATGGGCGCCGGCACCGGGGTATCGCCGGAGGTCTGCATCGTCGACAAGTTGATCTTGTGGGGCCCGTCGAGCTGGATATCGCCCCGCAGCCGGAAGGTGCTCTCCTCGGCGAAATCATTCAGCCCGAACATCGAGTTGTAAAGCGTGAACACCATGAGCTGCGGCGTCCACTTCTGGTTCTGAAAGACCGTGTAGTGGAAGCTCTTCTCCGCCCGCACCGAATTGCCGTCGCTGAAGGACCGCACGCGCACCGACACCGGAATCGTGGGGGCTTCGCCGCCCAGCTCTCCCATGATGCCGGAGTGGCGGTCCTGCTTGAGCACGCCAACCACGTCGGTGGCGTTGAGGATCTTGGTGGGGGTGAAGCTCGAGGCCAGCACGTGCACCACGTCGGCCTTAGCCATCGGCATCTGCAGCGGGCCCATATTGAACAACGGGTGTCCGAAAGCCAGCACGCGCTTGCCGTCGTTGTAAGTCACGGTGCCCGAAGCCGCCACCGACATGTCGCCCGCGACCAGGATTCCCGAAACGGCGTCTCCCGGCTGGAGCGCGCCGGCGGTATTGGCGACGGGCCGCGCCGAGGCCGCGCTCGTCGCGCCACCCTGCACGGCGATCAATCCCAACTGGTCGAAGAGGCCCGAGAAATCGCGCAGCACGGCCTCGGAGAAGCCGCTGAACGTCAGCGGATTCGCGATCGGCGTAAGAAAGAGGTTGCCGGCGGAGGCCTGTTTCACGAGGCCCGAGTCGACCGGATACCGCTGAGCCGCGGCGGCGCGTTCCGGGGTCTTGGCGTCGGCGGGACGCGTCTGGTCGAGATCGTTGATCTCGAGCATCAGTTCGATCGGAGTGATGCCGCAGATGGCGTCGGGCGAGAAGGCCCCGATGCGCAGCGAGACCGCGCCGAGCAGCTTGCCGTCGTAATAGACCGGGCTGCCGCTCATGCCGGCGGCGACGCTGGTGCGCGCGGCCTTACCGCCCATTTTGCCGAGGATGATGTCCTGCCGCGGCCCCCAGACGTTCTTCATCACGCCCAGGATCTCGACTGGCACCGCCTCCGGCTCCGAGCCGGTGAAAACGGTCCACGCCGTGGCCATCATGCCGATCTTGACCTGGTCGATCTTGAGGATCTCGACGGGGCCGGAGCGTGGCCGGGCCATCTCCGCGCCAAAGGCGGGCCAGATGCACAACGCCAACAGGCAAGCGGCCACAGCCGGGTGCTTCATCCTTCTACCTCTTGTTCTGCTAGCTGAGATCCCCGGCCACCGTCGCGCCGGCCAGAGACACCGCCTGCAGTCAACATCTTAGCATGCGCAGCCAGCCGGCACCTTACGCCAGCGGCTCGAAACGGTCCAGCCGGTGTACGAACGGCAACACCCGGTGCACGGCGGAGAAGAGCCAGGCGTCGGCCGTGATCAGCTCGCATTGTCGCTCGATGGCCAGGGCTAGGTAGAGGCTGTCATATGCCGTCTGCCGATGGGCCAGTGCCAGCCGCAGGGCGGCCGATTCGAGCCGCGCGGGGCTCGCCAGCATCGGCGCATTGCTCAACAACCTATCGAAAGCCTGGATGGCTT
>JBGPDC010000205.1:0-9652 GCA_041482115.1 Terriglobia bacterium | reverse complement strand
CCTCCTCGGATCGGCGGATCTCATCCTGCAGGGCCAGGACTACCGTCGGAGCCTCTGCAATGGTTAGTGGTCTCATATAAAACATGAAACCACAATCTTGCTTTATGCGCAAATACTTATGACGCTCAGTTTAGTAAGCGTTCTACGCAAATTTAATTCCCATCCAAGCCGAAAGACGCGGGCCTGCTCGCAGTGGCTTTCCTGGAAACGTAGCTCCAGCGACCTGCCGGATGTTCTCCATAACCTTACCGAGAGCTACCCCTACAGAACACCAGGGATACCGGGGTATCCTGTCCCTGGCGGCAAGGCCGCAATCGAGACGGTCAGCGGCTGCGTGACAGCGGAAGCCAATGGATCTGTGAACTGAGAGATTCTGACACTGAAAACACTAACTTTGCTGCTGGCTGTAAGTTGTTGAAGGAGTGGTACGCCTGAGTGGACTCGAACCACCGACCTTGTGCTCCGGAGGCAGATTTCATCCTTAGAGGTGCCTTCATTCCAGACGACTTGCCGTTCCGCGCGAGCCAGCAAAACCCGGGAAACGGCCGGGTTTTGACACTAAATTGACAATAACCGGCTCGTGGCGTGGCTCCCGAGAACGAAGCGGCAGGACCGAAGAAGAAGGAGTGAACTATCGCTCGCGATCGGCGAGAGAGTTGGCGGGCACCCCGGGCGTCCTTCGCGGTCGGCCGCGATTCCTGCGGCCACCGAGGGCTTACCGCTCGAGGCCGGCGATTATTTCATCAAATCTCCGCAGTTCGAGCAGTCTCGGACCTAGTCAGCTTAACCAGTGCAGAAGGCATCGGCCGCAGCGTTGAAGGTACCGCTTCCTCGCGGTACGAAGCGCGACTGTTGGTCTCGCCGAATTTCGCCGCCACGTTTTGGCGGGCGCTCAACGGGCAGACCGACTCGGCTGTCGACTTGGCCGTTCGACAAGCTTCACAGTATCCAGGTTTCCACTCGGCGGCGTCGCCAATGGAGTGCAACGCCAACGCCAGCCCCAGTGCGCGCCAGTTGATTGCTCTGCACCCGGCTGCCCCTGCCCTCCGCCCCCGCCAAAAAACTCGGGCAGATCTGCCCGACTTTTTCGAGCCACGCGACCCGTTTCGCCAAGTCCTTGATTCTGCTGCCCCGAAAAAGTTGCAGATCTGCAACCTTTTCTGTTGCTACGCTTATTCGAGGAAAATGCCGCCTCCCAGAAAGCTCGCCGTCGCCTTCCAAACTTCCATGACGCGCTGCTGGGCGGCCCCTCTCGCCGACTCTCGCGCCGAGCCGGTCTGGCGCGCGCTGCAGCGCGCCGAGCGTTTCTACATGTACAGCACCGGCGCCGGCCCTCCGGGAACCGTGCTGTTCAGCCTGCAAGACCGCGAATTCGCCTCTCCCGAGGAGTTCGGGGAATTCGCTGCGCGGGTGCAGGCAGTCGTGGAGCAGGCGAGCCAGCAGGCTTGCGCGGTAGAGCTGGCCTACTACCCTGCGGGATCGCTCGCGCCGAAGTTTCAGGCCAGCTCGTCGGGAAGCAAGCCGGCGCCGATGTGAAAGGCCTCGCTGAACCGGTCGAGGCCGTTCGAGCCGCCATTCACCAGCCGGCGGGCGGTGCGCAGATCGCCCTGCAGCAGAGCGTCCTTGATCGGCAGCTCGTAGCTCTTGAGAAAGCTCGCCAGCAGCCGCGCGGCGATCTGGGGATCGTTGGCCAGCTCCGGATTATCCACCAACTGGTTGCCCATGCCAATAGTTTGCCGTGCACCTGGTAGTTGCTGCGCCCGGTGAGCTGGATGAAGCCGCGGCCCCGGAAGTTCGCGCCGTCGGGCGGGCCCAGGTTGCCGAGGTCCTGGCGGTGGTCGTAGAGGTCGAAGTCCGGGCCGCCGGGCGAAGTGTTGAAACGCGAAGGGCCTTCGCTGATGGGCCGGAAACTCTCGGTCTCGGCCCGGATCGTCGCGAGCGCCATCAGGATCATCTTTTTGCCGGTCAACTGCGGCTCGACCAGCGCCCCCAGCACGGTGGGCAAATTTGCCCGGATGTTCCCCACGGTGGTAAACGGAAACATTTGCGAGACCACGTCGACCGTCACGGCCGGCAGCACCGGCACGGCTTCGACTGCTACGTCGAGGCCGAGAGCGGTGGCCGTAGCGGGTCCGACTATGCCATCGGGGTGCAACCCCGCGCTGCGCTGGAAGGCCAACACGGCGGCTTCGGTCCCCGGCCCGAAACTGCTGTCGATCTGACCCGGATTGAAGCCCCGCGCCAGCAGCTTTTCCTGCAGCTTCTGGACGTCCGCCCCTTGCGACCCTCGCTTTAACACGGCCATGGTGAGCGCCTCCGGCTACTGCCCGCTATTGTATTCGTCTCGCGATCCGTTGCGCCAGCAGGCTGCTCCTCCGCAAGCGCGCGCGCTCGTCCGCTGGATGATTGAGGAACAGGGTGAAGAACCACGGCCCGCGCAGCACGACCAGTTGTCCCGCGTGGAACACCGCCCGGTCACCGGCCCCGCGCATCGTTCGCCGGGCGCCGCCCCACGCCCGGGCAGCCTGCCGCAGATAGGCATCGTAGCCGGGCGCGCCGCCCGGATAGAGGACCAGCCGCAGGGTCTGGTCCGCCGGGCCGACCCAGTTGCACGACACCGCCCCCCGCCGCCTCCCGCTGCGGTTGTTCAGCCGGGACCGCCACCCCGAGCGCCGCCTGGACCTCGGTCACCGTCAATAAGGAGCAGGGATTCGGAGGTGCACCCGCCAAGGCCAGCAGCAGCGCAATCGTGTAGGACATGACGCCTCCCACCAGTAAGAACCGGCGCCGGCCGGAATCTTGCGCGTATTATCCGTGGGCGGGGACAGGAGTGGCGGAGGAAGAGGGATTCGAACCCCCGGATGACTTTCGCCATCAACGGTTTTCAAGACCGCCGCCTTCAACCGCTCGGCCATTCCTCCAGTTTCAATCTAGCGGATCGCGCGCTCCGCGGTCAATTCGGGGGTGGCAGGAAGGTGGCTTCAAACGCCCGCCGGGTGCACTGCGTGATTTCGGCGGACGACAGCAGGCCGGCCTTCCGCAGCAGCTCCTGCTCTTTGTAAACGTTGGTCCGGTACATCTCCGGCCCGTCGGTGTTGATCGTGAAGGGCACCCCGTATTTGACCAGTGCGCGCAGTATGCGTCCGAACGCCCGCAGGTCGCGCACGAAGCCGTTCATCAGGTTGGAGGTGGGGCACAGCTCGAGCGTGACGTTCAGCCGGGCCGCTTCTTCCGCCAGTTTCCGGTCCCGCACCAGCGCCAGTCCGTGGCCGATGCGATCGGGCCGCAGCTCGCGGATCACATAGCGCAATTCCTCGAGGTTGCCGGTCTCGCCCGCATGGAGCGTGACACCGAGCCCGGCCTCGCGCGCCCGGCGGACCAGCGGCGCGATCTGCCGCATCGAGAACCGCGAGCGGTCGGGTCCGGCCAGATCGACGCCCACTACCCCAAACGGCTTATAGCGGATCGCCTTGTCGACGATGATCCGGTTTTCGCGCGGGGAAAGGCGGCGGTCCATCATCAGGATCAACCCGGCGCGCACCTGCGGGTATTCGAGGACGGCCCGGTGCAGTCCCTCGACGGCCGCGAGAATGATGTGGTCGAGGTCGCGCTCGCCCCGGCGGTTGCGGAACATGGGATTGAAGCGCAGCTCCTGTAAGACCAGGTTGCACTTGCGGTAGCCCCCGCCGATGACGCTCTGCACCGCCTCCGCCATGGCTTCCGGGGACGACTGGATCAGCTCGGTCCAGCGGTAGACGCGGTCGTGCATCTCATCGAGGCTGTAGTTGTGGGCCGAGGGGCCCATGGTGACCATGGCCTCGAACTCCCAATAGTCTTTCGTCGGCAGCAGGATTCCCTGACGGTGCGAGATGGACCACAGAATCGGGGGATCGACCGCGCCCCCCAGGTGCGTATGCAATTCCGCGCGCGGCGTCTCGGTCGGCTTGGGCATATTTGATTCTAGGCCGGATGTAGCCGGCGGATGTAGCCGGCGGATGTAACCGGCGGATGTCGCGGCGGGCCCGGTGCACCGCACCGCTACGGTATAATCGCTCTCTCACTTTGCCAGGCACGCCCGTGGCGCGCCGGAGACCCTTAATGGCCAGTACGGAAGTCGCTCCCCCGACTCATCGTCTCACCGCTCTGCAGTGGGTTATCTGCGCGGTGGCCTCCCTAGGTTTCGCCTTCGACACCTACACCCTGCTGACGCTGCCGCTGATCATTCGCCCCGCCCTGATGGAGCTCGGCCGGATGAAGCCCGGCACTCCGGAGTTCAACGAGTGGGCCGGCCTGCTGTTCTGGATCCCGGCCATTGCGGGCGGCTTCTTCGGCCTGATCGGCGGATACCTCACCGACCGGCTCGGCCGCCGCCGCATCCTCGTCTGGAGCATTGT
Organism: Terriglobia bacterium; assembly: GCA_041482115.1. GTDB lineage: Bacteria > Acidobacteriota > Terriglobia > Bryobacterales > JACQDG01 > JBGPDC01. The sequence continues at coordinate 5,258 of JBGPDC010000205.1, read as the reverse complement.
TCTTTACGGCGTTTCGGCGGCCGCCGCGGGGGTCACGACTTCCCTGCCCTGGCTGCTGGTCTACCGGTGCGGGGCCTTCATCGGGGTCTGCGTCGAGTTTGTGGCGGCGGTCGCGTGGCTGGCCGAATTGTTCCCGGAACCGAAGCAGCGCGAGGCGGTGCTCGGCTATACGCAGGCCTTTTCGTCGGTGGGGGGCGTGATGGTGACCGCCGCTTACTACCTGGCCGTCACGTATGGGCAGTCTTTCCCGTCGATTCACGGCGGCCACGAGGCCTGGCGCTACACGTTGATATCCGGACTCATCCCCGCGATCCCCTTGATGATCATCCGGCCATTCCTGCCCGAGTCGCCGGCCTGGGCGGAGAAGCGGGCCGCGGGCACGCTGCAGCGTCCCAGTATTGGCGAGATATTCCGGCCGCAGTTCCTGCAGACCACGCTGGTCACCGCCTTGATGTTCGCGTGCAGTTTCGGGGCCGCCTTCGGCGCGATCCAGCACCTGCCGCGCATCGTGCCGGGCCTGGCCGAGGTCGCCAAGATGCCGCGCCAGCAGCAGGAACAGGCGGTCAGCTCCGTGCAGGGCTTTCAAGAGATGGGTGGTCTCGCCGGCCGTTTCATCCTCGCTTTTCTCGCGGTGCGCATCGTTTCCCGCCGCAAGCTCTTGCGCGTCTTCCAGGTCCCGGGACTGGTCATCGTGCCGTTCGTCTTCTTCTATCCGGCCACGCACAGCCTGGAGATGCTGCGGTGGGGCGCGTGCATTGCCGGGGCGCTGACCGTGGCCCAGTTCAGCTTCTGGGGGAATTACCTGCCGCGCGTCTATCCGATGCACTTGCGCGGCACGGGCGAGAGCTTCGCGGCCAATGTGGGCGGGCGCATGGTAGGTACTGGTGCGGCCTACGTCACCACCAGCCTCGCCAACGTCATGCCCGGCGTGGGGCCTTCGACCAAGCTCACCTACGCGGCCGCGGCGGTGGCGCTGTTTGTGTATGCGCTGGGCTTGCTGTCGAGCTTCTGGCTGCCCGAGCCGAAACAGGATAAACTGCCCGACTAGGAAAAAGGAGTGCCGGGCGACCGCAACCATCACTATCCCGGAGTTGAGTAGCCAAAACGCAGGGGCTCCCGGAGTTCAGTTGGTCGACGTGCGCTCGGTTTCGAAGTTTGCCGCGGCCCATATCTCGAGGGCGGCCAACATTCCCAGGGATCAGATCGAAGCCCGGCTGGCGGACCTGGATCGGCAGGCGCCGATCGTATTGGTCTGCCAGAGCGGCAGGCGCCACCGTGACGGCGAAGAGTCGGCACGCTGCTTCTCAGAAGCTCCAGTACCAGCTTGGCAGGGCCCGCAGCCTGGGGGGCGCCGATCCGCTTCGGAAAAACCGTGTTCGAACCGTCCGGCTGGAAGCAAACGGATGTATACTCTTCACGGGCCGCGAGACCACAGAGGAAATTCCGGTTAGAATCTGGCGCGCCTTTATCGGTGGGCGCGAGCGCCGCGTAAACATTCTCTTCCACAGGATGGTAGAACACTCGTGAAATCACCTTGGCTAGTTGCCACAGCAGTGGTTCTCATTCCCGGCATCGCGCCGGCTCTATTGGCGATGGATCAAGTCCGCAAAGAGACCCGCGCCGACCAGGCTATCGCAAAGTACGGAGTGACCGGCAAGGGAGTGGTGGTGGCCATTCTCGACCGTGGGATCGATTGGCAAGATCCCGATTTCATCAAGCCCGACGGCAAGACCCGCATCAAGTGGCTGCTGGACATGAGCGGGCAGCGAGGCTGTGCCGCGAACAATCCTGCGCCGGTAGAGTACTCCGAGGCCCAAATCAACGCGGCCTTGGCGGGAGGCGCCCCTATTGTTCATCGCGACGCCGTGGGTCACGGGACAGTCACCGTGGGAATCGCCGCTGGGAACGGGCGCGCGTTCGCGGACGGTAAGTATCGGGGCATCGCTCCGGAGGCCGATCTGATTATTGCCAAGGTCACCTCGGAGGGCGCCGCCGCCCACGATGGCGAGCCGGAGGAAGCAGCCTTTAACGCCTGCACCGATCAGGCCTTGGATTGGGTCGATCAAAAGATCACCAGTGTGGGCGAGCCCGCGGTACTCCTCATCAACAGCGGAGTTCAAGCAGGTCCGCTGGACGGCACCTCCGCGGTGAGCCGCAAGATCGAGCAGTTATTTGGCAGTACCCGGCCGGGACGAATCTATGTATCCGCTTCAGGCGATGAAGGAGAGTTGGATACCCATGCCGGAGGAAGCTATGATGCCACCGCCGGAACAGCGGTCCGCATCGCTAAATCGCGCACCGATGCCACGGCTCTGCATATTTGGTACACCGGGGCGGCTCCGGCTCAAGTGACAGTGAGCTTCGATGACGGCACGACCGTGGGTCCGGTCTCACCGCTGGGAAATGTGAATCAGAACGGGATTCTTATTACCCAATATGAACCGGGAAAGGAGCCTTATCCCTATACGGCGACAGGTGGAGACCGGCTGGTTATTATTCAGGTTACGGGTCACCCAGGCAACGGGACTGTGACCATCCGGGCTCTGCAAGCGGGTGCGGGACGCGTCGACCTATACGTCCCGGGGCTTGGTCCCGCCATTATCTTCACGGATCACCTCGTTCCGGGGCGCCTCAATGACTATTCCACAACGAGGGCAGCGATCGTAGATGCTTGCTATGTAGTCCGGACGGCGTACACGGATATTGACGGCGTCGCCCGGTCGATTACCGCTCAAGGTTTGACCGGAGAGTTTTGGAAAGGCTCCGGGATCGGTCCGACACGGGACGGGCGCCTATATGGTGTCGACGTGGCCACGCCGGGTCAGAACCTCTTTGGGTCCTACGCTCGAAAATCGTTTTTTGGCACCTTTCGATTCAATTTGGTTCAAGACGGCGGCGGTTGGTATGGACGGCAAGGGGCCACCAGTGGAGCGGCGCCGATCCTGGTTGGGGCGATAGCGCTGATGCTGCAGATGAAGCCCGGCCTCACCGGCCAGGAGGTTCGGCAGATTGTTCGCAACTCAGCATTCGCCGACGCCTTCACCGGCCCCATCCCCAACGTGAAGTGGGGGTATGGAAAACTCGATATCCTCAAAGCGCTCGATACCCTATCCGGCGTTCCCAGCCCGGTCCCAGCGATCAGCCCGGGCGGGGTGGTGAATGCCGCCACCTTTGCCGCGGGCGCGCCCGTCGCTCCTGGCTCGATCATCTCGATCTTCGGTTCTAACTTCGCGACGGCCCCCGCGCAGGCCACCTTCACGCCCCTGCCCCCTACGCTGCTCAACACCTCCGTCACGATCAACGCGGTTTCCGCTCCGCTGTATTACGTCAGTCCCACCCAAATCAATGCCCAGGTTCCCTTCGAGACGCTTCCCGGAACTGCGACTTTGGCAGTCACCGTAAATGGGGCTTTGAGCCCGGCTGTCACCTTCCCTGTAGCTGCGACCGCGCCCGGCATTTTCCTGTACGGGGCCAACCGCGCTGTCGCCCAGAACCTGGATGGCAGCATCAATGCATCGGATCATCCCGCCAAACCAGGGGACGTCATCGTCGTGTATATGACGGGGCAGGGCGCCGTCAGCAATCCCGTTCCCACCGGCGCGCCCGCGCTCGGGAGTCCTTTGTCCAGGGCTCTGGCCGCTACCACGGCGACGATTGGCAGCGCTAGCGCGGAGGTCTTCTTCTCGGGTCTGGCCCCCGGCTTCGTCGGTTTGCTGCAAGTCAACATCCGCGTCCCGAATGTGGCGGCGGGCGACCAGCCCCTAGTGGTCACGATTGGAGCGGCGGCCAGTAAATCGGCCTTGATTACCGTGGCCTCTCCCTGAGGGGATCGGGCTTGGCAGGCGCTACCAAGTCACCGTGCAGATAGCGGGAGGTCCCCGCTATCGCCGACTGCTCGACGGTCCGGCTGGCAGGATTCGTGCACAACCCCACCGGCTGGTGATTAGGTGAGAATCCCAATGCAAGTCGGTTAAATTACTGATATTTACGGCTTAAGATTCCTGGAAGGATGGAACCAGGAGGTTCCATGGTCGCACGCCTGCTCTGCGCCTCTGCTCTACTCGTTACCGCCGCGCTAGCCCAAACCGAAAGCTACCTGACCCGTGGCGTTGGAGAGCTATCTGTATCTGGCGGGGCGAACCTCGCTCCCGGCTACGAGCCGCTGGCGGTTCCGTCGTTCGGACTCACTTACGCGGTCGGGCTGTCGCATCACTTCGCGGCGACCGGTAACTACGTACTGGATCACTATGGCAATGAGGCGCGATGCTTCGCGGTGTGCGGCTCAAGGCATCGGACGGACCACGAATTTACCGGTGGCGTGCGCGTCTCTTTCCCCCTACGAGTCATCACGCCTTACGGGGTGGGGATGCTCGGGGCGCTCCGAACGTCTTCGCGCGCGGAGGCGGTTGGCGTCGAGCTCAATGCGGCGAGAGACTGGCGTTTTGTCGGCGGCGGCGGTCTGGGGATGGATATCCCATTGGCGCCATACGCGGGGTTCCAACTGGAATCGCGGGTGATGGTGGACCGCTCCCGGTTCTACTACGTCCGCACGATGATTGGGGTTTACTTTCGGCATCGGTGAGGTACCTGGCCGCAAAGTCGCCTGGGCCCCCTAGAGGCCCTTGTATTGAAGCACCCGGGCCGACCAGTAATCTCCCCCAAGCTGCTCCCCCTGAGCCGGCGGAACCGGTCTGAATCCTGCCCCCACTCGGCAATCCCGGCCTTGCTGACGCCTTGCCCGTCACGTGACCGGCCCCCCGCGCCGCCGTCCGGAACCGTCCCAACCTCTTGTAGTCACGCCGCCCGCACCGTCAACCGCACTCCGACCTTCTTTTGCAGAGCTCGCACGATGGCAAAGAAATTCGCGGCGTTGGGGTTGCCGTGGGGACCGAGCATGCGATAGAGGCTCTTGCTCGGCTTGTCTACCAGGCGCGCTAGTTCTTCGAAGCCAATCGTGGCATTGATCAGGTCCTTGAGAACCGCCTTGCCCACCGCTTCGTCGCCGGTCAGATACGCATTCAGCGCCTCGGTGAATAGCGCCTTACGAAATGTGGAATCGCGTTCGGCGCGGACTCGTATGCTTTCACGGAATTCTCTGGTGAGTGGCATCTTTAATCCCTTCGCGACATGTCACGGGAATCGCGCGTTCCCAGTCTGTTCTAAACTGAGCGTCATAAGTATTTGCGTATAAAGCAAGATTGTGGTTTCATGTTTTATATGAGACCACTAACCATTGCAGAGGCTCCGACGGTAGTCCT
>JBGPDC010000204.1:0-9714 GCA_041482115.1 Terriglobia bacterium | reverse complement strand
TGGCTGTGAAAAGCAAACTGGACACCAATACCTATCCCCCAGGAATCAGAGTCTCCGATCAACAGATGGCCGAACTCCAACTCCGACGAGACCGGTTTCATGGTGACTGGAACTATAGCATACTGCCCAGAAGTTGACCTGTTTATTTGCTGACAGACCCTAAGCTGTTTTAATCCGGCGGCCCGGCGCGGCCGGATGGCGCGTTCGATCTGCGTCTGGCTGGACCGCCGGGCTAGCTCGAACTCGTAGGGCTTCTGCAGGTTGCTGAAAAGGGGCATTTCCGAAACCGCTTGCTGACGCGCGCGGCTCAGTAACTGCTTTCCAATCAGCGAGCGCTGTTCTGAGCCGCGACCGTGAGGGAGCGGTCGCAGTACCTTTTTCCGCAGCTCCTACGCAACAGGCACCCGCGCCTTCTTGACCAGCGGGAGCACGGCCAGGTTCACCAGCACCATCGCCACCGACATCCCCGGCAGCAGCAGCAGCGCCGTCTTGAGACGCGCCGGGTCGTTGCCGGCGATGGCCCCAATCACCGGTGAGCTGACCGCGAGCCCGGTCCATCCGGCTGTGATCACGATTCCCATCGCCGTGGCAGTCATGCGCGGGAAGGCGTCGCCTACCATCGCGAGCGTGGTCGGAAACACGGGGGCCATGGCGACGCCCGCGCCGAACACCAGCACGCCGGCCCAGGTGGCGTCCGTCGTCTGGAGCATCGCGTAAGTCGTCACGGCCATGAGCACGGCCGACGCCAGCGTCACCACCGGCGAGGGAATCTTGATAAGGATTGGCGAAACCGCGACGCGCCCCACGAGCAACCCCAGCGCGAAGCCCAGCGACAGGATGTTCAGAGCCCGGCTTTGCTCGATGCCTTGCGCGATCAAGTGCCGCGGGAGCCAGTTCCACACCCCCACCTCGCAGGCCACGTAGAGGAACATTAACGCCGCTAGCAGAAATAGCGCCGGACGTCCTAGCAGCGGCCCCGCCTCGCTGAGCTTGAATCCCCGTTCGCCGGTCGGCGGGGGCATCGCGATGCTGGCGTTGAAGAGCAGCGTTCCCGCCGTCAGCGCCGCCACCATATAACACAGCGCGATCGTGTTTCCGGCCAGCAGGTTGGCCCCGATGAAGGGCGTCAGCAGGCCGCCCAATCCGAAGAAGAGGTTCAGCAGATTCAGTGTCGAGGCCCGCCGCTCCTCGCTGATGTCGCTCACCAGCGCATTGGCCGCCGTCACGATGATGCCGCCGCCCAGGCCGAGCAGCAGGAACAGCGCGGCAATGATCCCGAAGCCTGGCGCGTTCGGCAGCGCGAAGAGCGAAATCGTGACCAGCGTCAGCCCCAGCAGCAGCCCCGTCTTCTTGCCCTTGTTGTCGATCAGCGGACCCACCGCCAGCGACGCGATCATCAGCCCGATCGCCTGGGTGAGAGCAATGGTGCCGTTCTCTTCCGGCGTCAGGCTCAGCCGCTTCGAAAGCTCGGGCAGGATCGTCCCGAGCATGGCGGCGATCATCCCGTAGACCAGCGTGGCCAGAATCGCGGCCGGAATCAGTTTCCCCTTCGAGACCTGCGTGGGCATAGCGCGCCGATCTTAGCACATGCGTCCCTTTGCTAAAATAGAGTCACTCCTATGCCCAAGAAAATCGACAAGCTGAACAAGAAAAACTACGGCGCCGTCTCTGCAATGCTGACGGTGGGTGACGTCAAGGCCGCCCTGACCTTCTATCAGAAGGCTTTTGGCTTCACCAAACGTGCCCTGATGAACGGCCCGGACGGCAAGCCCCTGCACGCGGAGTTGCGCCTGCGCGATACCTCCCTGATGCTCGGTCCGGAATTTCCCCAGCAAGGCATGAAGTCGCCTTCCGGCCTGGGCGGCACGCCGGTGCACCTTTACGTGCTGGTCGAGAACTCGGACCAGGTCTTCGCCAAGGCCGTCAAGCTCGGCGCCACCGCGCTCATGCCGGTTATGGACCAGTTCTGGGGCGACCGAGCCGGCATGCTGATCGATCCCTTCGGACACTGCTGGATGGTCGCCACCCACACCTCCAATCCGACCCCGGCCGAAATGAAAAAGAAGATGAAACAGCAGATGGCGCACGCCCACGAGAAGAGCCCGGCAGGCGCGGCATGAAGGTTCACGCCGCGTTCGACCGCGCCGGGGTGGAGCTGACGCTGCCCGACGGTTGGCGTACCCGGGTTCTCGAGGCCCGTTTTGCCGGCGCGGCCCGCTCGGCCGACGAGGCCCTCGCGGAAGCTCTCGAGCATCCCATCGCCTCGCCCCCCTTGCGCGACCTCGCCCGCGGCAAGAAGAGCGCCGCCATCGCCGTTTGCGACATCACGCGCCCCGCCCCGAACGCCACCGTGCTGCCGCACGTCACGCGCGTCATGGAAGAGGCGGGCGTCCCGCGCACGGGCATCCGGATCCTGATCGCCACCGGGCTGCACCGCGTCGCGACCGACGCCGAACTGCTGGAAATCGTCGGTCCCGAGATGCTCGCCCGCTATCGGGTCGAGTCCCACAACGCCCGGATTGAGGAATCCCACGCACCTCTGGGACGCACCGCCGGCGGCACGGAGGTCCTCATCGACCGCCGGTTCATTGACGCTGACCTGCACCTCACGCTCGGCTTCATCGAGCCGCACCTGATGCTGGGCTTCTCGGGCGGCCGCAAACTGATCGCCCCCGGACTCGCCGGCGAGCGCACCATCAAGCGCCTCCACAGCCCGCTGTTCATGCGCGAGCCGAGCGCCATCGAGGGCGGCTACCCGGATAATCCTCTGCACCGCGAATTGCTCGAGATCGCCCGGATGGCCCGCCACGACTTCATCATCGACGTGGCCCTGACCAAGGACCGCCACATCGCGCGCGTCTTCGCCGGCCATTCCGAAAAGGCGCACTCGACGGGCGCTGCGTTCGTGCGCGAGTCGACCCTCGCCCCCGTCGAGGAGCCTGTCGACGCCGTGATCACCACGAGCGGCGGCTATCCGCTGGATCTGACCTATTACCAGGCGATAAAAGGCGTCACGGCGGCCTCCCACATTCTCAAGGACGGCGGTAAGATGCTCCTTCTCGGCGCCTGCCGGGAAGGCATCGGCAGCCCCGAGTTCACCGAGATCGTCCGGACCTACCCGGATTGGAAGGCCTGTCTCGATGGCCTCTTGACGCAGCCGGTGATTATCGACCAATGGCAGCTCGAGAAGCTCGCGCTCGTCGCCCGGCGCGCTGAGATTTCTTGGTGCGTGCCCGGCGTCCCGGTCGCGGACCGGCGGCATCTGTGGGGCCCGGTGTTCGACGACCCACAGCAGGCCGTCGAGGCCCTGGCCGCGGCGCTCCCCACGCACGCCTCGGTCGCCGTGATCCCCGAGGGACCCTACGTCTTCTCGCAGTTGGCGGAAGTCGGGGCCGTAGCTCGAATTTATTGAATACAAATATTCCGTCTCTTTTCACCGAGCAGCGCCCTCCGCAAACCCTCGATGCTGGCGAGCGTCGGCTCGCCCTACAGCACTTTGGTGGCCGCTTGCAGCGCTTGCTCGGCGCGCTCCGGACGCCCGCGATGCAGTTCTATAGTCGGCATGAAGAGATTGGCCCAGATGCTGGCGGGATCGGCGGCGAGGGCCTGCTGGCCGGCGGCGTCGTTCGCCAGCGCGTTAAGCGCCAGGTCGCGGCGCAACCGCTCGTCCCGTGCACGGTAGACCACGCCCCTGCCGCCGGCGCCGATCTGCTCCAGGATGCGATAGTGGCCCATTGTCCGGCCGATTATCGATGGCGCTCTCCCTCCGATGCCGGCGTCATTATCCCAAATTCACGGGGACGGTCTCCGGCTGCAATCCCCCGGCGATGGCCTCCCGGGTGCGGCGCATCAATGCTTCGCGGTCCTTTTGGGTTAAGCCAGCCGTCGGGATGGGCGGATAGAACTCCAAGGTCACACGGCCGGGGAAGATGGCCAACTGGCCTTTCGGCATCACGTGGCGGGTGCCGCGAATCGTGAACGGGACGATGGGCGCCTGGGCGTCGATGGCCATGGTGAACGGGCCGGGGCGGAAAGGCAGCAGGGCGCCGTCGCGGCTGCGGGTGCCCTCCGGGAAGATCAGCAGGGAGATGCCGCGGCGCAGGCGGTCCATGCCAGCCTGCAGGGCGTGCTTGCGCGATTCGGTGCGGCCCCGGTCGACGGGGATGAACTCGGCGATCTTGAGCGCGTGACCGAAGAACGGCCAGCGGAATACCGAGGCCTTCCCCATAATGGCCACGCGCGGCAGAACGGTATAAGCAATAGGCGGGTCGAGGTTGCTGACGTGGTTGGCCACAAACACGCTGGGACGCGGGGCGGTAAAAGGGTCGTAGCCGCGCGGTTCGAGGCGCACGCCCGCCAGCCAAAACAGCATGCGGAGCGCGTAGCGGGAGACCTCGTAGATGGGCCGGATATCCCGAATCACCCACGTGACCGGGATCATGACCACCGGCACCGCGAAAGCGATGAAGAGTGCGGCGGGCAAGACGAGCAGCAGGGTCCGCAAGATGGCTGGCAGCGGCACTAGTGTGTCATTCTGATATAGCGCGCCGCGGGGCGCGCTAGGGGGATAAAGGCCTGATGATACCCGAATTTCACCGCAAATTCTCCCGGCGGGCGTTAGGGCGCTGGCTGGCCGTCTCGGCGGCGGCGGTTCCGGCCGCCTCTCCGCAGCGCTCTACACCGGCGGAAGAGCGGCAGCGGGCCAACCAGCGCGTCCAGCGCAGCTCGCAAAGCATGGCAAAATTCGATCTGCCGGTGGCCACCGAGCCGTCGTTCGTGTTTCGTCCCTGAAACATGCCGGAAGAGGTCCTGTTCGCGACCATCACGGAGCTGGGGGAGCTCCTCAAGAGCCGCAAGGTCTCGTCGCTCGAGCTGACCCGCACGCATCTCGAGCGCCTGGAAAAGCTCGGTCCCCGGTATAACGCCCTGGCGGCTCTGACGACCCAGCTTGCCACCAGGCAGGCCAAGGAAGCGGACGATCTGTTCCGGCACAACCGGATCCGCTCGCCCTTGCAGGGCATCCCATACGGAGCGAAGGACCTGCTGGCCACCGCCGGCATTCCGACCACGTGGGGGGCCGAGCCCTACCGCTCGCAAGTATTCGACTACGACGCGACCGTGGTTCGCAAGCTCCAGGGGGCGGGCGCCGTGCTCGCCGGCAAACTGGCGATGATCGAGCTCGCCGGCGGAGGCGGCTACCGGTTGCCCAGCGCTTCGATGTTCGGGGCCTGCCGCAATCCCTGGAATACGAGCCACTGGGCGGGCGGATCGTCGAGCGGCTCCGGAGCCGCCGTGGCCGCGGGCCTGGTGCCCTTCGCCATCGGCTCGGAGACCCACGGGTCGATCCTCACGCCGGCCTCCTATTGCGGTGTTACCGGCCTGCGCCCGACTTATGGCCTGGTAAGCCGTTACGGCGCGATGGCCCTCTCGTGGACGATGGACAAGATCGGCCCGCTCGCCCGCTCGGCCGAGGATTGCGGCCTGGTGCTGCGCGCGATCTCGGGCGGCGACTCGCAGGATCCCGGTTCGAGCGGCAAGCGCTTCTACTACCTGCCGGATTACGGCCGCCCGCTCACCGAGCTGCGCATCGGCTACGCGCCAGTGGATTTTGAGGCCCAGGCGGACGAATCCGCGCGGCCGGCGTTTCGCGCGGCGCTGGAGGTCTTCCGCAAGCTCGGTCCCAAGCTGGTCGAGATGTCGCTGCCGGCGATGCCTTACCGCGAAGTCGCCAACCTCGTGATCCTGTCCGAGGGCGCTGCGGTCTTCGAACCGCTGATAAAGAGCCCGGCCTTCGACCGCCTGGCGGACGACCAGCAGAAGGCGGGCCTGCGGGCGGCGCTCGAGATTCCCGCTTACGAATACCTGCGCGCCATGCGGATCCGGCGGCTCATACAGCAGGCGATGCAGCAGACCTTCTTGCAGGTCGACCTGATACTATCGCCCGCGACCCGCGGACCCGCGTCCGGGATCAACGAGCCGGTGGGGGGCGGTCCGGCGCCGGAGGCGGAGGCCGAGAACCGCGGCAACACCGACCTCAGCGCGGCGAGCAACCTGGCGGGCTTGCCGGCCATATCCTTGCCATGCGGCTTCTCGACGACGAACCTGCCAGTGGCGGTGCAGCTTGTCGCGCGCCCGTTCGACGAGCTGGCGCTCGTGACGATGGGCCGGGAATTCCAGCGCCAGACGGACTGGCACCGGCGCCGGCCGCCGGCCTGATGGCGGGCCAGCCACGCTAACCCTTCCAATCGCTGATGATTTCCCCCACGCCTTCCCAGGACAGGTACACCGCCCCGAGGATGGCCAGGACCATCACCGCATTGGTAAACCAGCCGTTGGCGTGAAGGCCCATGATTTTCCGGTCGGCCGTCAAGCGCAGCACGATCAGGATCATGATCGGGAGCGTCACGACGCTAAGCACCCCGCTGGCCAGCACCAATCCGACCGGTGTCCAGTCGGTCAGGAAAACATAGAGGGGCGAGAGAAAAAGGTAGAGCACCAGCCAGCGATAGGCCGGCATCTCTCCTGCGGGCGTGCCCCGCTCGAGGAGTTCCGGTGACGGACGGATAAACCGGTAATACACGTCGGCGATCATGATCCCGAAAGCCGACCCGCTGCCGACATAACTGGAGAAAACCACACACCACAGCGTCACCCCGAAGAAGACGGGACCCCAGGGGCCCACCACCTGCGAGAAGATCGGAATCAGGTCTCCGAGCTTGTTCACGTGCAGGCCGCGCGGCTGCAGCGCGCCCGCCGCCGCCACCTGGATCAGAGCCAGCATCAGGAACATGCCGAGCATACTCGTCAGCAGGTCCGTCCTCTGACGGCGCAGATCGGAGAGGGACCGCCACCCCTTTTCATGGATAAAGGAGGAGTACCTTAGATTGCCGAACGACCCCAGCGCTGTCGAAATAACGGCCATTAATACGATGGCGGAGTGGTACTGGCCGCTTTCCGAGGGCAGCACCGGGTGCAGGACGCCCTTGATGAAGGCGCCGAAGTCGGGCCGGGAGACGATGGCTGCGATGGCCAGGCACAGTCCCATGACGGCGGCGAGGGGCCGGCTCAATTTCTCGACCCATTTATACCGGCCCCAATAAAGGAGACCGAAACCGGCGCACCAGGAGGCCAGCCCCCAGATCTTGGAGCTGTAAGGGGTCGGTAGAGGGAAAATAAAATGAGCGGCGGTGCCGAGCAGCACCGAGCGGCTCAGTGCAAACAGGTGGTGGCGCAGAATGGTAACGGTGAACCACATCATCGTGACCGAGCGGCCGAACCGGCCACAGCCGGCGAGCAGCGTTTCGCCGGTGACCAGAACATACCGCGCGGTCGCGTCCAGGATCACCCCCCGGGCCATCGTAGCGATCACCAGGACCCACAGGAGACCGTAGCCATCGGAGGCGCCGGCGATGGCGTTGGAGACCAGATCCTTGGGCCCCATCAATCCCAGGACAAAAACCAGGCCCGGGCCGATGGTAAGCAGACGCCGGAGCCAGTCCGGCCGCGCCGGCTGGGCGGGCGCTAGCGCGGGAGCTTCAATGTCAATTGCCAAAGCGGGCCATCCTCTTTCTAAAACCGCAGCTTCAGCCCGAGCTGGATTTCACGGCTGTCGGCCGCCGAGGTGATGCGGCCGAAGTCTTCCCGGACGGCGGTGTCCGTAAAGGTCTCCATCCGCTCGACGGTGGGCAAGTCGAAGTTCGTCCGGTTGAACAAATTGAAGAACTCGAAGCGCAGATCGAGCGCCGCAGCTTCGCCCAGGCGGGCCACGCGGAACCGCTTCACCACCGAGAAATCGACATCCGCCCGGTCCGGACCCCCTATCGTATTGCGCCCCAGGTTTCCGAGATAGCCCGGCTCCGGCCGGCGGAAAGCATTTATGTCCACCCAGCGCTGCGGATCTCCGGTGACCGGATTGTTGGTCGCTCCCGGCGCCACATCGGGACGCTGGCCGATGCTGGAGGCCGACAGATGGCTCAGGGTGCGAGCGGCATCGAAGGCCAGCCAGGCCGTGGTCGGCAAGCCCGAAGAGTAGGTGAAGATGCCTCCCAGTTGCCAGCCGCCGGCCAGCCATCTCCATCCCGCGCCCCCGCGGAACGGCAACTCCCAGGTTCCACTCGCGGTGAAGTAGTGCCGGACATCGTGGCCCGAAAGCCCGCGATTGAATTTGGGGCTGTCGTTGAGAGGAAGCACCCCGCGGTTGGGCGACTCGGTGGAGGAGTAGAAGTTCGAGCTGTCGTCGATGCTCTTGGAAAACGTATAGGTGAACTGCGTCTGCAGCCCGCGGGTCAGCCGCCGGCGAAAACCGGTTTGCAGCCCATGATAGAAGGAATGGGCGTCATAGGTGCGGTTCCGGATTCCGCCAAAAACGGGATTGATCGACTTGGCGCCGGCCGGAAAGAAGGGGCGGCCGTCGGGCTGAATGACCGGCTGGACGATGTTGGCATCCGAGGTGATGCTGGAAAGATTCAACCCGTGCGATCCGACGTAGGCCACTCGCAGCGCAGTGTTCGGGTCGAGCGATTGCTCGATATTGAAGTTCCATTGCTGCACGTAGGGCTGGTGTAAGTCGCGGGGGATACGTTCGACCGCGAGGTCGAGGGTGGGGACGGTGAGCAAAGCGTTGTATCCGCCTTTGGGAAAGTCGCCCGCGGACACGGCGCGAGTCTCGCCACGCTGGAAGAAGGGGGGATTTCGAAGGCCCACGTAGGAGACATAGGGCGAAAGGAGCAGGTCGGCGAAAATACCATAGCCGCTGCGGATCAGGGTCCGGCCGTTTCCGAAGACATCCCAGGCCAGACCCAGGCGGGGCGCGAAATTCTTCCAGGAGGGGTTGTCGTAGAGCGGATCGCCCACCCGCATCTTGGTATCGGTCAGCCGGTCGAGGTTGGCGATTTTACCGTTCACCTCCGTCGGCACGGTAGCCCACTCCCAGCGCAGCCCGGCCTCCAGGGTTAAGCGCGGGAAGACCTTCCAGGTATCCTGGAGGTAGAAGCCGCCAATCACCTGGCGGAACCCCCGGACGGTATCGGAGCCGGGAAACTGGGCGCGGAAGCGCTCCGGAATGTTGCGGAGGAACCGGTTGACGTCCCGGAACCGGAAGTCGCCGAACTGGCGGTTCTGGCTGTCGTAATTGAACTGGGTGCGTTCGAAGCGGGCGCCCCACTGGAGCGCGTGGCGGCCGTTGGCGTACGTCAGGTCGTCGCTGATCTGATAGGAGTTCAGGACGGGCTTGTTGAGGCCGAGGGAGCCGGTGCCGCCCGGGAAATCCGTCAGGCCGATCACGATCACCGAACCCATGATGCCGGCGCCTGGGACGAACTCCAGATCGCGAGAGTCGGTAGCGGGGATCCGGGTGACGGAATCGCCGTCGCTCGTAAACATGCGCGAGTAACCGGCGCGGGCGGTATTGAGAAGCCGCGGGGAAAAGAGGTGGGTTTCCTCGAAGACGGCGGATTGGCTCCGCGTCCGGTTGGTGCGGATTCCCGCCGCATAGTCGGTCTCGTCTTTCTGCACCCCGCCGTCGTAGCTGTAGCGGAAAAACAATTTGTCGTTATCGCTCAGGTTCTCATCGATCCGCGTGGTCAGAAAGTTCTCGTTGCTCAGCGTGTTGTTGGCAAAGATAAAGAAGCCGGTGTCGCCAAACACCGCGCCATTCGGCAACGGGTAAAAGCCGAGGATGCGCGCGATATTGGGATCGACCGGGACGGTCCCGGT
>JBGPDC010000203.1:0-9720 GCA_041482115.1 Terriglobia bacterium | reverse complement strand
CCAGTTTGCCAAGCCCGGCCAGACCGACTGGGCCGTCCTGTGCTCGGTCAACGGTGTATCGACGATCCTGGTGTTCTGGAACGCTTCCGAGAAGAACCCGGCCGAAATCGCCCGCCAAGCCGACCGCGACCGTTTGCAGGGTGCGGGCGGTGACACGATCGTTTATTCCCGAGCCATCACCACGGTCGGCAAGAGTTTCATCCTGCAACATTACCGGGCGTACGGCGGTCCGCAGCCGCCGCCGCTCGACCATCAGGGCATCGACGACGCTTTCGTCGAGAAGGCTTCGGTAGTCCTCTATTTCCATCAAGGAAAATGGCTGGAGCTCACCGGGGCCGACTGAACCCCGGGCCGTAAAGGACCCGTCCCGGACGCCGTCCGGTGTGGGAGCCGCGCTCGAGAACCACCTCACCGTTGACCGCCACGCAGTCGATTCCGGTAGGGTACTGCTGGGGCAGGTCGAAGTCGGCACGGTCGTCGAGGGTGTTCAGGTCCAAGACCACGAGGTCGGCCCACATCCCTTCGCGGATTTCGCCGCGGTCTTTGATGCCGAGCCGCCGGGCGGGCGCGGAGGTCATCTTCCGAATGGCTTCCTCGAGCGGCAGCAAGCCCTCGTCTCGCACATGAACTTTGAGGACGCGGGGAAACGTCCCGTAGGAGCGCGGGTGCGGCTTGCCCTCCGCCAGAATCCCGCGCGCGGCGAGGGCGGAACCGTCGGAGCCGACCGACATCCAGGGCTGGCGCAGCGCCTGGCGCATCTCGTCGTCATTGATGACGAAGTTGACGATACCGATGTCGCTCTCCTCTTCCAGAATGAGCTGAAAGATGGCGTCCTTGGGGTCGAGACCGCGCTCGCGGGCGATCTCGGTGACGCGCTTGCCGACCACGGCCTGGTTCTTTTCACCGCGGACCCGCGAGATCATGACCGCCTGGTAGTCGCGGAACAGATCGTCGCCGCCGGACGGCGCCTGCGCCATCTCGGCCTGGATCTTCGCCTTCAGCGCCGGATCGCGCAAGCGGGCCAGCACCGCCGGCGTCCCGCCCTCGCGCGCCCACGGCGGCAGCAGAACCTCGAGCGGGTCGGTCGAAGCGGTGTAGGGGTAGATGTTGGCCGTGATGTCGAGACCCCGGGCGCGCGCGCCTTCGACCTTGCGGATGGCGGCCGGCATCTGTCCCCAGTTCGGCCGGCCCGAAACTTTGAAGTGAAAGATCTCGACGGGCAGCCCTGCCGAGGAGCCAATTTCGATAGCTTCGTCGATGGCTGTAAGCAGGTGACGCCGCTCACTCCTCATATGGGTGGCGTAAATGCCGCCGTGCGCCGCGGCAACGCGGGCCAACTCGAGGATCTCGCCGGTGGTGGCGTAACGGTCGGGAAACTCGATCAGGCTGTCGCTCAATCCCATCGCGCCATCGCGCATGGCTTGCGTGACGAGCGACTTCATCTCTTCCGTCTCGCCCGGCGTGGGATGGCGCTCGGCGAGTCCCAGCACCGAACCGCGCACCGAGCCAAGACCCACGTAGGAGGCGACGTTGACGGCCACACCCTGCCGCGTCAGGCGCTGAAAGTATTCGCCCAGCGTGGTCCAGTCCGCCTTGAGGCCGAGTTGGCCGGCCCGCCGCTCGAGCGCCTCGCGTGCTGTCTTATAGGCCGGTCCGCCCGACGTACTTTCGCCCAGCACCTCCGTTGTAACGCCCTGCCGGATCTTGCTCTCGGCGTTGCCATCGACGAGCAGAGTCAGATCCGAGTGGCTGTGCATGTCGATGAACCCCGGGACCAGGTAGCGGCCGGGCGCTTCGATCACCCGCCGGGCGCTCGCGCCGCGCAGGTTTCCGACCGCCGCGATCTTTCCCTTCGCGACGGCGACATCCGCGTGGCGCCAGGGGTTGCCGGTGCCATCGATCACCCGCGCGCCGCGGATGAGCAGGTCATAGGCCGCCGGTGGGGCATTCTGGGCGAGCGCGAGGACGCCCCCCACAATCGCCGCGAGGGCGAGCAAGTCTTGCCGCATACGGTAGATGTTACGGGATACGGAAGCTCGGTGGTGGAATGGCCGACTGCCGGGCGGCGCGCTTCAACTCCTCGAGCCCCTGAGGATTGTAGCCGACTCGTTCCTTATAAGCCTTTTCGAGCTGGGTCGTGGCTTCCTGACGTTCGGAATCCGAAAGAGAGTTCTCACCGTCGTAGGAGGCCGCACGAGCGAGACTGAACAGTCCCAGAGTGTTCTTCGCGGGATCGCCTTGCGACAAAACGGCGTCCGACAGCCAGCGGCTGACCTGAGCTGCCGTGGGGTCGCTGTCCAGCGCTTGCAGAAATTCCCGCTCGGCGACCGGGGCGTCCTTGTTCTCCAGGGCGACCCACCCCAGGCACTGGTGCGCCAGGTACCGAATCCCTTTCTTCGCTTCTCCCTGCATCGTATTCGACGCCGGATGTCGTGCCTCCCAGGCCAGGATCACACGGGCCGCGGCCCCGGCATCTTGACGGAGCGCCGGATCGGACGGCCCCACAAAAGGCGCCAGGGCAGCCAATACGAAGGCAAACTGGAAGTGGTCCGGCGAGGTGCGGAGCACCCGGCGGGCCGCGTCTACCGCTTTCTGTACCTGGCCGCTCTTGAAGTAGGCGTCTACGTAAAACTTGGCGCGCTCTTCGAGGTAGTCAGTCTCCGGGTACTCTTCGCTCCACTGATCCAGCAGCGGCAGCCTCGCGGCTGCGTCAGGGGCTTTTATGACGTTATTGAAGAGGTCGTATTCCCGGCGGGACCTGGGTCTTTTTTCCTGTGGGGCGGCGCACCACAACGGGAACGCCAGGCACCAGCCCAGCACGAGAGACGCGATGGTACGCATACGGCCTCCCCGTGAGAAACTCTGGCGTTATTGTAGCTCTATTCGAAAAGTGGTGCGGATGAGAGGACTTGAACCTCCACCCCCTTGCGAGGACTAGAACCTGAATCTAGCGCGTCTGCCAATTCCGCCACATCCGCACGGGTGGGAAGAATTCTTGCTGTGATCCATTGTGACAGCGGCGCGCGCAGGGTGTCAAATCGTCCAGTTTTTGTGGCGCAGGAAAAGTAGCGCGCCGCTCCGCCGAAGTGCTACAACGGTGCTGAGGTTCGCCGTCGCGCCCGGCCTATGGACTTCGTTCCCCTCGTCAAGTCCACTGTCGACATCGTCAGCGTCGTAGGCGACTACGTGCGCCTGAAGAAGCAGGGCACGCAGCGGCACGTCGGCCTGTGCCCCTTCCACAACGAGAAGACCCCGTCGTTCTCGGTGCATGCCGGCCTGCAGATCTTCAAGTGCTTCGGATGCGGTAAAGGGGGCGACGTCTTCAACTTCCTGATGGAGTTGGAGGGCATGAGTTTCTTTGAGGCTCTCAAGACCCTGGCCGACCAGCACGGCATCGCCATGCCGAAGCGCGGTTCGGAGGCCCTGGCCGATGAGCAGAGCCGGCTGCGGGCGGCGCTCTACCGGCAGCACGAGATCGCCCAGAAATTCTTCCGCGAGCAATTGGAATCCCCCGAGGGCAAGGCGGCCCGCGACTACCTCCAGAAGCGCGGCCTTACCTCCCAGGACGCCGCCGAGTTCGGCCTCGGTTTCGCCGCCCCGGGCAGCCGCCTCGCTCGCCTGCTCGAGCGCGAGGGCTTCTCGGCCGAGCAGCTCGAAGCCGGGGGGCTGGTGGTCAAGAGCCAGGAGGGGCCGGGATTCTTCGACCGCTTCCGCAACCGGCTGATGTTCCCGATCGCCGGCGAACGGGGCGCGCTGATCGCCTTCGCCGGCCGGGCGCTCGAGGCCGAGCAACAGCCCAAGTACCTGAATTCGCCCGAATCGCCGATTTATAAGAAGAGCTTCACGCTTTACAACCTGCATCAGGCGCGCGAGACCATCCGCAAGAAGGAGCGGGCCGTGCTCGTCGAAGGCTACATGGACGTGATCGGCGCGTGGCGCGCCGGCGTGAAAGAGGTGGTAGCCAGTTGCGGAACGGCGCTGACTGTAGAGCAGATCCGCATGCTCGGCCGCCATGCCCGCAGTGTCACGGTGAACTTCGACCCGGATACGGCCGGGCGCAACGCCGCCGAGCGCTCGATTTTGCTACTGCTCGACGAAGGACTTCACGTGCGCGTGCTGCATCTGCCGGACGGCCTCGATCCCGATGCGTTCTGCAAGGAGCGGGGCGGCCAGGCTTATGAAGGTTTGATTGCCGGCGCTCCGAACTATTACTTCTGGCTCGCCGACCGCGCCCGCCAGCAGCACGACGTGCGCAGCGCCGAAGGCCGCGTGGCGGCGTTCCAGTCGTTGATGCCGGCGGTGAACCGCATTCAGAACAAGATCGAGCGGGTGGCGCTGGTGAACGATCTCGCCGATCGCCTGGGCGTAGAGACGGGCCTCGTGCTGGAGCAGTTTCGCCGCGCCGCGGCCGAGCGGAAAGAGCCGGCTCCTTCCGTTGCGGCGGCGCCCGCGCTGACGCCGGCCGAGCGGCTGCTCCTGCGGCTGCTGCTCGAAAATGACCAAGCGCGGCGCGAGTTCCTGCCCCGCCTGGAGCGGAGCGAGGCGCTGGAAGGCTCGGTCGCGGCGGCGGTGGTGCGCGCCCTGCTGGCGATCGAAACTCCCAGCGAGCGGCTGGACATCGCTTCCCTCGAGGCCCGTCTCAGCGAAACCGAGCGGCGCGTGCTGGCCGACGTCGTCTTCGGGGCAGGCGAGCCGCCGGAAATCGAGCACGGCCGCCGCGCGCTCGACGCGCTCGAGACCGCCGCCTGGCAGGCTCGCCAGCGGCAACTGCACAAGCAGATCGCCGCCGCCGAGAAGGAAGGGAACCTCCCGGAGGCGTTGCGCCTGCTCGAGACCAAGCGGCAGATGGAAGCCCAACGCGGCGCGGCCGCTCAGGTGTCCCACTGAGTTTCGCGCTAGAAGCATAGGAGAAATTATTTCTTTATTGCGATGGTTGACGGATTTTATGGCGCGCTCCTGCAGCTTGACAGCCGCTCCGATAATCTGGTGTAGAATGGGTGGTCGTTTTTGTCCGCTGCCGGCGCCACTGCCCGCGCTAGCCAAGGGGTAACAAGTGGTGGAAGACAAATACGACCCCGTCCGGCGACTCATGGTCAGAGGCAAAGAAAAGGGCTATTTGCTCTACGACGACGCCAGCGACGAGCTGCCGGAATCCCTAAGCGGCGTCGAGGACGTGGACGCCGTTCTCGCCACCCTCGACGACACCAGCCTCGAAGTCCTCGAAGACCCCCCCCTCGACGAAAAGGAGCTGGAGCGCAAGGGCGAGGAGGTCGGCGAAGACCTCTCCGAGGTGGAGCTGGGCGCGGCGGCTCTCGAAAAAACCAACGACCCGGTACGCATGTACCTCCGAGAGATGGGGTCGGTGCCCCTGCTCACGCGGGCCGGCGAGGTCGAGATCGCCCGCCGCATCGAGCGCGGCCAGAACGCGGTCTTCAAGGCTCTTTCCCGCTCGCCGCTCGTGATCCAGGTCCTGCTGGAGGTGGAAGAGTCCCTGCGGCGGGGCGAGCGCACCATCCGGGAAGTGCTGGTCGTCGCCGAAGAGGAAGCCACCGACGAGAACCTCCTGGCGAAGCAGGAAAAGCTGCTGGCCGACACGGAACAGGTCGTGAAGCTGCACAAGAAGGCGCAGCAGTGGCGGCAGAAATTCCTGGCGATCCCGCGGAACAAGAAGCCCAAAGAGATGCGGCGCGTCCGTTTTGCGCTGGCGCGGACGCGCGTTCAGATTTCACGCCTGCTTCGCTCCGTCCCCTTCACGGCGATGCAGCGCGATGCCTTCATCGACCGGATCACCGCGACCGTCCACGAGCTGCGCCATGTCGAGAAAGAGATGGCCAAGCTGCAGCGGCGGATCGAGCAGCACGGCGAGCAGGGCCGCGACGACCGCAAGGAGCTGCGCTCTTTCCAGCAGCGGGCCTTCCAGATGGAGGAGAAGGCCGAGGCGACCTCGAGCGAGCTGCGCCGCACCCTGACCGTCATCCAGCGCGGCCGGGAGGAGGCTGACATCGCCAAGCGCGAGCTGGTGGAGGCCAACCTGCGCCTGGTGGTTTCCATCGCGAAGAAGTACACCAACCGCGGCCTGCAGTTCCTGGACCTCATCCAGGAAGGCAACATCGGCCTGATGAAGGCCGTCGACAAGTTCGAGTACCGCCGCGGCTATAAGTTCTCCACCTATGCCACGTGGTGGATCCGCCAGGCCATCACGCGCGCCATCGCCGACCAGGCCCGCACCATCCGCATCCCGGTGCACATGATCGAGACGATCAACAAGCTGATCCGGACCTCGCGGCAGCTCGTGCAGGAGCTGGGCCGCGAGCCTACCACCGAAGAGATAGCCAAGCGCATGGACATCCCGGTCCAGAAGGTGCGCAAGGTCCTCAAGATCGCGCAGGAGCCCGTTTCGCTCGAGATGCCGATCGGCGAGGAGGAAGAGTCGCACCTGGGCGACTTCATCGAGGATCACGCCGTGGTCTCGCCAGCCGAGGCCGTCATCAACCTGAACCTGCGCGACCAGACGGCCCAGGTGCTGAAGAGCCTGACGCCGCGCGAGGAAAAAGTGATCAAGATGCGTTTCGGCCTCGATGACGGCAACGAGCACACTCTCGAAGAACTCGGCCAGCGCTTTGCCGTGACCCGCGAGCGCATTCGCCAGATCGAGGCCAAAGCGCTGCGCAAACTCCGCCACCCCAGCCGCAGCCGCCACCTGCGCGCCTTCGTGGATTCCCCCGCCTACGATTAGGCCCCGCCCGGCGGCGTTCCCCCGCTACGATCCGACGATCTGCCCGTCCTTCATCTGGACGATGCGGTGCGCACAGAAAGACGCCGCCTCGGGATTGTGCGTGATCATCAGGGTGGTCTGACCGAGCCGCCGGTTCAGGTCCTTAAGGATGCCCAGCACGGCCTGGGAGTTTTCCGTGTCCAGGTTGCCCGTGGGCTCGTCGGCCAGCAGGATCTTCGGGGTGTTCGCGAGCGCGCGCGCGATGGCGATCCTTTGCTGCTCGCCGCCCGAAAGCGCGAAAGGCTTGTGGCCCAGCCGGTCGGCGACGCCGAGCAGCCGCAGGATCTCCTCAAAGTGCTCGCGGTCGTAATCCCGATGGCCCGCGATGTCGCGGGCGATCGCGATGTTCTCGGCGGCGGTCAGGGTGGGGAGCAGGTTGAACTTCTGGAATACAAAGCCCACGGTGCGCTGGCGCATGCGCGTGCGTTCGCCGTCGGTCATGGCCGCCAGGTCTTGGCCATCGACCTCCACCTGCCCCGAGGTGGGCGGCATCAGCCCGCCGATGATGTGAAACAGCGTCGACTTACCAGACCCCGAAGGTCCCACGATCGCCAGGAATTCTCCCCGCTCGACCAGCAGGTCCACGCCTCGGAGCGCGGCCACCTCCACGGGTCCCACGCGATAGACCTTCCGGAGGTTCTGGATGGCGATGATCGGCGGCATGATGGGAGGCGATTTTACTCGTAGGCCAGGGCCGCGATGGGATCCTGGCGGGCCGCGCGAGTCGCCGGGTAGAGGGCTCCCAAGATTGCTCCGGTCACTGCGATCAGTCCCGCCCACATCCACCACTCCTGGTGCAACGAGACGCTCAGCAGCGGAAAATAGCGCTCGATCGCCGCCTTGGCGCCGAAGCTGATCGCAATCCCCAGGCCCACCCCCGCCAGCGCCAGCAGCAAAGTTTCGCGAATCACGATCCCTACGATGTAGAGCTGCGAGGCGCCGAGCGATTTCAGGATCCCGATCTCGCGCGTCCGCTCCAGGATAGCGGTGTACATGGAGAGCATCACCACCAGGAAGCCGATCGTTACGGCGAGACCGATGATCACCCGGATGAAGGTGCTCAGCCCGGCGATATTGTTGATCGAGAACAGCGAGGTGAACTCCTCCATGGAGTAAATGTTGTAGCTGGGCAGCAGTTGTTTCAGGCGGGCGATGACGTCGGGCGTCTCGTCGGGACGGTCGAGCTTGAGGTAGATCTGGCTGAGCTTGCCTTGCCACCCGAGCAGGTCCTGCATGGTGGTGATGGGAATGAAAACGCGCGAGAGCTTGCCCGGTTCGACGATGCCCACCACCCGGAACGTCCGGTTCCAAAGCGGCATGGGCTGGCCTACGGAGAGATGGTTCTGCCGCGCCCAGATATCGTCGATGATGGCGTCGTAAGGCTGCTGGAAGGGGCCTCCCGCCAGGTACTTCAGACCGCCGCTCATCCGCGAGAAGGCGTTCAAATCGATGCCCGTGATACTCTGCAGGCTGCTCATCTGCATGTAAACCGTAGTGCCGGTCGTCATCTGGACGCCGGGCAGCGTCGCAAACTTTTCGGATAGCTTCTCGTTCAGCTCGGCGGAGCTCATGCCGAGCGCCGTTTGGGTCGTCGAGGGACGCACCAGGATGTCGGCCCCGACTCCGCGCGTGCGCCGCGCCGACTCCTCCAGCATGCCGTGCGAGAGTCCTACCACGGTCAGGATGAGAGTGATCTCCACCGCGACCGCCAGCACGCTCAGCAGCGTGCGCAGCGGGCGGTGCAGCAGATTCTGAATCACCAGGCGGTTAACCACCCGTTTTACCTCTGGCCGGCGCCCGCGCCGCGGTCTCTCCCACGATCTGGCGGATCTGGACGCCCTCCGGCTCGTGCAGCTCGAACTTCTCCATTTCGAGCGGGGCGTTCAAGTTGGTAGTGACGAAATGGATGTGAAGCTCATATTCGTCCTGGGGCCGCAGGATCACGATCTCGCGCGGAAAGGAGGTAGAGCCCACGCGCTGCCAGCCTCCGTAACGGGCATCGGTGACGACGTTCCCCGCCGTGTCGAACACCTGCTGCCGCGCGATCTCGAGGCTGCCGCGGTCGAACCACACTTTGCGTGCCAGATGCGGCTGGCCGCCGTTCGCCGTGATGATGTGGACAATGTAGCTGGCCGTTCCCGCCTCGGTCCAGTTTTCGATCAGGGCCTGCTCGTTCGCCTCCGGCGGCCGGATCAGCAAGGCCTCCTGCAAATGTTGCGGGCGCAGGTTCTCCAGTTTTTTCTCGGACGGCTGGCTGACCCGGTTGCGGCCCTGCAGCAGCAAATTCTTTCCCGGCAGGAACAGGCGGAACGTCTCTCCGTCCGACACCATGTCGAAGGCCGTGCTGCGGACCAGGGGGTACTGCGCGATCACCCGGATCCAGGCCGGCTTGCGGAACAGGATGAAGCCGCGCACGTCCTTATACTCGGCGATTTCTCCCTTGGCCGTGGAGAGCAGCGAGGGCTCCAGATCTACCGTGGCGTTCAAAGTCTCCACGGCCTCGAACCGCTGCCGGAGAGTCTCGGTGAGCTGCTCGAGCCCCGCCGTGAGCAGCGCCGGGGCGCTGGCGGGACGTGCGTTGTCCAGCTTGTGCCTCCGCACCAGACACCCGGAGGCGCCACCTAAAATCAGCAGCAGCGCGACCCAGGCTAGAGCGGTGCGGTAAGAAACGCCGGAAAATCGGGCCGGAAGGGGCAAAATTCATTGTAGTCAGGCGCCGCGATCAGGTGTCAAGCCGCTCACCCGGCCACCCCGCCCCGGCTCCCGGGGGCGTGAGACGCAGGGTGCCTGCGGTACACTTGCGGCTGAGACCGGATACTCCGGCTACGGGAGAGCGTGATGGATACCCGACTCAGAGTACTATTCTTGCTGCTGGCGGCCTTACTGCCGGCGACACTGGCGGCCTCCAACCTGGTGTTCGTCTTTCATGGCGTCAATAGCACGAT
>JBGPDC010000202.1:0-9763 GCA_041482115.1 Terriglobia bacterium | reverse complement strand
GTGGTGGCGCGGCTGTAGTCGCGCTTCTCGCGGCCGAGGAATACGTCCTTGAACTGGTTCATGCCGGCGTTGGTAAACAGCAGCGTGGGGTCGTTCGCGGGCACGAGCGAGGAGGAGCGCACCACGCGGTGGCCGCGCGCCTCAAAGAACGAGAGGAACCTCTGCCGGACTTCGTCGCCTGAGAGTACTTTCAATCGGAAGCCTCTTCTTCTGCCGTGGATTCCAGGCCGTCGACCCACTCTTCGGGTAGGGACAGCTTACGGAGCGCTTCAAAAATCTTAACAGAGGGGAATCCCGCCCGTAACAGCATGCGGTGGAGCGAGGCGAGCTGGCGCTGGTCTTTCAGGTTGGGACGCGCCCCGGAGTGGCGCAGCTTGCGGCGGATAAACTGCTCGATCAGCGCGCTCTCATCGACCTCGCGGTAAGCGTCGCGGACGGCCTGCTCGGCTGCCGCCGGAGCGACGCGCCGGGCGCGCAGGTCGCGCAGCACGCGGGTCCGGCCGAAGCCTTCGTTGTCGAGGCGCAGCCGGGTGTAGTTCTCGGCAAAACGCTGGTCGTTGAGGTAACCGTAATCCTTGACCTTCTGCAATACTTCATCGACATCGCTGGGGCGCTCGGCGCGGGCGGCCAGACGTGTCCGCATCTCGCTCTGGGTCAGGGCGCGAGTGCTCAAGGCGCGCAGCGCATAGGTCCAGAGGCCGGCGGCATCGAGGGGCTTCGGTTTGCGAGGGCCCACAACGGGATTGTAGCTCTGGTATAGTTGCCCAGTTAAACTATGGCGACAACCAACCACATCACGGTTCGCAGGCTCGAAGGAAAGACGGCGATCGTCACCGGTGGCTCGCGGGGTATCGGGCGGGCAATCGCCGTACGGCTGGCCCGGGAAGGCGCGGCGGTAGCGGTCAATTACCGCGCCCAGGCCGCGGCGGCCGAGCAGGTCGCCAGCGAGATTCGCGCCCAGGGTGGCGAAGCGGTCGCGGTGCAGGCGGACGTCGCCGACCGCGCGGCCGCCGAGCGCCTGGCTGGCGAGACCCTCGAGCGCTTCGGCCGCATCGATATCCTGGTGAACAACGCCGGCGTGATGTTTCGCAGCGACATCTTCAGCTTCAACCCCGGCGAGTTCGAGCGGATGCAGGCGGCGAATGTCGGTGGCGTGGTGAACGGCATCGCGGCGGTGCTGCCGGCCATGAAAGCGCGCCAGGCGGGGAGCATCGTGAACCTGGTGTCGATCGCCGCGATTGGGACGGCGGTCGCGGGGACGACCTTCTACGCCGCGACCAAGGCGGCCGTGGGAATCCTGACGAAGCGGTTCGCGTTTGAGCTGGGGCCGCTCGGAATCAATGTCAACGGCGTGGCGCCGGGGTTCATCGCGACCGACATGGTCTCCCAGGGCCGCACGCCCGAGGAGTTGCGGCAGGTCCTCGACAGCATGGCCGTCAAGAGCGTGCTCGGCCGCACCGGCACTCCCGACGACATCGCCGCGGTGGTGGCGTTTCTGGCCTCGGCCGACGCGTCGTTCATAACCGGCCAGGTCGTCACCGTCGATGGCGGCCGCCTGGACTACCTTAGCCACGGGCTTTGAGGACACTGCCCGGTCAATCTTACTTCATTTTTCCTGGTAAGATAGAGGCAGGAGAGTAAGATGACCATCGTAACCATCTCGGAGCGCGGCCAGCTCGTGATCCCCCAGGAGATCCGCAGCAAGCTGGATCTGGTCAAGGGCCGGAAGCTGTTCGTGGATTTCTCCGAGCAGGAAGGCACCATCACGCTGCGTCCGGTCGCCCCCGTGAAAAGTCTGCGCGGTTTTCTGAAGGGCACGCCGTCGGTGGACCACATGCTCCGCACGGTGCGCCGGGAGGAGCGCCGGTCGGATGAGCGGAAGCGGAGCTGAGACCGTAGTGCGGGTACTCGACAGTTGGGCTGTGATGGCTTGGCTGCAGGATGAGCCGGCCGCCGAGAAGGTCGATCGTCTCTGGAGGCAGGCCGGTAAAGGTAAGCTCCGGTTGGTTATGAGCGCCGTCAATCTGGGGGAGGTATTCTATCTCACCGCCCGCTGGCGGGGTCCGCGCGAGGCGGAAGTGGTTCTGGCGCAGATGCAGGAGATGCCCCTCGAAATCCGTCCGGCGCCCAACGCCCTGATCTGGGAGGCGGCGCGGATCAAAGCTGCCCACCGGCTCTCGTATGCCGACGCTTTCGCCGTGGCCACTGCGATCCGGGAAGGCGCGCCGCTGGTTACCGGTGACTTCGAGTTGAAGACTCTGGCCGAGCAAGGCGTCCTCTCGCTCGAATGGGTGAGGGCTTAGGATGCTGGCATGAAAAAAACGCAACTCACCAGGCGCGAAGTCGGGGCGCTCGCCGGCGGCGCAGCCGTGGCGAGCGTCGCGCAGGGACTCGCCGCCCAGAAACGGACCCCAGCCATGCCCGACCTGTGCTTCCTGACCGCCGCGGAGTTGACCCGCAAGATCCGCCGTAAGGAGGTTTCCGCGCGCGAAGTCCTGGCCGCCCACCTGAAGCAAATCGAACGCCTCAATCCCCAGGTGAACGCCATCGTCACGCTCGTGGCCGAGCAGGCGATGGCGCAGGCCCGCCGCGCCGATGAGGCGCTCGCCCACGGCCGCCCGCTCGGCCCTCTCCACGGACTTCCCGTCGCCCACAAGGACCTGCACGAAACCAAGGGCATCCGCACCACCTATGGCTCGCGCATCTATAAGGACTACGTCCCCGACGCCGATTCGCTCATCGTCGAGCGTATCAAGAAGGCGGGGGCGATCACGCTGGGCAAGACGAACACCCCCGAGTTCGGCGCCGGCTCCCAGACGTTCAACGAAGTGTTCGGCGCGACCCGGAACCCCTACGACCTCACGAAGACGTGCGGAGGCTCTAGCGGCGGCGCGGCCGTGGCGCTCGCCTGTAATATGGTTCCGATCGCCGATGGCAGCGACCTCGGCGGCTCGTTGCGCAACCCCGCGAGCTTCTGCAACGTGGTCGGCCTCCGGACGGCCCCCGGCCGCGTCCCCCGTTGGCCGGCGGGCTTGGGATGGTCCCCTCTCAGCGTCGACGGACCGATGGCTCGCACCGTCGCCGACGTCGCCTTGTTTCTCAGCGCCATCGCGGGACCCGACCCTCGTTCCCCCATCGCGATCCCCGAATCTGGCGCCCCCTTCGCCCGGCCGCTTGGCCGCGACTTCAAGGGCGTCCGCATCGCCTGGTTCCGAGACCTCGGCGGGATTCCCTTCGACCCGCGCGTCCGGCAGGCGGTCGATGCGCAGCGTCAAACCTTCGCGACCCTGGGCTGTGCCGTCGAGCAGGCCGAGCCGGACTTTACCGGCGTCGATGAAGCCTTCAAGGTGCTGCGCGCCTGGGGTTCCCAACAGCAGCACGCCGAGCGGCTGCGGCAGCATCCGGACCTCATCAAAGACACCCTCCGTGGCGAGATCGAAGAGGGCGCGCGGCTGACCGGCCCGCAAGTCAGCCAGGCCGAAGCCCAGCGCACGCTCTACTACCACCGGGTCCGGACATTCTTCGAGAAGTACGAGTTCTTCGTGCTGCCCGTGAGCCAGGTGCCGCCGTTCGACATCGACCAGCCCTACGTCACCGAGATCGCGGGCGTCAAGATGGGAACCTACATCGACTGGATGAAGTCCTGCTACTACATTTCGTGCACGGGCCACCCGGCGATCTCGGTGCCGTGCGGCTTCACGCTCGAAGGCCTGCCGGTGGGAATCCAGATTGTAGGGCGGCATCAGGAGGAGTGGGGTGTTTTGCAACTAGCCCATGCCTTCGAGCAGGCTATGGGGGCTGGCAAACGCCGGCCGCCGTTAGCCGCTTAAGTTTAAGTTGCGCGCGCCCCCTGCCGATAAGGGGAACGAGGTAATTCTATGCGCGCATCGGACCTCCTTCCATTGCTTTGGGCCCCGGCGGTACTGGCCGGCCTCGCCCTCCAAGCGGCAGAGGCGCCCCGCGTGGCGATGCCCCTCCCGGTCCACCGGGCGGCCGCTTCCTCCTCGGGCGCTTGCGCCCTGGGCATGCGGTCGGGAGCAGCGGTCGCGGCGCTCACGGTCGAGCGGGACAACAAGCGAACTGGGGCGCGTCCGGCGAGCATGACCTATGCCGCCGTCACCGGCGAGCTATCCGTCGTCCAGCACGGGACGAGCGGCGAACGGCCCGACCGTTGTGAGCGTGTGCTGCCCCTGCGGAGAAGCTTCTCCATCGGTGAGCGGGAAATTTACCAGCGCACGACCGTGGCGGGCCTGGCGGCCGGAGACATGGTCCGCTGGGAGTGGCTCCAGCCGGATGGATCTCTCTTCAAGGCCGGGCAACTGATCACGGGGTTCAGCGGCGGCGGATGTGTGTGGGATGGACTGGCTCTCACCAACGACGCCGCCCTGCTGCCCGGGGATTGGCAGGTGCGGGTGCTGGTGAACCAGAAAGTGGTGACGGTCGATCGGTTTGCCATCGGCGCGGCCGTGGAGGCCGGCGCGGTGGACGCCTCCGGGCGGCTGTCGCGCCAGATCCTGAATGCGCACTTCACCGGTCTGATCCGGCTCGGTTTTGCCGTCATGCGCGCCGGCTGCACCGGTCCCAACCCGGTCACCGGCGACGTGCTGGCCTTCATGCGCGACGACCTGACGGCACTCGAGAACACTATGTCGCTATCGAGTGCGGTGATCCCCTTTGACCTGGGGCGGATACGCGCGGTGCGGGACGGCCTCGACGGTATGACCGGCGACGCTGCGCTTGTCGTGGTCAACCAGCTCTTTGGGGACATCCTGACGGCGGTGCAGCAGGCGCGGGTAAGTTGCCAGGCGGGAACGGGTCCGCTGCTCGCGCCCCCCGTATGGGTTGGGGTCACGCTCGCCGGGTATCGCCTCGGGATTACCGTGGCGCTGGCAGTGTGCTTCTATTGCGACCAGCCTATTCCGGACGAGTACGCGGCCTATATCCGGTCGCAGCTCGAAGCCGCCCGCAGCGATCTCTCTCCCTATGCGAACTGCCTGCAGGGGTTCAACTTCAATCAGTTCAGCACGCCGCGCCTGGGCGCGCCCGCTTCGAGCCAGGCGAGCCACCTGGACTTGACGGCCCTTTATGAGGCGATCCAGATGGCGATCCTCTCGAATGACTGCACCTGCGACAACGAGAGCGTGGTCAGCGCCACCGCCGCCACCGTGCAGGGCACGGTGCGCAACGCCTCCAACGGCCAGCCGCTCGCTGGCGCCACCGTCACCGTGGTGGGCACGAGTCTTGGCGCGACCACCGGCGCCGACGGCTCCTTCACCCTGAACAACGTTCCGGCCGGTCCCCAGACCCTGCGGGCCTCGGCCACCGGCTTTCTCTCGGCCGACGTTGCCCTCACCGTCACCGGCGGACAAACGCTCACACAGAATCTCTCGCTCTCGCCCGTGTTGCAGTCGGGCGAACTGCGCATGACGCTCAACTGGACCCGGGACGCCAGCCGCCGCCCCAACGACCTCGACACGCACCTGACCGGCCCCCACCCTGACGGCAGCTCCTGCTTCCACGTCTACTACAGCAACCAGGGCAGCCTGACGGCCGCGCCCTTTGCGCTGCTCGAAGTGGACAACATCAACGCCGCTGGCGATCCCCCGGCCGAGACCATCCGCCTCTCGCGGCTGACCCCGGGGATTTACCGCCTTTACATCCACAACTACTCGGGGGAGACGGCGGACGGCCTGGCGCAGTCCCGCGCCACCGTACAAATAGTAGGGAGTGGCGGGCAGGTCTTCAGCCAGTCGGTTCCCTCCGGAACCGGGAACTATTGGACGGTGTTTACCCTGAACGGGCAGACCGGGGCGGTCACGGGCGTGAATCAGCTCGCAGGTTCGGCGCCTTCGCCGTCGCCCTGCCGCTAGAGGCCGAGTCTTGCACCGCTGACGAGGCGCCAACATGCGCGCCTCGCCTCTTCCCAACGGTCAACACGGGATAGGGGATGCCCTCTCAGAGTTTCCGGACCTCCTGGTAGTGTTTCCCGGCCCTCACGGCAAACTGCTGGTCGGCCGTGATCAGGGGCGCCGCGAGACGGACGGCCAGGGCCAGGTAAAGACAATCCTGCAAGGGATGCCGCAACAACAGGGCCAGCTTCGCTGCTTGTTTGAGGTCGGTGTCGTCCGCCACCAACGTCACCACCCCGTCCACCAAAGCCTGGAACCACAAATTAACCGCACGCGCGGCGTCCCGATTCTCTATCTCTCCCAGGCGAGCCTTGCGCGTGATGCCCGCCGCAACCTCCACGCGGATTAGGGCCGGCGCCATCAGCTTCTCGCCGCCTGCTAGCACTTCCCGGGCGGCGGCTTCACCCGGCTCTGGCAAAAACCATTTCACCGCGACGCTGGCGTCCACGACGATCAACCTCGCGCCTCACGGTCTTTCCGGATCTGCGCAGTGCTGTCGGATAAAGCCCCGTACTTGCGTCGCAGCCGCTCGCGGAAGGCGGCGGCGCGTTGCGGAAAGGCTTGTTGCGGAGCTAGGGCCGCTTCCGTCAGCAGGCGCCGGAGCTCCGCCTCCAAACTGCGGTGGGCTTGCTGGGCCTTGGATTTATGGGCCGCCACGACCCAGTCCGGCAGGTCACGAATCTTAACTTCGGCCATAAACGTCCTGCCTTATTGTGCCCCCGTGGGGGCATGGGGTCAAGCCTCCCGGGGAAGCAGCTATTTCTTCACCCCGGCCGGCCAGTTCACGACGACCTGGAACGAGGCGTTGCCGGCGCTCTCCACCGGTCTTAGAAATCATCGAGGTCCAAGGCCCGGAGCAGAGCCTGATTGAGTTCCGCGGTCTTCGGTTCGTGGAGTTGTCCGACGTAGTCTGTCAGCATGGTTTTTGGCAGGCTCACCAGCTCGTCGCAATGGAGGCTGGACTCCCGTTTGAGGCCCTCCTCGACGCCGACCCGCACCTGCGTGCTCAAGCCGTCGTGGCGGGAGTAGACGGGCGCGCAGATCACCGTCGAGAAGCGCGAGTCGATCACCACCTGCCGGCTGACGACGGCAAAGACCCGCTGGCGCCGGGGGTCGCGCGCCCCGGGCTTCTTTACCAGATACAGCTCGCCGCGCCTCACGGGAGCCCTTGGTATTCCAGCACGTCGCAGGCTTCTTCGTTGAGGCGGGCGGCCTCAGCGTTGAGGATGTCGGCGTCCTTCTCCTCCCGGGCGGCCTTTTCAAGCCGGGCGAGATAGGCGCGGGAAGCGCGCTCCAGGAAGGCCGAGCGGTTGGGATCGACACGGTCGATGCTGCGCAGGAGATCCTGGGGGAGTGTGATAGAAGTCTTGACGCGCACAAGACAATTATACTCCCGGCTGCAGCCTGCCGCTCGCAGCAGGACGGGCAACATTATACGTCGGTCGACCCTTGCGCCCGGGTGTACCATAAAGTCATAGGTACCCTGGTGAAGCGTCGAGGAGGGTCGAAGCCCAAATAATTTAAAATTCAAAACGAAGCCAAATTCTAGCAACATATTTATTTTGATAGACTTACGAACCATCTACGCACCTCCCATGCTCCGCCGCGTCGCCCACACCATCGCCCGCTACGGCATGCTCCGCGCCGGAGACCGGGTCGGCGTCGCCGTCTCGGGTGGCCCGGACTCCGTCGCCCTTCTCCTCGCTCTCGGCACCCTGGCCCCGGAGTTGGGTCTCCTGCTCGGGGTCGTGCATCTCAATCATGGGTGGCGCGGGGCCGAGTCCGACGCCGACGAGCAGTTCAGCCGCGACCTCGCCGCCTCGCTCGGGCTCGACTTCATCGCCGAGCGCGCGTCGGCCGCCGAGCCGGGCGAGAACCTGGAACAAGCCGGACGGCGCCTGCGTCTGGAATTCTTCCGGCGCCTGCTCGCGGAGCAGCGGTTCGACAAGATCGCTCTCGGGCATACCCGCACCGACCAGGCTGAGACTGTGCTTTACCGTTTTCTGCGTGGGGCGGCGACCGCGGGCTTATCCGGCATCCATCCTGTGTTAGAGAGCCGCATCGTCCGCCCGCTGATCGAAGTGGAGCGAGCCGAAGTGCTGGAGTATCTCGCGTCGCGTGGTCAGGCTTGGCGGGAAGACTCGACCAACCTCGACCTGGGGTTCGACCGCAACCGCCTCCGCCACCAGTTGTTGCCGCAGCTCGAGAAGGAATGGAATCCGGGACTCACGGGCACCCTCGCGCACCTGGCCGACTGGGCCCGCGAGGAAGAGAACTACTGGCGAGCCGAACTGGAACGCCTGGCGCCCGCGTACCTGCGTCGCGAGGGCCACGCCGTCCTGCTCGAAGCGCCGCAGATGGCCTCGCTCGCCTCCGCTGTCGAGCGGCGGCTGCTGCGCCGCGCGATCGAGCAGGTCAAGGGCGACCTGCGCGGTATCGACTTCGAGCACGTCGAGCAGATCCGGCGGCTCACGTCGGCCGCCGAGGGCCACGGGCGAGTGCAGATTCCCGGCGTGGACGTGTTCCGGTCCTTCGACCAGGTGCGCCTGGCGCCGCTCTCAGAGTGGGGCGGGCTCGAAACTAGGAACTTCTCCTTACTGCTGAATGGTCCCGGGACCTACGAAGTTCCCCAGACCGATACCCGGCTCATTCTGCGATTCAGGACCCCCGGGAAGGAATGTCAAGAGTATAATGAAGAGGAGTTAGGTTGGCTCGACTGGGACCGCACCCCCCGGCCGCTATGGTTGCGCAACTGGCGTCCTGGCGATCGGCTGCGACCCCGGGGCGCCGCCGGCGAGGAAAAGCTGAAGAGCCTCTTTCAGTCTCGCAAGGTCCCGCTCTGGCAGCGTCGTAGCTGGCCGGTGGTGGCCTCACAGGAAGTGATCGTATGGTCGCGCGGGTTCGGCGTGGCCGCGGAATTTGCTGCCGGGCAGGAAAGCCGGACGATTTTGGAAATTTTTGAAGCCCATAGCTCCGACGCAGGCGTCTAATCTGTAAGGGGACGTAAAAGGAAGGCCTCGTGAATTCTACTGTAAAAACCGCAATCTTCTGGGTGGTCATGATCTGCACCGCCTTCCTGCTGTGGAACGTCGTTAAGAGCGGGAGCCCGGGGCGTGAGAAGACGTACACTTTCACGCAATTCATGGAAGAGGTGCAGAACGGGAACGTCGCCGAGATCACCATCCAGAACGGCAACCAGGTGGGTGGCAAGCTGAAAAACGGGAACGCCGTTTTTCACACCACGATTCCGGCCAACTATCCGGACATCTACAAGGCCCTGCAGGATCAGAAGGTCAGCATCGACATCAAGGAAGCGAACTCCAACAACTGGGTGACGCTGCTGGTGAACGCTTCGCCGTTCATCCTGCTGATCGCGTTCTGGATCTTCATGATGCGCCAGATGCAGACCGGCGGGAACAAGGCCCTGAGCTTCGGCAAGAGCCGCGCCCGCCTGCTCTCGACGCAGCAGAAGAAGGTCACCTTCAAGGACGTGGCCGGCGTGGACGAGGCCAAGGAAGAGCTGCAGGAGATCATCGAATTCCTGCGCGAGCCGCAGAAGTTCCAGAAGTTGGGCGGCCGCATTCCGAAGGGCGTGCTGCTGGTGGGCTCGCCCGGCACCGGGAAGACGCTGCTGGCGAGGGCCATCGCGGGCGAGGCCAACGTGCCCTTCTTCTCGATCTCGGGCTCCGACTTCGTCGAGATGTTCGTGGGCGTGGGCGCGAGCCGGGTCCGCGACCTGTTTGACCAGGGCAAGAAGAGCGCTCCCTGCATCATCTTTATCGACGAGATCGATGCCGTCGGCCGGCACCGCGGCGCGGGCTTGGGCGGCGGCCACGACGAGCGCGAGCAGACTT
>JBGPDC010000201.1:0-9849 GCA_041482115.1 Terriglobia bacterium | reverse complement strand
CGGTACGGTCTCGCCACCCAGACCTTCGGACCCTGGCTCGCCGACCAACTGAAAGCCTTCGGCGTCACGCTGGTGCTCGGCGGTCTGGCCGTCACGGTTCTTTTCGGGCTGGTGCGCCGGCTGCCGCGCACCTGGCACGTCTGGGGTGGCGTCGTCGCCATGGCATTTCTCATGTTCGGAGCGCTTATTGCGCCGGTCTTTATCCTGCCGCTGTTCAATAAGTACACGCCGCTCACGGACGCCGCGGTCCGGGACCCCATCCTCCGCCTGGCCCGGGCCAACGGCATTCCGGCGAGTGAAGTCTACCAGGTGGATGCCTCCCGCCAGACCACCCGCATCAGCGCTAATGTCTCCGGCTTTCTCGGAACCGAGCGCATCTCACTCAATGACAACCTCCTGAAGCGTTGCACCTTGGACGAAATCCTGTCGGCGATGGGCCACGAAATGGGCCACTATTTGCTTAACCACGTGTACACGCGCCTGCTCGTCTTCCTGGTCGAGGTGACCATCTTCTTCGCCGGCTTGCGGCGGGCGCTGGAGTGGTCGCTCGCCCGCTGGGGAGCGCGCTGGGAAATTCGCGGCGTATCGGATGTCGCGGTCCTGCCGCTCGCCGCTCTGGTGATCTCGAGCTTTGGCTTTCTATCCACACCCCTTAACAATACGGTGATCCGCGCCATGGAGTACGAGGCCGACCTGTATGGCCTCAACGCCGTGCGGCAGCCGGACGCGTTCGCCGAGGTGGCGCTCAAGCTCGGCGACTACCGGAAACTGAGTCCCGGGCCCGTCGAGGAATGGATCTTCTTCGACCATCCCTCGGGCCGCACCCGTATCTTCTCAGCGATGCGTTGGAAGGCGGAGAACCTCCGCCCCGCCGGCGCCCGGCCGTGACTCGCCGGCAAACCATTCGCGCTGGGGATTCGCCAGCAGGTAGTCGGCTACGGTGCGCGCCGCCACCTGATGGCCCCGGGGCGTCCAGTGGATGTCGAGCCAGTAGTAAAGCCGCTGCTGCGACTGCCGGGCGTCGGCGATCAAAGCGGGCGCCGTGTTGACGCAGTAAAACCCCGTGCGGTTCAGATGGTCGCAAAAGGTCCGGTTGAATTCGATCTGCGCGGGAATGTCGCCGACGCCCAGGTGCTGCCAGCGGCCGACGTCCTCTTCGTGCACGGCGTAACTCAAAGGCAGGAACACGATCAGCAATCGTGCGCCTCCGGCGTTGGCCGCTTGCCGCAGGTCGTGGTAGAACCGCAGGGACTCCGCGATCATGGGATGCCCGGTGTCGAAGCGCGTCGCGACGATCAAGTCCCGGCCCGCTCCCGCGATTTCACGCCGGGCTGGCTCGTGCCGCCAGGCCGCGAGCAGCCGCTGGCTAACGGTCCACCCATAAAAAATCAGAGCCGATTGTTTGGCCCAGCCGGCCAGGCGCCGGGAGAGCGCCGGGCTGTCGCGAACCAGGTAGCCTTCGGCATCCACATGTACGCCCGCCCCCCGCATGTTCGAGACCACCATCGAACCGTAGATGAACTGAACCACCAGGTCGGGGCGGTAGTCTTTCCCGGCGTGCTCGTACCAGTTCAGTTGGGGACCCGGCAGTAGCGCCGGCACGCCCGCATTGATGACCTCGGTCGATTTTCCTGGCAGGAAGCCCTTCTCATCGAGCAGCCTCTGTAGCGCCACGCCGAAAGTGTCCTCGTAGTTCACACCCCAACCGAATGGGAAGGAGGGGCCCAGCAGCAGGATGCGAAACTTCGCCGGATCCTTGCGTAAATCGTATTCTTCGTGCCGGGACGAGACCCGGAAGCCCCGGCTGTTGGTATGGAGCACGACGTTGAATTCATTGGTGCGGTCTTCCATCGACAGGTTCGGCTTGACGCCGAACCCGGCGTGAGGCTCCGGAACGTAGATGGGCCGCGCCACTCTCCGGAACAGGAAATCTCCGGCGTTCAGGTAGTAGAACGCCTGCAGGGAGATCTCTACAGCGGCCAGAACTAAAAGAAGGGAAAGCAGCTTTAGCTGCCAGCGGCGGCCCATGCCCGAGTCCGCCCTGATTCTAGCATCCGGGCGGACCGATCTCGAAAGCGGTTGCGCGGCGTTTGTCTTACGGTATCCTGTATCCCATGCTTGAGATCGAAACCCAAGAACCGGCGCCGGGGATCACGGTCCTGAAACTCAAGGGCAGACTCATGCAGGGGCCGGAAAGCGCGGGCATCGAGGCGTTGGTGCGGAAACTGCTGGGCGAGAACCGGAAGAAGCTGATCTTGGACCTCACCGGAGTGGATTATGTCGACAGCGCCGGCCTGGGCACTCTGACGTTCTGCTCGGCGACGATGCAGGCGGGGGGCGGCGCGCTGCGGATGGCGGGGGCGCAACCCCTGCCGCAGAAGCTCTTTCATGTGACCAAACTCGACAAAATCCTGAGCTTCTTTCCCACCGTCGAGGACGCCTGCCGCGATTTCTAAAGGTGGCGGTGCGGCAGCGCTGTAGTACACTGCCTCTCAGGCGGAAATCTCCCCGTGGTCACGGCTTCCAAGTTGCGGGTGGGCATGGCGATCCGGCATGAGGGTCAGGTTTTCAAGGTGATCGCGGCCGACTATCACGGCGGCCAGGGGAAGATGGGAGGCGTGGCGCACGTCCGCCTGCAGAACCTCGCCACGGGCACCCAGACCGAGCAGGGGTTCCGGGCCGAGACTCGTTTCGACGACGTGCCAGTCGAGAAGCAGAGCCTGAGTTTCCTTTATTCCGACGGGGACAACTGCTACTTCATGAATCCGGAGACCTTCGAGCAGGTGGCCGTGCCCCTGCCCGCGATCGGACCGCAGGCACGGTTCCTGCTGGCGGATATGCGCTTGCCGGTCGAGTTTGTCGAGGGCCAGCCGGTGAGCGTGGTCTTCCCCGATATCGTCGAGGTCCGCGTCGCCGATACCGCGCCGCCGGCCCACCAGCAGCAGGACAGCACGCTCAAAGCCGCCAGGCTCGATAACGGCGTCGAGATCCTGGTCCCGCAGTTCATCAAGAGCGGGGAAATGATCCGATTGGATGTGGGCAGCCTCAAGTACCTCGAGCGCGCCAAGAGTACGGGGAGGTAGGGGGAATGGGTCGAGCGGCCTGGGCCGCGCTGCTGGTCTTCGCTGCGGTGCTCTCGGGGCAGGACCCTGCGGTCGAGCGCCGGGCGTTCCGCGCCTACCAGGAGCGCGACTGGGCGGAGGCGGCCCGGCTCTACGAGGCCTTCCACACGGCCGGCGGCGGAACTCCTTCCACCTACGACAACCTGGGCGTGGCGTACGCCAGCCTCGGCGAGTGGACCCGCGCCGAGGCCGCCCTGCGCCAGGCGATCGAGCTTGACCCGCGCCACCGCTGGGCCTACAACCACCTGGGGTTCGTGCACCGCGAGCAGGGACATCTCGAGCTGGCCGTGGGCGAATTCCGTCGGCAGATCGAGATCAGCCCGCAGGATCCCTATGCATGGCGCAACCTGGCGGGCACGCTGGTGCTGCTCGGGCGGCTCGACGAGGCCGACAAGGCCGCCGAGGAAACCGAGAAACGCGGGTATGAGCGCGGGGCCGTCTACATCGACATGGCTTGCAACCTGCACGCCCAGCGGAAGCCCGAGCTCGCCCGTAAATACCTGGAGCGCGCCGAGACGCTAGGCGCCGAGCGCTCCCTCCTCGCCCAGGAGTGGGCCCACCATTACCTGACCATCGGCAACTACCGCGGGGCCGAGCAGGAATACCGCAAGCTGATCGAGTACAAGCGCTACGACACGGCGCGCGTGCTCCACCTGGCGGCGCTCTATTACGAGACCGGCAACGTCGAGAAGGCCGTGGCCTTGCTCGCGAAGGTGATGGAGGTCAGCGACCTGGGACTGGTGACCCTCCAGACCTCGGCGAACACCTCCCGCACCGTGACCCTCGAGGAGTTGCGCCGCGACTCGCGCGCCGGGACCGCCGTCGTCGGGGATCTGCCGGTGGATCTCGGCAAACTGGCCATGCTCGTGCGGCTCGCGAAGCTGCCTCCCGCGGCCCGGCGAGCGGGCTATGAGGAGTTCGTCGCCGCGGGACCGCCCCCGGCCGCCGAAGCGTGGGCACGGGAATCCTGGGGCTGGCTGCTTTTCGATGCCGGCCAGACCGAAGCCGCCCTGGGGCAGTTGCGCCGCGCCGCGGGACTCGCGCCCCAGCGCCGTCTCACCGCCTACCGCCTGGGCGCGGCGCTCGAGCGCACGGGCCAAACCGAGGAGGCGCTTTCTTTCTACACGCGTTCCCTCACGCCGCTGACCGCCAACCAGATCGACTGTGACTGCGAGCGCCCGGACGTGGCCGCCCGCGAGCGCCAGGCGCGGTCCCTCTACGCCCGCCTGCACGGCAGCGCCGCGCGCTTCGAATCCTACCGCGCGGGACTGCTCAACCAGCGCTAGGATCGTGAGCCGCAACGTCGCGATCTCCCTCCGGGCGTTCGCGATATGGCTCCTGATCATTGGCGTCGAAATCGTACACGGCGTCCTTCGCACTTTCTACCTCGCACCCTACGTCGGAGACTTTCAGGCGCGCCAGATCGGGGTCTTCACCGGCTCCCTTCTGATCTTGGCGATCGCTTACCTCGGCGTCCGGTGGCTGCGGGCCTCGACGGACGCCGCGCTCCTGTGCGTCGGTCCTATCTGGCTGGCGCTCACCCTGGTCTTCGAATTCACCTTTGGCCCCTGGGTCTTAGGCCGCCCCTGGGACGATCTCTTGCTGGACTTCAAGATCTGGCGGGGCGGCTTCTTCGCCCTCGGCCTGCTGTTCCTCACCCTCGCCCCGCTGCTCGCCTCCCGCCTCCGCGCGCACCGCTAGGGAGTGCGTCCGGGGGGACCGGACGGTCACACGGCCCGGCACCGGCACTGGATTGCCGGACCCGCTCGTGCCATAATACGACCGGTAAGCGATGCTGTGGCTCGACCGGCTCGCAGCCGGCATTCTCGCCCCCCTCGCAATGTGGGTGCTGGCGAGCGGTCTGGACGATCTCTTCCTCGACCTCTACTTCCTCTATTCCCGTTTCTGGGGCCGCCCCGCGCGGGACGAGTGCGCGCCGCCGGCGGGCGAGAAGAGAATCGCGCTGCTCATTCCGGCCTGGCACGAGGACGCCGTGATCCGGCACATGCTCGAGCACAACGTCGCGGCCATTCAGTACACGAACTACGAAATCTTTGTCGGCGTGTATCCAAACGACATACCGACCCTGACACGCGTCGTGGAATGCGAGCGGCGGATGCCGCGCGTGCACCACGTGCTCTGCCCGCACGACGGGCCGACCTCCAAGGCCGACTGCCTGAACTGGCTCTATTACGGGGTGCTGCTGCACGAGGAGCAAAGCGGCAGGCGGTTCGACGTCCTGCTGCACCACGACGCGGAAGACATGATCCACCCCCGCTCGCTCGGATGGATCAGCCAATATGCCGATTACTACGACATGGTGCAGGTGCCGGTGCTGCCGCTCCCCACGCCGTGGTGGGATTTCACGCACGGCACCTACTGCGACGATTTCGCCGAGTCGCACCTCAAGGAGCTGCACCTGCGCCAGCGGCTGGGCGGCTTCTTGCCCTCGTGCGGCGTGGGGACCGCCTACCGGCGCAGCGCCCTCGACCGCCTCGCCTGGAACCAGCACGGACAACCCTTCCGCCCCGACAGCCTTACCGAGGACTATCACACCGGACTCTACCTGCACCGCCTGGGATGCTCCCAGGTGCTGCTCAACGCGCGCGAGCTGGGAGAAGGCTCGCAGCCCGGCGCCACCCGCGAGTATTTTCCGCGCAACTTCGCCGACGCCGTCAGGCAGCGCTCGCGGTGGGTGACGGGGATCGCGTTGCAGTCGTGGCAGCAGATTGGCTGGGACGCCGGGCCGGGGCAGCTCTATTGGCTGTGGCGCGACCGTAAGGGCTTGATCGGCAACCCGCTGACCATGCTGGCCAACGCCATCTTCCTCTATGGCCTCGGCACGTGGCTCGCGGCGCGGGCAAGCGGCGGACCGTGGCATCTGGGCGGGCAGATTACCGCCATACCGTGGCTCGCGCCGCTGCTGGCGCTGAACACCGTGTTCATCGTGGTGCGGCAAGGCTCGCGGGCACTGTGCGCCCACACCGTCTATGGGACGAAGCACGCCCTGCTCGGTCCCGTGCGAACCGCGTGGGGCAATTTCATCAACTTCTGCGCGGTGCTCCGCGCCCTGTGGCTGTTCGCCGGGGCGCGGCTGCGAGGGCGGCGGCTCGAGTGGCTGAAGACCGCCCATCGGTATCCGAGTCACCAGGCCCTGACGGTGCACAAACGGCGCCTCGGGGAAGTGCTGCTGGAGATGAAACTGGCCCCGGCCGAAGCGATTGAGGAGGCGCTGGGTTCGCTCGAGCCGGGCGAGCGGCTGGGGGAGCGGCTGATCCGCCGGGGCACGGTCTCGGAGCCGGACCTCTACCGGGCGCTCGCCTCGCAGCAGAGCCTGCCCTTCGAGCCGGTGGATGCCAAGCTGCTCACCGAGCGTGCGCTCCAGCGGTTGCCGCTCCGCTTCGCCCGGCGCCTGGGGGTGGTGCCGGTGCGGATCGCGCAGGAGCGCTACCTGTGCGTGGCGAGCGCCGAGCTGCCGAGCGACGCCGTGACCGCGGGCGTCGCGCGGCTGAGCGGCCTCGAGCCACGCTTCCAGCTCATTACGCCCACGAACTACCGGACGCTGGAGGAGGCGCTGGAGATGGCCGCCGTCCAACAGACTTTGGCGCGGCCGCGGCGGGCTTGACGGCTCCTGAAAGGTCGCTTGCTCACGTGCGCGGCTTGGTAACGGAGCAGCCCGCTAGGGCTCTTAGGGTCAGCAGGAACTGGCGGTGTGGCCGCCATCCGCATCGAGCACTTGGCCCGGTGATGTAGTCGGCAGCGCGAGAAGCGAGGAAGAGTGCCGTGGCCGGCCACGTCCTCGGGGGTCCCGCCGCGCGGGTTAGGCAAGCGGGCGGCGAGCCTAAGTCTTTGAATAGGAACGAGGGGTGCTGAGGAATTGGTATCCCTACGGCGACCGGCCCAAGGCGCTGCTGCCACTGACGCTGCAACGGCGAGATTTCCGATTCAGGTATAAATAGTACTAGGTGGAGTACTGGTAGTTCATGGCCGCAAACAATATAGCTTGACAAAGTTCGCGATAGCGCCAATCCTTGGAGTCCTTCAAAAATACGGTAGGAGGTGTTTATGCGCCGTCTGGTTGCTGGGCTGGTGATCCTGAGTTCTTGGTCCGCGGTGTTCGCGCAGGGGCGGCGTCCCGTTACGCCCCCGCCCGACAAGGTGGCGGATTATCTCGAAAAGAGGCGGCGGGGCGGCGCGCGCATCGATCCGGATGCGTACGACAAGGCGATGCAGCAGTGGAGAAAGCTGCCACGCAGCGTTGGGAAGGGTCCCAAGCCGGGACCGCGCGTGAACGCCGCCGTGGACGCGGTAAACGTCGTGACGGGCGTGAACGGCACCGTCTGGACGCCTATAGGTCCTATCCCGATGCAGACCTCGACGCCCGGTGATTACGTCAACGGCCGTATCCAGTCCATCGCCATCAACCCGAATAACCCCAACGTGCTCTACATCGGGGCGAGCATCGGAGGCGTCTGGCGCAGCATCGACGCCGGCGCCAACTGGACCCCGCTGTTCGACCAGCAGCCGGCCCTCGGCATCGGTCAGCCGGGCGCGATCGCCATCGATCCGAACAACACCAATACCCTCTATGTCGGCACGAACAGCCGCTTCCAGCAATCGCAGGGCATCCTGAAGAGCACCGACGGAGGCGCGAGCTGGATTGTGCTGGGGTCGGGATTTCCGGCGGGCAACACGGGCAATGCGCA
Source organism: Terriglobia bacterium (assembly GCA_041482115.1). GTDB lineage: Bacteria > Acidobacteriota > Terriglobia > Bryobacterales > JACQDG01 > JBGPDC01. The sequence goes on along the minus strand of JBGPDC010000201.1, from coordinate 2,021 downwards.
GACCACGTTCCAGGGCCAGAACATCAGCGTGCTGATTGTAGAGCCATCCAACAGCAATACGATGTACCTGGCGGCGAGCAATGGACTTTACCGGTCCACGAATGCGGGGCAAAACTGGACGCAGGGGACGAACGGCGGCGGCGGCCTAGGAGGCAACCGGGCCAACACGATGGCCCTCGATACTACTTCCCCTACGAACAATCGGATCCTTTATGCCGGCATAGCAGGCAGCGGCGTTCGGAGGTCCACCGATGGGGGACAGACGTGGACGCAGGTGTTCAGCAGCGCGACCAATGTCACGGGCGATCCCCCGGCGGTCGCGACTGCCATAGCGGGCGGCAACTTTGGCAAAGTCGTCGTAGCGCTGGCGCCGCCCACGGCGGTGCCCAATCCCGCCGGCGTCCAGGTCCTGTACTTAACGATCGAGGGCACGGGCGCAGCTCCCAATCCGCTGGGCATCTTCATGAGCACGGACGCGGGGGCCACCTGGTCCTATCGGACGGGAACGGGCCTCGGCACCTGCCAGTGCTCTTTTACGATGCAGATGGGCGTGGACCCGGCCTCGCCGGGGGACGGCGCGACCGACATCCTGTTTTGGGGCGGGACGAACCAGGTCCGCTCGACCGACTCCGGCAACAACTTCACAGATATCAGCAACGGGCAGCACGCGGACACGCGCGCGGAGTGGGCATTTGTCAGGCGGCCGGCGATGCCGTCGATCGTGTATACCGGTAACGACGGCGGCATTTACCGGACCGTCGATGACGGCGCGAACTGGACCGGGACGGGACTGCTTTCGCCGCCGACCATCAACGCCGGCGGCTTGCAGCTCGCCATGCTTTACCACATGGATCTGAAGCGGGACGCCACAGCCAGCGTGACGATCGGAGCGCTGCAGGATAATGGCAGCGCACAATCGACGCCCACCGTGCCTTTCCCGCTGCTGTGGACGATCCGGACGGGCGGCGACGGCTTCGATGTGGCGTTCGATTATCAGGACCCGGTGAAGGCGTTTGAGATTCACAACGTCAGCGCCACGGCAGACGGCATTTTCCGGTCGACCGACAGCGGGACCTCCTACACGCAGCGAACGGCCGCGGGTATTCCGCCTGCCGAACTAGTTTTGTTTGCCAACCAGATCAACGTGGACCCGTTGAACTCCGATACGATCTACGTGAGCGGCTCCGCGACGTCGCTATTCCAGAGCACGGACGGCGGCACGAATTTCACGACAAACAAGAATTTCGGCGTCGGCAACCCGGTCGCAGCGGTAGACGTGGCCCCGGCCAACGCCGAGAACGTGGTGGCCGTGGTGAACGGCGTGCAGGTCTGGGTGAGCACCAACGCCCGGAGCGGCAGTCCGCCGTTGTTTACGAACATCACCCGGAATCTGCCCAACCGCAACGTCGGCCAGGTAGCCTTCGACCCGAATGATCCGACGGTGATCTACGCGACTCTGTCGGGGTTCAACAGCCAGACTCCCGGCAGCCCCGGACACGTCTTCCAGACCACGATCGGGGGCAGCTCCTGGACGGACATATCGCCGCCGCTGGACGTGCCCATCGATGGTATCGCGCTCGATGGCGCGCCGGCCCCCACCACGATCTACGCAGGGACCGATCTGGGCGTCGTCCGCTCGGTGGACGGTGGAACGAGCTGGACGGTTCTGGACGACATCCACTTTCCGAACATGCCGGTAACGGATCTGAAAATCAATTCCCAGGCCGGCGTGCTGCGGGCCTCCACGTTTGGCCGCGGAGCCTTCGAACTGAAGGCTCCATCGGGTCCGGTGATCGCGGTGAACGCCCAGAACGGGCTACAGTTCGGCTGCGGCTCGGGGAACCTGGTAATCCAGGTGTTCAACGTCGGCACGCAGAACCTGATCGTCAACAGCGTGCAGCGGCTGATGGGGTCGACAGACTTTGCGGTGCTGCCCACGCCGGCTACGCCGCTGGTGCTGGCTGCGGGCGAGGATGTCGAGTTCACGGTGGTGTACAACCCGACCGTGGCGGGGGTCCCTG
>JBGPDC010000200.1:0-9997 GCA_041482115.1 Terriglobia bacterium | reverse complement strand
CCGCTCATGCCGATGCCGCCGATGCCGATGAAGTGAATCTTCTTCGCCTTAAAAAACATGGGAACTTAAGCTGTGGCTGCCCGCTTGTTCGAGCACGTCGGCGGCGCGGCCTGCGGCGCCCGGACGCGCCAGGCTCCGGGCCGCCTGCTCGAGAGCCGTCAAGCGGCCGGGGGATGCCAGCATTCCGAAGACCTCCCGGAAAAAGCGTTGTCCGTCCAACTCGCGGTCGCGGACCAGCACGGCGTTGTCCGACTGCTCCATCGCCTGGGCGTTGCGAAGCTGATGCTGGTCGGCGGCGAACGGGAAGGGTACGAGCAGCGCGGCGCGTCCGGCGGCGGCCAGCTCAGCCACGGTAGACGCCCCCGAGCGGCACACCACGACGTCGGCACGGGCAAACGCGCCGGGCATATCTGTGAGGAACGGCGCTACCTCCGCGCGGGCGTGATGCTCTTGATATTGGGAACAAACATCATTATATTCTTTCTCCCCCGTTTGATGAAGAAATATGATGCGGTCAAGCCAGCCGGCCTTCTCGAAGTAGAGCAGCGACTCGGTAGCGGCCGTGTTGAGGCGGTGGGAGCCCTGGCTGCCGCCCGTGATCAGCACGGTCAAAGGCGGCTCGTGGGATTTGGCCGCGATGCGAAAGAACTCCTGGCGAATTGGGATGCCGGTGACCTCGGAGCGTCCGGATGGAAAGAAGCGCTGCGCCTGTACGAAACCCAACAGAGCACGGGTGACGAAGGGTCCGATCAGGCGATGCGCGAAGCCGGGCTGCGCGTTCGGCTCGAGGATCACGACCGGGATCTCCTTGGCCCAGGCCATCAACGTGACGGGACCCGAAGAGTAACCTCCCATGCTGAAGATCGCCGCCGCATGCTCGTGGTCGAGTATCCGGCCGGCCTCGAGGAACGCGAGCGGCAGCTCGGCGAGCGTCCGCAGGCGGCGCCAGATAGGGACACCCTTGAGCGCCCCCACCCGCAGCAGGTGCAGCGGAAAGCCGGCGTCGGGAACCAGCCGGGTCTCGAGACCACGGGCAGTGCCTACGAATATGACGGCGTGGCCACGGGCGTGGAGCTCGCGGGCGACGGCCAGGCCGGGGAGTACGTGTCCGCCGGTGCCGCCGCCCGTGACCACGAAATTCATCCTCAACCCGAACGCTGACTGACGCTCATCAGGAGTCCCGAGGCCCACAGAGCGCAGACCATCGAGGAGCCGCCATAGCTGATGAACGGCAGGGGCATGCCCTTGGTGGGGGCGAGGTCCAGGACCACGCTCATGTTGATGAAGCCCTGGCAGACCAGCATGGCCGTGAGGCCGGTCGCAAGATAGAGGCCGAACGAATCGGACGCTCGCAAGGCGGCGCGCACGCCACGCCACAGAATCAGGCAGAAGGCGAGCAGCACGAACGCCGCCCCCACCAGTCCGAATTCCTCGCCGATGACCGCGTAGATAAAGTCGGTGTGCGGGGCGGGGAGATAGTAGAGCTTCTGGATGCTGCCCATCAAGCCGAGGCCGCTCCACCCACCCGTGCCGACCGCGATCATCGACTGGATGATCTGGAAGCCCTTGCCTTGCGGGTCCTTCCAGGGGTTGAGGAAGGTGATCAGACGCTCGAAGCGATAAGGCTCGAGCAGGATGGCCCCAGCCAGCAACGGAATCACGCCGAGCACGCCGATCGCGAACAGGCGCTGATTGAGCCCGGCGACCCACAGGATCACGCCCGTAATCAGGATCAGCACAAAGGTAGTGCCCAGGTCGCGGCCCGCCAGCACGAGCACCGCGAGCATCCCCATGACGGCCACGACCGGTCCCCAGGTGCGCCACTCGTGGATGGTGCTGGCGCGCTTCTCGAGGAACCAGGCCAGGAACAGGATCAGGGCCAGCTTGGCGAATTCCGAGGGTTGCAATGACAGCGGTCCCAGGCGCAGGAAGCGGTTGGTGTTGGCGGTTTTCCCGGCGAACAGTGCGACGACCAGCGCCACAATCGTGATCCCGACAAAGCCGAAGACGATGGCCGGGTTGCGGAAGCGCTGATAGTCGCGCTGCATGAACCAGATCATGCCGAGCAGTCCGGCAGCGGCCCAGGCGCCTTGGCGAATCAGGAAGTAGTACGAGGTGCCGTAGTTGCGCTCGGCAATGACGGCCGAGGCGCTGAAGACCATCATCAAGCCGAAGAAGACGAGCAGGATGACGATGGCGAAGAGGAAGCGGTCGTTTTGTAAATGCTTGGCCATGATTAGGTGTGGGGGACCGGCTCGCGGAGCGCGTGGACTAGTTGCTTGAAGACCCGGCCCCGGTGTTCGTAATTCTGAAATTGGTCGAAGCTGGCGCAGGCCGGCGCCAGCAAAACAGTGTCGCCGGACGCGGCTTGAGCGGCGGCGTGGTCGAGCGCCCGCTCGATCGTGCCGGCATTTACCAGCGTGACGGCGTCTCCGAGATGTTCGGCGATGCGCGGAGCGCCAACCCCGATCAGCAGCACGGCCTTGGCCTTTTCGCGCAGCAGATCGCGCAAGGGACGGAAGTCGCCGCCCTTGTCCGTGCCGCCGAGGACCACCCAGAGATGCCCATCGAAGGCGCGGAGAGCCTTCTCGGTGGCATCGACGTTGGTGGCCTTCGAGTCGTTGTAGTAATCCACACCGCCCACGCGGCGGACAAACTCCAGCCGGTGCTCGACAGCGCGAAATTCGGGCAGCGCCTGGCCAATGGCGTCGGGCGAGGCGCCCGCCAGAAACGCCGCCGCGCAGGCCGCGAGGCTGTTCTCGAGGTTGTGATCGCCGCGAATCGGAACCGCGGCCACCTCCGCCAGGCGCGTCTCAGCGCCGTTGCGCCGGAAGACGATCCAGCCCCCCGAGACCGCCGTGCCGAAGCTTACGGCGTCGGTGCGGCTGAACCACACCGGCGTGGCGCGGGTCTGTGAGGCGTACCCCACGCAGACCGGGTCCCCGGCGTTGAGGATGGCGTAGTCGCCCGCCTCCTGGGTCGCGAAGAGGCGCCCCTTGGCCGTGGCGTACTGTTCGAAGGTGTAGTGGCGGTCGAGGTGATCGGGCGTAACGTTGAGCGCGACGCCGATCGCGGCGCGGAACGTCCGGATCGATTCGAGCTGGAAGCTAGAAAGCTCGACCACGTTCCAGGTGTCGGGCGTCGAGGTCGCCACCATGTCGATGACGGGCGGCAGCGGCGCGCCGATGTTGCCGCCTACCTGGACAGCAAGCCCGGCGCCTCGCAGCAAGTGGCCCGTGAGGGCGGTGGTAGTGGTCTTGCCGTTCGACCCGGTGATGCCGATAACGCGTCCCTGGAGAAAAGGCGCGGCCAGTTCCACTTCGCCGATCACCTCGACGCCACGCCGGCGGGCCTCGATGAGCGGCGGAAGGTCCCACGGGACGCCGGGAGAAACAACGACCAGGTCCTGGCGCAGGAACACGTCCGGCTCATGTCCGCCCAGATGCATCTCGACGCCGAGCGCCCGCAAGGTGGCGGCGACATTCCCCAGTGCCGCTTCCGGCTGGGAATCCGTGACGGAAACCATCGCGCCATGCTCAGCCAGAAACTTCGCCGCGGAAAGGCCGGAGCGGCCGAGTCCTACAACGAGCGCGCGGCGGGATTGGAAAGTCGGCGTCATCGCAGTTTCAAAGTGGTCAGCGAGAACAGCGCCAGGATCAGACCGGTGATCCAGAACCGGGCGATGATCTTCGACTCCTGCCAGCCGAGAGCCTCGAAGTGGTGGTGGATGGGAGCCATCTTGAAGATGCGCTTGCCCCGCAGCTTGTAACTCCCCACCTGCAGGATAACCGAGAGCGCTTCGATGACGAACACGCCGCCAATCGAGAGCAGCAGGATCTCCTGCTTGATAAGCACTGCGACCATGCCCATCGCGCCCCCCAAAGCGAGCGACCCGACGTCGCCCATGAAGATGTCGGCCGGGTGGGCGTTATACCAGAGGAAGCCCAGGCTCGCCCCCACCATCGAGCCGCAGAAGATGGTCAGCTCCGCCGCCTGCGGCACGCGCTGGATCTCGAGATAGGCCGCAAACTGGGCGTGGCCGGCGGCGTAGGTGAGGATCGTCAGCGCCCCCGCAGCGATCACGGTGAGTCCGATGGCCAGGCCGTCGAGTCCATCGGTGAGGTTCACCGCGTTCGAAGAGCCCACCAGCACCAGCGCGACAAAGAGGAAAAAGAACAGAAATCCGATGGGATAGGTGTAGCGGCTCGTGAGCAAGGAATCGATGAGCAGGTCGGGCGAGAAGAACTTCAGGAACGGCACATTCATGTTGGTCGAATACTGGCCGCGGGCGTGCAAGATCGCCAGAATGATGCCCAGGATCAAGCTGATCGCGAACTGGAGGCCGAATTTGGCCTTGACGCTGAGGCCGAGGTTCTGGCGGCGCGTGACCTTAAGATAGTCATCGGCGAAGCCCACCGCGCCAAAGGCCGTGAGCGCCAGGACGGCGATCCAAACGTAAGAGTTGCTCAGGTCGGCCCACAGCAGCGTGGGGACCAGAATCGAGATGTTGATCAGCAATCCGCCCATGGTCGGCGTGCCTTGCTTCGACTGGTGGGACTTCGGTCCCTCGGCCCGGATGACCTGCCCGATCTGAAATTCCCGCAGCTTGCGGATGAGCCACGGACCCAGGATCAGGCAGATGATGAGCGCCGTGATGCTGGCGTAAGCCGTGCGGAACGTGATGTAGCTGAAGACCCGAAACGGGCTGAAGACCCGGAAGAGCTCCTGATAGAAGAGGTAGTAGAGCATGGGCTAAGCGGCGCCCTCCCTCTTCTGCAGCAATTCCAGGGCCTGTTCCAGGCGCACGCCGCGCGAGGCCTTGAAGAGCACGGCGTCTCCGGGCTGGAGCGCGCTCTTCAGGAACTCGCCGGCCGCGGGTGAGTCCGGGAAAAAGTGCGCGTTGCCGGCGGCGAGCCCCTCGTGAACAGCTTCCTCCACTATGTAGCGAGCCGCCCCGCGCACTCCCGCCAGCAGGTCGATCTTGTTGCAGGCGGCCCGGCGCCCCACTTGGCGGTGCAGTGCCTCTGAATTCTCGCCCAGTTCCAGCATTTCGCCGAGCACCGCCACGCGGCGGGGCGCCGGCACCGAGGCCAGCAGGTCGAGCATCACTTCCGCCGCGCGGGGATTCGAGTTGTAGCAATCGTTGATCACTTGGTAAGGACCAACCTGCTGGATCTCGCCCCGCATGCGCACCGGGTGCAGCGCGGCAACGGCCTCCACCAGGTCCTGCGGCCTCACTCCCAATGCCCAGGCGGTGGCAAGGCCGGCCAGGGTGTTGTAGAGATTGTGGCGGCCCGGGAGCGGGGTGTGAAACTCGGCCTCACAATCTTCGAGCCGGAACCGCGTACCCGCGGGCCCGAGATCCTGCACCTCAATGGCCCGCATATCGGCGGGCCGGTCCACCCCAAAAATAATGACCTTGCCCGCGTGCAGATCCTTAAACGCGCGGACCCGCTCGTCGTCGCCGTTGAGGACGGCGGAAGCCTCGGCGTCGAGCGTCTCGATCAGCTCGCGCTTGGCGAGCGCGATCGCGTCCACCGAACGAAAGAACTCCAGGTGGACGGCATTCACATTGGTCACGACACCGACATTGGGTTGCGCGATCCCCGCCAATTCGCGGATCTCGCCGGCATGGTTCATGCCCAGCTCGAGAACCGCGACGTCGGCGTCGTCGTCCATGCGGAGCAAGGAAAGGGGCACGCCCAGGTCGTTATTGAGATTGCCCTCGCTCTTCGCCACCTGGCACTGCGTCGCGAGGAGTGCGGCGATGATTTCCTTGGTCGTGGTCTTGCCATTCGAGCCGGTGACGGCGACCACGGTCCGTTCCCACCGCCGGCGGACCAGCGCTCCGAGCCGCTGGAGCGCCGCCCGCGGATCGAAAACGACAAGCAGGCGTCCGGCGAGGCACTCCGGCCCGTGCGAGGCGACCGCCGCCGCCGCTCCCGCCGCGAACGCCGCTTCGAGAAACTCGTGGCCGTCCCGTTCGCCCCTAATCGCGAAGAACAGGTCGCCGGGCCGCAGCGTGCGCGAATCAATCGAATAGCCTTCGAAGACCGTGTAGGGATCGAGAGCGGCAGGAAGCGCGATCCCCAGAATCCCGGCGATCTGTTCGAGCGAGAGCCTCATTCGCCGAATCCGAATTCACGCAAGGCCCGCCGGGCCGCCTCGCGGTCGTCGAAGGGCAGTTTCTGCGAGCCGGCAATCTGGTAGGTTTCGTGTCCCTTGCCGGCCAGGATGACGATGTCGCCGGCGCGGGCCTCTTCGATCGCCTTGCGAATAGCGAGCGCGCGGTCGGGTTCGATGAAATAGCGGGCCTCGGCCCGCTGCAGACCGACCATGGCGTCATTGATGATGAGTAGTGGATCTTCGGAGCGCGGATTGTCCGAGGTGAGGATCACCAGGTCGCTCCAGCGGCCGGCCGCCTCTCCCATCAAGGGACGCTTGCTGCGGTCGCGGTCCCCGCCGCAACCGAAGAGCGTGATCACGCGCCCCGGCGGGTTGCGGTCGCTCACCAATTCACGGGCGGCCTGGATCACATTCCGCAGCGCGTCGTCGGTGTGGGCGTAGTCCACCACGACGGCGAAGGGCTGCCCGGCGTCCACTCGCTCCAGGCGGCCGGGCACCGCCGCGCAGGCCGCAATACCCGCGGCGATCACCTCGGTGGAGAGCTCGTAGGAAAGTCCCACGCCAATCGCCGCCAGGATGTTCAGCACGTTGAAGCGGCCAACCAGCGGCGAGCGCACCGCGAAGCGCCCGGCCGGAGTCACGGCCGTGAAACTCACGCCTTCAAAGTTACAAGTAACTCCTTTGGCCGTGATGTCCGCTCCGCCGTTGAGTCCGTAAGTGAGAGGCTCGAAGCCGCCGAGCTTCTCCCACTCTTTGCCGCGTGCGTCCTGGTGGTTGAGGACGGCGAACCGGGGCGGCGGCCCGCCCGCGCCCTCTATCAGGCGGCGCTTGGCGGCAGCATAGTCCTCGATCGTACCGTGAAAGTCGAGATGGTCCTGGGTGAGGTTCGTAAAGACCACAGTGTGGAACTGAAACCCGTAGACGCGGCGCAGGGCGAGCGCGTGGGAGGAGACCTCAAACGTGGCGTGGGTGCCACGTTGTTGCTCCAGGTCCACAAAGAACCGGACCAAATCGAGCGACTCCGGGGTCGTGTTGACGGTCGGCCGTCGCTCGCCGGCCACACTTTGTTCCACGGTTCCGAAAGTGGCGGTGGTGAGACCCGCGGCCCGGAGAATCGAGTCGATCAGGTAGACGGTAGTGGTTTTGCCGTTGGTGCCCGTAATGCCGGTGAGCGCCAGGCGGCGGTCCGGATGGCCGTAGAAGTTGAGCGCCGCCCAAGCCAGGGCTTCGCGGCCATGCGGCGCCTGGACCCAGGGAACCGAGACCGCCGGGTCCGCTGGCCGCTCGCTCACAATAGCGGCGGCGCCTTTTGCGATAACGTCGGCTATGAAGCGATGTCCGTCCACGTGTTCGCCGGGGAAGGCGAAGAAGACCTCGCCCGGACCGAGCTTCCGGGAGTCGTACTGCAAGCCGGAGACCACCCTGGCAGGCACGGGCCCCGCCGTGCTCACACCGGCGAGCAGTTGGTCAAGGGTCATCCTGCGGCTACCGCTCGAACTCGACGACGACTTGCGCGTCGGCCCCGGCCGGGCTGCCCGCCACCGGCCGCTGGCGACGCGCGAGGCCGCTGCCGCGCGGGTCCACCTGCAGGCCGAGCGCAGCCGCTTCCCGCAGCACCTGGCGCAGCGGCTTGCCGGCGAAATCCGGAACCGCTGTACTTGCCGAGGCACCCGCCGAGGCCAGCAGGACCTGCGGCTGCGGGGGAGCCAAGAGCAGACGCGGCGTGGGCAGCGCGGGGCCGGAATCGGGGGTGAGATCGCTCACCGGCAAGCCGTTGTCCGGCGCGAAATCGTCTACCGCGGCCAGCAGCGCGGCGTCCGGGTTAGCCCGCCGGCGGCGCAGCACCGGGTCGATCGGGACTTCCTGCGGTACCTGCAAATAGCGTAGCACCTCGCCGGCGACGCGGGCGAATACGGGGCCCGAGGCGGCGCCCCCGGTGTGCGCGCCGCGCGGCGAATCCATGATCACGGCCACTACGATCGCCGGATGATTCAACGGCGCGAAGCCCACGAAGGTAGCGACATAGTCCGTCTTCGAATAAGCGCGTGTGCGCGGATCGATCTTCTGGGCGGTGCCGGTCTTGCCCCCGGCCGTGTAGCCCTCGATGGCGGCGAGTTTGCCGGTGCCCACGAGCACCACTTGCTCCATCATCCGCTTCATCTTGATGGCCGTCTCCGCCGAGATCACGCGGCGGCCGGGCTCGCGCGGCATGCGCACCGGCTCTTCGGCCCCCCGAAACGTGGAATCGATGACGTGGGGCGGCACGAGCATCCCGTCGTTGGCGATGGCGCCGACCGCTTGCACCAGTTGCACCCCGGTGATGCCGATCTCCTGGCCCATCGAGACCGCCCCGATCGAGACCTTCGACCAGCGCTCCGGTGGCTTGGTGAGGCCGGCCGCCTCGCCGGGCAGCTCGAGGCCCGTCGGTTGTCCGAAGCCATAGCGCCGGATGTATTCGTAGAAGCGGCGCTCACCGAGCCGCAGGCCCAGCTTGATGGCGCCCACGCCCGAGGAGTTCGCGAGCACCTGCTCGACGGTGAGGAGGCCGTACGCCTTGTGGTCGCGGATGCGGCGTCCCCCGACCACGATCGACCCCATCTGGCAGTCGATCACTTCGTCGGGCCGGGTGAGCTTCTCCTCGAGAGCGGCCGAGATGGTGACCAGCTTGAAAGTGGACCCCGGCTCGAACGAATTGCTGACCGCGTAATTGCGGCGGCGCTCCATCTCGCGTTCGAGCTCCGCCTCCGAGTGCGCGCGGACCGGCTGGTTGGGATTGAAATTCGGATAGTTGGCGATCGCCAGCACGTCGCCGGACCCCGGCTCCATCACGACGATCGTGCCGGCCTTGGCGCCGTTCGCGGCGACGGCGTGCTGCAGCTCGCGCTCGGCGACGTATTGGATGCGCTCGTCCACCGCGAGCACGACATTCAGCCCCGGCTCCGGCTGGCGGCTGACGCTGCCGGCGAAGCTCCGCTGGCGGGCGTCGGTCGAGACCACCATCGCCCCGGGACGCCCGTGCAGCTTGCGGTCGAGCGACTGCTCCAGGCCGGCCAGCCCGTTCTGGTCGAGTCCCACGGCGCCGATGATGTGAGCGGCGGTCGCGCCCTTGGGATAGAAACGCTTGCTTTCCTTCTGAAAATAGATGCCCCGCAGGTTGAGGGCGCGGACGCGCTCCACCAATTCCGGATCGACCAGCCGCGACACCCAGCAGAAGCCCTTGCCGCGTGCGAATTTCTGCTGCAGCTCGGCGCGGTCGACTTTCAGGATCTGCGCGAGCAGCCGGGCGTGCGTGGCCGGGTCGGAGATCTCGGCCGGCATGGCGCAGATCGAATCGACCGGGACGCTGATGGCCAGCTCGCGCCCGCTGCGGTCGAGCAGCAGTCCGCGGCTGGCGCGCACCTCGATGGTGCGCTGCTGCTGCAGGCGGGCCCGCTCTTCGAAGAACGAGTGGCGCACCACCTGCATGTAAACCAGGCGGGCGAAAATGAGCGCGGCCCAGCCCAGCGCCAGGATGGCGAACGAAAGCAGCCGGCGGCGAGCCTGGAAGAGCTTAGGGTCCGGAGGCGCCGTAGGGCGGCTATCGAGCTCCACCGCCGGAGGGAAGAGCAGACCCTGCGCCGGGGAAACCCGCCGGGACACGTGTGGCTCGGAGGTCCGCCCGGGCATGGTTAGCGGGTCCTCTCAGCCGCGAAGCGTGAGAGGTTGCGGGCCAGCAATTCGCGGCCGTCCTGCCGCGGCGTCCGCGCGCCATCGGGCCACGTCATTTGCTCGGGCAGCGCCGGCTTCATGCCGAGGCGCGTGCGGGCGATGGTGTCGATGCGCTGCGGATCGCGCAGCGTCGATTCCTGCACTTGCAGGGCGCGGTTCTCCT
>JBGPDC010000199.1:0-10100 GCA_041482115.1 Terriglobia bacterium | reverse complement strand
CCTTGGTTGGGCTCCTTTCGTAGTTCTTGGCCGAACCACGATACGGTACCCGATCCAAGGTGCTCTTGGTCTTCTAACCTATTGCAGGTACTGCGCTTCTTCGTCCGTTACACTCTTGGGAAGGGAGGCAAAGAAGGGAAGCCGGTTCCCTTCGATCTAGAGTTTAATCTGCACACCTACACCAAGATGGCCGGGTTTGCACAGGGCGAGGGTAGGGCCTACGGCAACATTCACGAACGGCGAGTCAGCGGGGAGGACCTGGAAGGGGAATTTTCCTTCATTAGCAAGCGCTTCGTCAAGAAGGACCTCTTCTACGGACTCGCAAGCGTGTTCGACTGGTCGTTCACCCCGGATCAAAAGCGACTGATCTACTACTTGCTGTCCCAGATGAGCCGCTCGCACCTTCGGCGTAGCCGCAAGCTCCGAGCAGCGAACGAACCGATGTGATGGTGGGCCACGCGCCGCGCGCTCTGCTAGAATTTGGTGGGGCGCAAGTCGTTCGGACGCGGCGGGAATCAGGAGCGATGCTGAGGTATCAACTATGGCTATCTGGCTGACGTGATTGCTTTGCAGCGCTCCGTAGCGGAACGGTAACCGATTTAGGATCTGGCGGCCGCGAGGCCATGGGGGTTCAACTCCCCCCGTTCGCACCACGACTTCCAGGGTCCCGGCCAACTTCATGAGCGACGACGACTTCGAGCAGATCGAGCAGGCCGTGCACGGGCGCGGCCCGGAAGCGGGTCTCGACTTCCTCGCCGAAAAATTCCTCGCCAGCAAGCAATATCCGCAACTCTTCGAAGCCCGGCTCATGAAGAAACGCCTGGAGCTGGGACTGCCGTTGATCCAGTTGGGCTCGCTCGACAGCGTCCCCGAGGCGATGCGCGCGGATTACGAGAAGGCCATGGTGGCGGTGGCCCGCGAGGTCGGCGCTCTCTACCTGGCCGAAGGCGATATTCCCCGCGCCTGGTCCTATCTGCGGGCGGTCGGAGACGCCGGCCCGATCGCGGCGGCCCTCGATCAAATCCAGCCCGCCGACGCGACCGAGGACATCATCGGCATCGCTTACCAGGAGCGCGTGAATCCCAAACGGGGCTTCGAGCTGGTCCTCGAAAAATACGGCATCTGCCGGGCCATCACGGCCTACGAGAGTTACCCGATCCCCCAGGGCCGCGCGGCGTCGCTCGAGCGGCTGGTGCGCACCCTCCATCAGGAACTCGTGGCGTCGATCCGCTGGGCCATCGAGCAGCGGGAAGGCCCCGTGGTGCGGCCACAAGATAAAGATTCCCCCGAATCCGGCGGCCTGCTCGAGCTGATCGCCGGACGCGACTGGCTCTTCGGCCAATATGACTACTACGCCGACCCTTCCCACGTCGCCTCGGTGCTGCGGTTCTGCCTGGATTGCGAGGATCCCGCGGTGTTGCGGAGGGCGGTCGAGATGGCCGAGTATAGCCGGCACCTCAACGAGCAATTCCAGTACAAAGGCGAGCCGCCGTTCGAAAACCCCTGCGTCGATTACGGTATCTTCCTCCGCGCGCTGCTCGGCGAGAACGAGGACGAGGCCGTCGCCCACTTCCGGCAAAAGATGGAGGCGGCCGACCCCGAGCGCACCGGCACGCGTCCCGCCGAAGTGCTGGTCGAACTGCTGGCGCGCCTGGGACGCTTCCCGGAAGCGATCCGGATTTCCGAGGAGCGCCTGGCCGGGGTCAGTACGGCTTACCTGACGTGTCCGAATACGCGCGAGTTGTGCCAGATGGCCGGCGACTTCGCGCAACTGATGGAGACTTCCCGCCGGCAGGGCGACCTGCTGAGCTTTGCCGCCGGCCTGCTGCAGCAGCAGAATGGCGCGGTACCTGCCGGGGCGGCAGCGGAGAAAATGACATGAAGAGAATCGGCGTGATGCTCGCGGCGCTCTGTTGTCTCGCGCTGCCGGGCAATCTGTGGGGCAAGAAGACTACTTCGAACGACCGGAGCACCGTAGTCCGGCCGAAGCCCCCGAAGCCGCCCAAGCGGCCGAAGGTTCACCGGGATTCCAAGGGCCGCATCGTTCAGAGCAGTTGGAGGAAGCCCAAGAAGAGCCAGACGTGCGCCACGACGGGAGTCGCCGGGCCGTGTCCGGGAATGCCGGTGGAACCCGCGATGCCCAAACCCTACAAAGTCGCCAAGACCCCGCGCGGAAAGACTCCCCCGCCGCAGGCGCGACCCATTCAACCGGCTCCGCCGTCGCAGCAGCCGACTCCGCCGCCGGCCACGACCGGGAGCGAGGCCAAGGAGCCCGCCCCGGCCCAGTAGCCAGGCGCCGGCGATCACGAGGAGGCGCGAGGGAATGCCATTGAGCCGCCGACAAATCCTGCTGGGAGCGGGCGCGCTGCCGGCCTTCGCAGTCCCCCCGCCTCCCCGCCCCAACGTCAGAATCACCGGTCTCGAAACGGTCACCGTCCAGGTGAACCGGCGCGGCAACTGGCTGTTCGTGCGCCTCCAGACCGACAAGGGACTCACCGGACTCGGCGAGGCCTCCCAGGGCAGCGGCTTTACGCAGGCCTCCGGGCAGGCCGACCAGGCCATGCAGAGCGCGCTCGCCCAGTATTTCGAGATGCTGCGCGACCTCTCGCCCTTCGACGTCGAGATGTACCGCCAGCGCGGCCGTGAAAAGGCGCGCACCGGAGGTCTGCTGCAAGCCACCGCCTTCAGCGCCCTCGAACAGGCCATGTGGGACCTCGCCGGCAAGGCCCTCGGAGTGCCCGTCTACCTATTGCTCGGCGGCAAGCTGCGCATGGACCTGCCGGTTTACGCCAACATCAACCGCGCCACCAACGACGACCGCTCGCCGGAGGGCTTCGCCTCGAACGCCGCCAAAGCCGTCTCGCAAGGCTTCCGCGCGATCAAGGCAGCGCCCTTCGACGATTTCCCCAAGCTGACTGCCCCGCCTGCGGAGCTCGAGAAATTCGCCGCGCTCGGCATCGCCCGCGTCGAGGCCATGCGCAAGGCCATCGGTCCCGACCGCGACCTGCTCATCGACGTGCACAGCCACTTCGACCGCAAGCTCGCCGTCGAGGTCGCCCGGCGTCTCGAGCCGCAATTCCTCTACTGGTACGAGGAGCCGGTGCCGCCCGAGAACCTCGAGGACACCGGCGCCATCCGCAAGGCGGTCCGCCAGCGCATGGCCGGCGGCGAGGTCCTTTTCGGCATCGAGGGTTTTTCCCCGCTCTGCCGCAGCCAGGCGCTCGACGTGATTATGCCGGACGTCAAGCACTGCGGCGGCATCCAGGAGATGCGCAAGATCGCCGCGGTGGCCGAAGTGGACGCCGTCCAGATCTCGCCGCACAATCCGAGCGGACCAGTGGGGACGGCGGCGAGCGTCCAGTTGTGCGCCGCGCTATCCAACTTTGTGATTCTGGAGTACGCCTGGGGCGAGGTTCCCTGGCGCCGCGAAATCCTCAGCCCGCCCGAGGATTTCGCCAACGGCCGGATCCACGTGCCCGACGGTCCGGGCTTCGGCGTGGAACTCGACGAAAAAGCCGTCAAGGCGCACAGCTAGACGATGGCGCAGACTTGAGGGGCTGCCAAAAGACGGCTGCACGCACGCCAACGGGTTGGAGCTCGCTGGACTGGCTGCGGAAGTCGGGCGGAGCGAAAGCATGCTGGGCGGACCGGCGGGGCGGCTTACGCGCCCGGCGGGGAGGTCCGGAAAATAGGGGGCGCAGCGGAACGCCCCAGTCGTTTGACCGCGTGGATGATCAGAATGCCTGACAAACCGATCCAAGAACAGTTCGGAGACAGAGTCATCGAAGCGTTTGCCGACTTTGCCAGAGCCGACTTGGAAGATCCAGACGCGCTTGAGAAGGGGTCGTTTGACCACGTGGCTGACGCAAGCCTTCGAAGGGAACTGGCTCAGGTTCTCTATGGAGCGCGGTGGATCTACAAACTTGGTCTTGCGCTGCTGACGAAGGATGAAGAACGGGCCGCTCACGTGCGAGCGCAGATTGTCGACTACGCCAGTGTGTGCGAGGCTCTGCTCTCATATTGCATCGCGCATGCTGTCAAGAAGGGCCATAGCAAAGGGGCTTCCTTTCAGTGGTCTGATCCCGACACTAGGAAGAAGCCTATTAAGTGGCAGACGGCTCAACCTGAGAAGGTTCTCACGACGCAGAGCCTTTGGTGGCTGATTCGGATCGCGGGTGACTTTGGAATCGTCAGCGCGGCTCTTGCCAGGGACCTTGATTGGCTTCGGCAACAACGGAACACCGTCCATCTACGGCAGCGAGCCGCGCTCGGCCCAACGGCGTTCCTAAACCAGTCGAAGAAAGCCTTCCAGATTACTATTGATACCATGCTGGCAACGAAGCGCTGGAAGGCCGCGGCGCCTTAGAATTTCGGCACGAGGTCTAACGGCACTGCAGCAGACGGCAAAAGGCGCCGGGCCGAGAGCAGGCCCTTGGCACCTGGGACCCGCATTTAGGAGTGCACCTGGATGAACAGAAGCTCGGATTGGGGGGTGGTGGTGTGCTGGGAGGCGCCTGTCTCGCTGGAGGCTCGCGGCGGGAACAAGACAACGAGACCTAACCCATGGCGGCCCTCCATTTCGTAGCCTTCGACCTGGGCGCCGAGAGCGGCCGGGCCATGCTCGGCCGGCTCGAGCGCGACCGCCTGACCCTCGCAGAGGCACACCGTTTCCCCAACGGCCCCGTGCGCATCTTCGACTCGCTGCACTGGGACGTTCTGCGCCTCTTCGACGAAATGAAAAAGGGACTCGCCGCGGCGGGTCGTCAGGCCGGCGGTCCGCTGGAATCGATCGGCGTCGACACCTGGGGCGTCGATTACGGCCTGCTCGGTCCTGATGGGGCGCTCCTCGAGAACCCCTACCACTACCGCGACGCGCGCACCAACGGCGTGATGGAGCGGCTCTTCGCCGTGACCCCGCGCGAGGAGGTCTTCGAGCGCACCGGCGTCCAGTTCATGCAGCTCAATACGCTCTATCAGCTCTACGCCACGCGCCTCGCTCGGCCCCACCTGCTCGACCAGGCCCGCACCCTGCTGATGACGCCCGACCTGCTGCACTACTGGCTCACCGGGACCCAGGCCGGCGAGTACACGATCGCCACGACCACGCAATTCTACGACCCGCGCGCGGGAGGCTGGGCGCGGGATCTCCTCGAGAAACTCGGCCTGCCGTCCCGGTTGTTGCCGGAGATTGTCCCGCCCGGCACGAATCTCGGACCGCTCCTCGCCTCGGTCGCCGAAGAAGCTGGCGTGAACCGCGCGCCCGTCGTCGCGCCGGGCAGCCACGACACGGCCTCGGCCGTCGCCGCCGTCCCAGCCGAGGGCGCCGACTGGGCCTACCTCAGCTCCGGGACCTGGTCCCTGCTCGGCGCCGAAGTGACCGCGCCCGTGATCAACCGCGAGACCCTGGCCGCCAACTTCACCAACGAAGGCGGCGTCTGGGGCACGATTCGCCTCTTGAAAAATCTCAGCGGGATGTGGCTGCTCGAAGAGTGCCGCCGCCAGTGGGCGCGCGAAGGCGCGAGCCTCAGCTACGCCGAACTGTGCGAGGCCGCGCTCGGGGCCGCTCCCTTCGCCGCGATTTTCGATCCGGGCGATCCGGCGTTTCTCGCGCCGGGAGAGATGCCGTCCAAGATCGCCGCCTTCTGCCGCCGCACCGGCCAGCCCGCGCCTGAAGGACACGGCCCACTCACCCGCGTCATCTTCGAGAGCCTGGCGCTGGCCTACCGGGCGGTGCTCGAAGACCTGGAGAAAATCCTCGGACGCCGCTTCCGCAACCTGCACATCGTCGGCGGCGGCTCGCGCAACGCGGTGCTCTGCCAGTTCACGTGCGACGCCACGGGCCTGCCGGTGGTGGCAGGACCCGACGAGGCTACGGCCATCGGCAACATGCTGCTGCAGGCTCTGGCGGTCGGACGGCTGGCGTCACCCGGCGAGGCCCGCGAGCTGGTGCGGCGGTCCTTCGAGCCGCGCCGCTACGAGCCCGCGGCGCGCGATCGCTGGGACGAAGCGGCCGGCCGACGCTGCCGCCTGCTAAAAACGTCCGCTCCGTGACGCTCGCGGCCTGCATTTCGGACCCCCGGGTCGATTGAATCGCGGGCGCTTCGGTAGAATGGAGGAGGGTGAGCGACGCCACGCTAGTCCAGGAAAAGGGCCGCCGGAGCGGTCTGACGGTACTGGTGTACGCGGTCGCCATCGGTTGCCTGATCTGGGTCTTCCACGATTTCGAATGGGACCGTTTCATCCGGGACCTGAACCGCATCCACTGGGGCTGGGTGGCGTTGGCGGTGTTCTTCGATGTGGCCTCCTACGTCTGCCAGGGGCTGCGGTGGAGCTACGTGGTGCGCCCGCTCGAGTCGCTCTCGGTCTATCGCGCGACCCAGGCCATCTACGTGGGGCTGTTCACTAACGAGATTTTGCCGCTACGGGGCGGCGAGCTGGTGCGGGCCTTCCTGGTCTACGAGTGGACGGAGCTGCCCTTCTCTGTAGTGCTCAGCTCCGTGGCGATCGAGCGCCTGCTCGACGGCCTGTGGCTGACCGCCGGATTGGGCGTGACGGCGCTGGTGTTGCCCCTGCCGTCGATCGTCAAACACGGCGCTCAGATTTTGGGGGCGGTGATCCTCGCTGGAACGATCCTGTTGATCCTGGTGCTGGCGGAAGGCCTCAAGGCGACCCACGCCCTCGAGCGCACCGAGGTCGGCCGCCGCGGCCTCGTCGCGACCCTGCTCCATTTTCTCGACCGCCTCTTTGAAGGCCTGCGCCAGATCGGCCACTCGGCCTCGCTCTATTGGGCGTTTGGGATGAGCCTGGTGCTGCTGCTAACCCAGATCCTCGCGGTATGGGCCATGATGGAAGCTTACGGTCTCGAGTATTCCTTCTGGGTGGCGTCGGCGGTGCTGATGATTTTGCACCTGGGCACCGCGATCCCCAACGCCCCGGCCAACGTGGGGTCTTTTCAGCTCTCGTGCGTCGTGGGGCTCACGCTATTCGGCGTCGATAAGGGCACGGCGGCCCAGTTTTCGGTAGTGATGTTCGTAATCCTCACCGTGCCCCTGCTGCTGCTCGGAACCATCGCCTTCACTCAGAGCGGCCTTTCCCTGCAGGACCTCCGCCACCACGTGCGGCGCAAGTTCGCGTCGCGGTAGGTTTGCTGAGCCGCGACCGTAAGGGAGCGGTTGTCCATTGGTTATGATGCCTCCCACAGGAAACAACAAGGCGCGTCAGACGAAGCCGTTTTCGCCTTCCGCGTCCCACCGCGAGCGACGCCGAACTGGACCATTTCTTCAACCGCCACGACGCTGCCGAACTAGTCGAACACGGTGTGACGGAAGTAGATCCGGATCATGAGGATTTGGAGCGGATGCGGCGCGAGGCGACCCAGCCTTAGCCACCCTACCGCACCTTCCGCAGCGCCTCCATAACCCTCTCGTTGGTCGGCCGAATCTTGTAGTTCACCTCAGTGAACTTCCAGCGGACCACCCCCTCGCGATCGATCACGTATGTGGTCGGATGCGGCACCGGCCGGCGCGTGCCCGCCGAAGCCTCATTGAACAACCCGTAGCGTTTGATTACAGCCAGGTCGGGGTCCCCGAGGAGCAGGGTGCGCAGCGGACCGGGGGCCTTCTCGAGAATCTTCTGTCCCATGCGCTCGAGGTCAGGCGGAGCGTCAGGACTAACGCCCAGAATGACGGTATTCTCCCGTTCCTTGTCCGTCAGCAGATCCTGCAGCTTCACGAGCTGCTCGAGGCACCACGGTCACCACTGGCCCCGGTAGAAGACCAGCACCACGCGCTTGCCCCGGTAATCTGAAAGACTCACCTTGTGCCCGTCGGCGGCTTCCAGGGTAAAGTTCGGGGCCGGCTGGCCCACCTGGACGCGATTCAAGTCCGCGGGAGACAGCGTCTGGGCCGCGAGGGTCGCCACGGCCAGCAAGAAAACACACCGAAGTTTCACATTTCTTCAGATGCCGGCGACGGCGGAGAGGTGACGCCCGCCTCTACTTCTTGAACAGGTTGTCGAAGGCCTTCCGCGGATCGTCCGGGCGGGACGTTAAAGAAGTGGTGGTTTCCCGCTCGCTCGACATGCGAAATGCAAACAGCGGGCACTGGTTGAGAGCGTCCTTAGGGGAGATCCGGGCGGGAATCGTCTCGGTGCACTCCCAATGCGCCGCGGCGTCAAAGTGGACGCATTGCTTGCAGCTATGGAACGGCACCCCACAGCGGAAGCACACGCCGTTGGGATCGAAGCCCTTGGGGAGCAGCGTGCCGCAGCTCGCGCAGCGGCCGACCGTGACGCGGGCGGGCATGAGAAGATTCTTGGGACCGAGCGGAGTCTCACGCGGCGGCCGGGGCCCTCCACCGTCCCGCTTCTCGCGCGGACCCTCATCCTGGTAACCGCTCTGGCGGTACTTGCGATCCATCTAGGTTTCCTTGATCCAGGCGTGACGGGGATCGTCGCTCCACGCCCCGTAGGTGCGGCCCTCGCCCGCCAGCGCCCAAGTGTAGTTCAGAGTGTAGCCGGGAAACGCCACCACCGGATGATACCCGCGCGGGATCAGCACCGTGTCCCCGTCCTCCACCGTGTACGCGCAGTCGAAAGGCTTGGCATCGCCGGGCGCCGTGTAGACCCGCATGAATCCGAAACCGGCGGCCGGCTCGACCTGGAAGAAGTAGACCTCCTCCATCGGGACCTCGTTAGGCGGCGCCAGGCGATCGTGCTTGTGCGGCGGGCTCGACGACCACTGCCCCGGCTCGTTCACGGTCTCGCCCACTATCAGGTGAGCGGCGTCCACGTTGTCGGCGATGTGCGTGTGGACCGTGCGCAGCCAGCCGGGCTTGCCCACTTGCTTCGATACCACCTGGCCCCGGCCGATGAACACCGGCGGCGAGCCCGGTTTCCCGAGCGCTCCGGCCACGCCCACGCGGGCGCGCTCGCTCAGGAGGGTGAACTTCACCTGGGAATTCGGCGGTACAAAGAGCATCGCGCCGGCGTCTTTGATGGACCTCCGCTCGGCTTGCTCGGAGAGCTTTCCCCCCGGCGATTCGACGTCCACCCGCACCGTTCCAGGATAAAAGTCCACGGCCAGCTCTTCGTCGCCGCTCTGCAAGGTGTGCTCGCGCAGCGACTCCCCCATCTCCAGCACCGTGAAGGACAGGTGCTTCAGCCCCTCCCCACGCCGCACCAGCGGGTACACGCCGGGACCGGCCAGCGGCGACTTGATTTGCAATTGCGGATTCATGCCTTCTCCACCCGGAGCAGCTCCGATTGCCGGACCGGCCGGGGTTTGTTAGGGTAACGGGTTGGAGGTTCCGAAGAAGCACTCCTATCATATGTCAAAACAGCAGACCCTGGCGGCCATCCTCGACATCGGGATCGTCCCGATCGTCCGCGCCCCCTCGGCCGAGACGGCTTTGAAGGCAGTCGAGGCCATCTACCGGGGCGGCATCCGGGCGGTAGAGGTCACCATGACGGTGCCGGGCGCCCTCCGCGTGCTCGAGAAAGTGGCCGACGAGTTCGGGGACAAGATGACGCTCGGCGCCGGCACGGTGCTCGACCCCGAATCCGCCCGTGCCTGCATGCTGGCCGGGGCGGAATTCTTCGTCACGCCGGCCCTGCGGCTCTCCACCGTTGAAATCTGCCGGCGATATTCGAAGGTCATCATGCCCGGCGCCCTGACACCCACCGAGGTTCTGACGGCGTGGGAGGCGGGCGCCGACTTCGTGAAGATCTTCCCGTGCGGCAACGTGGGCGGTCCCAAGTACATCAAGGCCCTGAAGGCGCCGTTCCCGCAGGTGGAGATGGTCCCCACCGGAGGCGTCAACCTCGAGACCGCGGGCGAATTCCTCAAGGCGGGCGCCGCCGCCGTCGCGGTGGGCGCGGAGATGGTGAGCGCCAAGGCGCTCACCGAGGGCCGCTACGATCTCATCGAGCAGAGCGCCAGGCAGTTCCTGGCCGTGGTCGCGGAGGCCCGGCGCGGGTAAGGTTATGCGGCGAGCCGGCGGCAAACTGCTGTTGCTGGTGCTCGCGCTCGCCGCCCCCGGCGCAGAAAAGCGCCCCCTCACGGCCGAGCTGGCCGCCAAGGATCCCGCCGAGTGGGCGGGACT
>JBGPDC010000198.1:0-10116 GCA_041482115.1 Terriglobia bacterium | reverse complement strand
CAAGCCAAAAGCACCTTCAACTCTCAGCAGCACAAGGGCTTGCCGCCGGAGCCCTACTCGTTAGCCGGACAGTAGTGTTATGATATGACGACCGGTTCAGGTGTGCATGTTTTCCCAGCCCTGGTCCGAGGGAGGAGACTCAATGCGATTTTTCGTGATGGCTACTGCTTTGTTGTCGCTCGCTTTCGTCGCCCGCGCGGCCGACGATGGACCCAAGACACCAGCCACCGTGGTGAAGGCCGACGCTGTGACGGCCGGGTTCCTGAAGGGCGGCACCATCGTCAACGGCGGTGACTTCCTGGTGCAGACCAGCCGGCGCGTAAAGGCTGGCACGCCCGAAGCGCATATGAACCAGGACGAGATCATGTACGTCGTCGACGGGTCGGCCACGATGGTCACGGGCGGCACCATTGTCGGGCGCAAGGAAGGCAAGAATGGCAACGTCGGCGGCACCGGCGTTGAGGGCGGCGTGGAACAGAAGATCAGCAAGGGCGACGTGGTCGCGGTTCCCAAGGGGACGCCCCACTGGTTCAAAGAAGTCCCCGAGCCGATCAACTATTACGTGGTGAAGGTCAATCACAAGTAACTCGGAGCACTGTCAGGGTCCGTGGCCTGCCCGCTCGGGGCAGGCCATCGCGCCCGCTTTGTCACTCCTCTGCATCTCCGCGACGCCTCTCCTGACGACGCTGCCGCGATCGCCCGCATTTACAACCAGGGCATCGAGGACCGTGTCGCCACCTTTGAAACCCGCCTCCGCTCGGAGGCCGACGTGCGCGCCTGGTTCGACGGCGTGCATCCCATCGTGGTGGTCGAGGAGGGCGGCGAAATCATCGCCTTCGCGGCCACTTCTTCCTACCGCCCGCGCGACTGCTACGCCGGCATCGCCGAGTGCTCCGTGTATGTAGCCCGTGGCGCGCGGACCCGCGGCGCCGGACGCCTGGTCCTCTCCGGCCTCCTCGCCGCCGCCGCCCGCGCCGGCCATTGGAAACTCGTCTCGCGCATCTTCCCGGAAAATGACGCCAGCCGCCGCCTGTGCCGCTCCCTCGGCTTCCGCGAGGTCGGCGTCTACGAAAAGCACGGCCGCCTGGACGGCGTCTGGCGCGACGTCGTCATCGTCGAGCGCCTGCTGCCTTGAGTCTGGGCTGCGCCAGTATTGTAGCCTCCGCCCAGGTTGCGAAAAAAAAGCCGGCCCTCAACTGTCGCCCAAGCGGCGGTCTGGTGTATACTCCAACCGTCCGGGAACCCAAAACGGAAATCCCAAGGACGGCAGGTGCCACGGAACGGCCGGAGCCATACTGCCAACGCGAGAAAAAGGAGTGAACCATGAATACGAACCGTAACATCCGACCGAACATCGCGAGGATACTGTCGCTGGGGTTTCTGGTCTTGTTGGCTGCCTTCCTTGTTTCCGCCCAGGTGGGCACTGAAACCAAGAAGAAAGGCGGCAAGAAGGGGCCCGCCCCGCTGAGCACCACGCCTTATGATGTCTGGACCATGGAGCAGCTCACCAAACCCGGCAATTTGGGTAACTATGGAACTCACGCCTGCAGCGTCCAGCGCCGCGACGTAGGCGCCGCCCCGGAAAGTCACGATAATTTTGCCCACGTGCTCATTTTTACGAGTGGATCGGGGAGCGTTAACCTGGGCGGAGAAATCGTGGCCGGCCCGGACGGGAAGAAAATCGTTCAAGGCGGCGACCGGCGCAAGATCGTGGTGGGAGACGTCTACCACATGCCGGTGAAGCTCGCGCACTGGGTCATACCGGATGCTGGCAGCTCGATCACCTACTTTGTTTGTAACCTCTTCACCACCGCGCCTTGACGCCGCCCGGAACCGCGAGCGCCGTATGAATGGGAACCCGTTGCCCTAAGGTGACCGGGCTCGTCCTGCCCCCCATGCTAAACTGACAGGTGCGGTGAGTGAGACAGCGCTTTTTTTCCTTTTCAGTTTCCTGGCGTTTCTGTTCAGCATCAGCGTGCACGAGTCGGCGCACGCGCTGGTGGCGGACCGCTGCGGGGACCCGACCGCCCGCCTGCTGGGGCGGATCTCGCTCAACCCTATCCGCCACATAGAGATTTTCGGCACCGTGGTGCTGCCCCTGATCACCTTCTTCAGCGGGCTGCCCACCTTCGGCTGGGCCAAGCCCACGCCGGTGGTGCCGTCGAAGTTCCGGCACCCGCGCCGCGACGACATACTGGTGTCCGTCGCCGGCCCGGTGAGTAACCTGCTGACGGCCCTGGTCTGCCTGGTGGCGCTGCTCGCGATCCGGGCGACCTCGCAGGAAGGCGCGCGGATCGTCGAGGAACTGTCCTTCGTGGGGAAGACCGGCCTGGAAGGCTCGGCGCTCGTTCCGGTGGCGGCCATCCTCTACCGGCTGCTCGTGGTCAGCGTGATCCTGGGGATCTTCAACCTCCTCCCGGTGCCGCCGCTCGACGGCAGCCACATCCTCTCGCAACTGCTTCCGCCCCGCGCCCGCGACCTCTACCGCTCGGCGAGCCGGTACGGGTTCATGATCCTGCTGATCGTGATGTGGTATACGCCGCTCGATACCTGGATCTTCGACCGGCCCATGCGCCTGTTCAATTCGCTGCTGAGGATGTGACCATCGTGGACGCCTCCTTGAACGTCCGGCTCGATAAATACGAGGGTCCGCTCGACCTGCTGCTCGACCTGATCCGCCGGCAGCAGATCAACATCTACGACATCCCGATCGCGACCATCACGTCGCAATACCTGGATTA
This sequence comes from Terriglobia bacterium, assembly GCA_041482115.1. Classification (GTDB taxonomy): domain Bacteria; phylum Acidobacteriota; class Terriglobia; order Bryobacterales; family JACQDG01; genus JBGPDC01. The sequence goes on along the minus strand of JBGPDC010000198.1, from coordinate 7,375 downwards.
CATGCGGCACGCCGAGCAGATGAACGTCGATCTGGGCGGCGAGTTCGTGCTCGTGGCGGCGACGCTGATCCAGATCAAGTCGAAGATGCTCCTGCCAGCCGAGCCGGTGCTGCCGGGCGAGGAGCCCGAGGACCCGCGCGCCGAGTTGGTCCACCGGATGCTCGAGCACGAGAAATTCAAGAACGCCGCCCAGATGCTGCAGCAGAAGCGGCTGATCGAAGAGAACGTCTGGTCGAATCCGCAGATCTCGACCTTTGTCGCCGAAGACGAAGACCCGGGCCTCGCCGTAAGCCTCATCGATCTGGTGAAAACCTTCGAGCAGGTGCTGGCACGGGCCAAGAACCGGCCGCAGTTCGAGGTGTCGGGCGACGACGTCACGGTGGCGCAGCAGATCCGCTACCTGAAGAACCTGCTCGTGGCGAGCGACGAGCCGGTGGTGCTGCAACAGATCTTCGAGCGGCAGCAGGGGCGGCGGCCGCTGCTGGCGCTGTTCCTGGCGGTGCTGGAGCTGGTCCGGATGCAAGCGATCGTGCTGCGGCAGCAGGATACTTACGGCGAGATCGTGATCTGCAAACACAAGATGTTCGACACCGTGTTCCAGACCGACGAGCCGATGCTGGCGGTGGATGAGGGATATGTCTGATTTACCGGTGGCCTTGCCGGAGGCCGAAGCCGAACAGCAGAGAGCGGCGCGCAAGGCGCTGCTCGAAGCCATCATTTACGTAACCGAGGACCCGGTCACGCTCGAGCAGCTCGCGAAGGGCCTGGAGTGGCCGAAGGAAGAGGTCGGGGCGCTGATCGGTGAGCTGGTGGCCGAACACCAGGCCCCGGCGCGGGGTGTCGAGATCCGCGCGGTGGCCGGCGGCTATAAGATTTCCACCAAGGCCGAGCACCACGAGGCCGTGCGCCAGTTCGTCAAAACCCTGAAACCGCCGCTGAAGCTCTCGATGGCCGCCCTCGAGACGCTGTCGGTGATCGCCTACAAGCAGCCCATCACGATGCCCGAGATCCAGGAGATCCGCGGCCTGACGGCCGCCTCCGGCGTGGTCAAGACGCTGCTCGACCGCAAGCTGATCACGACCGCCGGGCGCAAGGCGGTGATCGGCCGGCCCATCCTTTACAAGACGACCCGGGAGTTCCTGGTGCAGTTCGGGCTGAACGACGTCAGCGAATTACCCAGCCTCAAAGAGTTCGAGGAGCTGAGCCGCGCGGCGCTCGGCGAGGCGGAAGCCGCCCTGGGATGAAGGAGCGGCTGCAGAAGATCATCTCGCAGGCCGGGATCACGTCGCGCCGCAAGGCCGAAGAGCTGATCGTCGCCGGGCAGGTGACGGTCAACGGGAAGGTCCTCCGCGAGCTCGGGAGCAAGGCCGACCCGGAGCGCGATCACATCAAGGTCAAGGGCAAGCTGCTGCGGCCGCCCGGCGAACGCGTTTATGTGATGCTCTACAAGCCGCGCGGCTGCGTGACGACGCTTTCGGATCCTCAGAAGCGGCCCACCGTGATGCAGTACGTGAATGGTGTGCGGGAACGGGTGTACCCGGTAGGGCGCCTCGATTATCACAGCGAGGGGCTGCTGCTGATTACCAACGACGGCGAGTTTGCGAACGCGATCCAGACCGGAGGCGAGCGGTTCCCGAAGACCTATCTGGTGAAGGTCACCGGGAAGCTCGACGAAAAGGGTCTGGAGCGTTTCCGCACCGGGATGATCCTCGACAAACGCCGGACCAAGCCGGCCGAGATCCGCCTCTCGCGCGCGGGCGACAACCCCTGGTACGAGGTAACGCTGACCGAGGGCCGCCAGAATCAGCTCCGGCGGATGTTCCATCAGCTTGGGCTGCTGGTGGAGAAGCTGAAGCGCGTGAAGATCGGCTTCCTCGAGTTGGGATCGCTCCAGCCGGGCGAGTACCGGACCTTCACCGAGCGCGAGGTGACCCGCATCCGCAAGAAAGCCGCGAAGTCATGACCGACGACGAGATCCAGCAACTGCTGAGCACGGCGAAGACCATCGCCGTGGTGGGACTCTCCGACAAGTCCTTCCGGCCGAGCCACGGCGTCTCGGAATACATGCAGAGCCGGGGCTACCGGATCATTCCCGTGAATCCCAACGTCAAAGAGGCGCTGGGAGAGAAATCCTACCGGCGCCTCGAAGACATTCCCGGGCCGGTGGATATTGTCAATATCTTCCGGCGCTCCGAGGCCGTGGAGCCGATCGTGGACGCGGCCATCCGCATCGGCGCAAAGATGGTATGGATGCAGGAAGGGGTCGTGAACCGGGCGGCCGCCGAGCAGGCCCGGGCCGCGGGGCTGGGGGTGGTGATGGACCGCTGCATCCTGAAGGAACATATCAAGCATTTCCGGTAAGGGATTCAGTAGCGCCCGCGACAGTATTGCGAGACAATCTCCCTAATGCTTGGGCAGAGCCTGCTGCATTACCGCATTCTCGACCAGATCGGCGCCGGCGGCATGGGGATTGTCTACCGGGCGCACGATGAGAAGCTCGACCGCGACGTAGCCCTGAAAATCCTGCCCGTGGGAGCGCTGGCGGATGAAGCCGCCCGCCAACGGTTCCGCCAGGAAGCGCTGGCGCTTTCCCACCTGAACCATCCCAACATCTGCACCATTTACGAGATCGGCGAGTCGGAAGGCCAGACCTTCATCGCCATGGAATACGTCGAGGGACGGCCGCTGAGCGAGCTGGCGCGGGGAGAGGGCCTGCCGGCCGACACTACCAGCCGCTACGGACGCCAGATCGCCGAAGCCTTGGCCCACGCGCACGAGCGCGGCATATTGCATCGCGATTTGAAGGGCTCGAACGTCATGGTGACCCCGGAAGGCCGGGTGAAGCTGCTCGACTTCGGTCTCGCGAAGAGACTCCGCGACGGGCCGGCGGCCGAGGAGACCCGCTCGCAGGGACTGACGGAAGTGGGGGCGGTAGTGGGCACCCTGCATTACATGGCGCCGGAGGTGCTGGAAGGCCGGCCGGCCGATGCCCGCAGCGACGTCTGGGCGCTGGGGGTGACGCTTTACGAGATGGCGGCCGGAGAGCTGCCGTTCCGTGGGCCGACGGGGTTCGCCGTCAGCTCGGCGATTCTGCGGGAGCCCTTGGCGCTGCCGCCACGCATCGCGGCCGCCCTGGGCATGGTGATCCAGCGCTGCCTGGCAAAAGCGCCCGGCGAGCGTTATCAGACCGCGGGCGAGGTGCGCGCGGCGCTCGAGGCGGCGCAGTCGGGTGCGACCATCGCCGCCGGACCGCTGCCTCGCCCCGCCGTCACGCGCCGGTGGTGGCTGGCCGTTCCGGTGGCTGCAGCTCTGGTGGCGCTGGCCTGGCTGGGATGGAGCTCGCGGGACCGGCTGCGGGCCAGTGCTCCGGCCGGGCGCATCGAGTCTCTGGCCGTGCTGCCGCTCGACAACTTCTCCCGCGATCCGGAGCAGGCCTACTTCGCCGACGGCATGACCGAGCAGTTGACCGCCGACCTCGCGCAAATCTCCGCCCTGCGCGTCATTTCGCGGACCTCGGTCATGCAATACAAGGGCGCGCGCAAGCCGCTGCCCGAGATCGCCAAAGATCTGAAGGTCGATGCCGTGATCGAAGGCTCGGTCATGCGCTCGGGAGACCGGGTGCGCATCACGGCCCAGCTCGTCCAGGTGGGGACCGGCGCGGAGCGGCACTTGTGGGCCGAGAGCTACGAGCGGGATCTGCGCGACGTGCTGGCGCTGCAGAGCGAAGTGGCGAGAGACATCGCCAACCAGATCCGCATCACGCTGACGCCCCAGGAGCAGGCGCGTCTAGGCCATCGCCGCCCGGTTGATCCGGAGGTCTATCAGCTCTATTTGAAGGGCCGCTACTACGCAAACCAGGACGGCGAGGAGCCGGTCCGGAAGGGCATCGGCTTCTTCAACCAGGCGATTGCCAAGGATTCGAGCTACGCGCCGGCCCACGCCGGGCTATCTCTCGCTTACGGCAGCCTCGGCAACGTCTTCTCGCCGCCGCGGGAGGTCATGCCGAAAGCGAAAGCAGAAGCACTACTCGCGCTCCAACTCGATGAGACGCTCTCGGAAGCGCACACCTCGCTGGCCAGCGTGATGCTTTTTTACGACTGGGATTGGGCGGGCGCCGAGAAGGAATTGAAACGCGCCCTCGAGCTGAATCCCAGCTCGGCCGAAGCGCGCGACCTTTACGGAAACCTCCTCACTGCCATCGAGCGGTATCCGGAGGGAGTGGCCGAGTCCCGGCGGGCTTTTCAACTCGATCCGCTCTCGCTCCGCATACATGGCGATCTGATGTTTAACCTCCTGGCGTCCCGGCAGTACGACGAGGCGATCGCAGATAGCCGCCGGGCGATCGAGAGGGACCCGAAATTCGCCACTGCTTACGCCGTGATGGGTCTGGCCCTTGCGCAAAAGCGGCAGTTTCCAGACGCCATTAAGGCCTTGGAAAAGGCCACCGAACTGGATACCAGCTACAACCTGCAGTTGTTCCTGGCGCACGTGCAAGCGGTGGCCGGGAACAAGACGGAGTCCCGGAAGCTGCTTGCCAAGGTCGAGGAGTTGTCCAAACACCAGTACGTTTGCGCTTATGAAATCAGCTCGGTTCACGTGAGTCTGGGCGACAACAACAAGGGTCTCGAGTGGCTCGAGAAGGGGAGGCAGCAGCGCTGCGACTGCCTGGTGTGGTTGAAGAGCGAGCCGTGGATGGACCCTTTGCGCGTGGACCCGCGGTACGTGGCGCTGGTCAAGCAGGTCGGTTTTCCGCCGGGCGGGGCCGGGGGACAATAGAATGCCGCTCGAATACACCACCGAGAATGTCCCGCCCGACATCACCGTGCTGAGGTTTACCGGGCGGCTCATGATCGGCCGCGAAACGCAGACCGTGGAAGCGCTCGTGCTGCAGCGGCTCCGCGAGGGCGGGAAGAAACTTGTGGTCGACCTCACGGGCGTCAACTATATCGACAGCGCCGGGGTGGGGTGTCTCGCCGCCTCTGCCGCCGTGGTCCAGAATGAGGGCGGGGCGCTCGTGCTGGCGGGGGCCGGCGGCCTGGTCCTGCGAGTCCTCGAACTAACTCAAATGGACCGGGTGCTGCGGCTCTATCCCTCGGTCCCCGCCGCCTGCGAGGCCCTCCAGGCCTCTTGACAATAGGCGAATAAAAAGCGAAACTTGAGGCGTGCTGTTTCCGGCCCCCCCTCCGAAGCTGGTCGGGATTGCGCGGCTCGCGGCCGAGAGCCCGGTGCTCGAAGCCAAGTCCCAGGTGGAGTATTTCGAGCTCGAAGCCCGCAGCCTGCTGAACCGGTGCACGAGCGCCCGCCTGCCGTTCACCTGGACCATCAATCCTTATCGCGGCTGCGAGTTCGGCTGCCACTACTGTTACGCGCGCTACACGCACGAGTTCCTGGAGCTGCCCGACAGCCGCGACTTCGAGGAGAAGATCTACGCCAAGGGACGCGCGGCCGAGCTGCTGCGGCAGGAGTTGCGGCGGCATCCCGAGGGCGAGATCGCGATCGGGACGGCGACCGACCCCTACCAGCCGGCCGAGCGGCGCTTCGGCGTGACGCGCAGCCTGCTCGAAGTGTTCGCCGGGGTGCGCGGAAGGGCGCTCTCGATCACGACGAAGTCGGATTTGATCCGCCGCGACGTGGACCTGTTGCGCGAAGTAGCCCGGCGGAACGTGCTGCACCTCAACATCACGGTCACGACGCTCGATGCGGAGCTCGCGCGGAAGCTCGAGCCGCGGGCGCCGCGTCCGGATCTGCGGTTAGAGGGTGTAGCGGAGCTGGCGGCGGCAGGGCTATCGGTCGGGGTATTCCTGAATCCGATCCTGCCGGGGTTGACGGACGGCGTCACGAGCCTCGACCGCGTCGCGGGCGCGGCGAAGGCGGCCGGGGCGCGCTACCTGGGCGGTGGGATCCTCTTTCTGCGGCCCTCGGCGCAGAAGGAGTTCTTCCCGTTTCTCGACCGCGAGTTCCCGGTGCTGGCGCGCAAGTACCGCGAGCGCTTTGCCCACAGCGCCTATCTGCGGGGCGGTTACGCCGACCTGCTCAAGGAGCGCGTGGCGCGCATCCGGGCGCGGCACGGTCTCGCGAGCGCGCCGGTCGAGTACCGCCCGGAGCTGGGGCCAGAGTGCGAGCAGATGCCGCTCGAACTGTGACGTATACTGGCGGTGCCAGCCGCCATGAAGATCGACATTTTCTGCCACGTCTTTCCCCAGCGCGCCTTTGACCGCTTCCTCGAAATCGCCCCGAACCTCGTGGACATGGGCAAGCGCGTCCGCAACGTGCGCATGCTCTTCGACATGGACTACCGGTTCGGTGTCATGGACCGCTTCGGCGATTACCGCCAGCTCATCTCGATGGCCTCGCCGCCGGTGGAATCGTACGCGAGTCCCGCGGCCACGGTGGAGCTGGTGCGCCTCGTCAACGACGAAATGGCGGAACTTCTGAGGCGGCATCCGGACCGCTTCGTCGGGTTCGCGGCCTCGCTGCCGATGAACGATCCCTCGGCGGCGGAACGGGAGCTCGACCGCGTCATGCGGGACCTCGGCGCGCGCGGCGTGCAGATCTTCTCAAACGTCGCCGGGCACCCGCTCGACCGGCCCGAGTACCGGTTCCTGTTCGACGCCATGGCCGCCTACGATCTGCCGATTTGGCTGCACCCGGCGCGGGGCGCGAACTTCCCCGACTACGCCGGCGAGGACCGCTCGCTCTACGAAATCTGGTGGACCTTCGGCTGGCCCTACGAGACCAGCGTCGCGATGGCGCGGCTCGTCTTCGCCGGAATATTCGACCGCCTGCCGGGCCTGAAAATCATCACGCACCACATGGGGGCGATGATCCCGTATTTCGAGGGGCGCGTGGGCCACGGCTGGGACCAGATGGGAAGACGGACCAGCGACGCGGACTACGCCGCCTTCCGGCAGTCGATGCAGAAGCGTCCGCTCGACTATTTCAAGATGTTCTATGCCGACACGGCGCTCTTCGGATCGCTCGCCGGGACGCGGTGCGGCCTCGATTTCTTCGGCGCGGACCGCGTGCTCTTCGCCTCCGATACGCCGTTCGAGCCCGAGCCGGGGATGTATATCCAGGAAACGGTGGACGTGATCGACCGGCTCGAGATTACGGCCGAAGAGCGGGAGCGGATTTACTCTGGGAATGCGCAGAGGCTGCTGAAGCTGCGGTCACTTTGACGCCTCCCGCCCGCGCGTGCTATACGTGGCTCGCCATGAGACTCCTTCCTATTCTTATTTGCGTCGTGCTGGCGGCCCGGGCGGCCTACGGCTGGGGCGAGCGAGGGCACCAGACGGTGAACCACGCCGCCGTCCAGACCCTGCCGGACGACGGGCCGGTGTTTCTGAAAATTCACGAATATTGGATCGCGCTGAAT
>JBGPDC010000197.1:0-10190 GCA_041482115.1 Terriglobia bacterium | reverse complement strand
GAACTCGTGCAAGATGTCGAGCAGCAGTTTCAGCAGTGGGCGTACGGCAACGAAACCCTGCGACGTCTATGCGCAATTATTTAAGACGCTCAGTTTAGTAGCCATACCCTGCCGGAGGAACGTAGCAGCCCGGGTAGGGACGCCAGTATCCCCATTGATCGTAGTAGCCGGGCGGATTGCAGTAACCCCCGCCGTAGTAGTAGGGGCTGTAAACATAAGGCGCGCCGTAGAACCCGAAGAAGTAGCTTCGTCCGCCATAATACCGGCCGCCATAAAAGCCTCGCCCACCGCCGTAAAACCGGCCGCCGTTGAAGGCTCGTCCACCACCCGAGAAGCCGCGCCCACCGGAGAAGGCTCGTCCGCCGCCGCCCGAGAAGCCGCGTCCGGAAAAGGCTTGTCCGCCAGAGCGGCCGTGCCCGCCTCTGCCCTGAGCCCAGGCGGTCGCCGGGCTTAAGAGGATAAGCAGCGTACCGGCGAGCAGTACCGGCAACGCGGATTTCTTGAGCCGAATCAGCCAGGTCCCTTTCATGGAAACCTCCCCACGTACGCTTGACGAAGAGCAAACCGAGGGCCATGTACAACCTATTGATAACAAGGTTGTTATCAGTCTACCGAGGCATGCTTGACTGGTTGAAAACGACCACTGCGGTTGGCTTGGGCCAGCCGGCGTCTTCTTTCTTACCGCGCCACGCTGGCCAGCGCCATCGCGGCCCAATTGGTGGCCGCAGCGGAAATAAACTGATCGAGCCCGTGAGGAAAGTCACTGTCAAAATACGGCTGGATCGGCACGGCACGAGTCTGGACGTACCACGATCCATCTTCGAGCTGAGAGTTCAACAGAAACTGAATGCCACGCCCGAAGGCCGCGCTGTTCGCCGCCAGAGTGCGAGATTCCTTCAGGGCCACCAGCGCCTGACCCGTGGCATAGGCGTCACTGGCCAGCGATGCAAGCTGGCCCCAGCCGCCGTCGGAGCGCTGCAGCGCGAGCAGTTCGCGCCCTGCCGTCTGGATCACTTCCCGGCTCCCTCCGGCCCACTCCAACCCGAGGATCTGAAACACTCGATCTTCGTTCGTTTTCGGCTGCGCCTTTTCGAGCCAGCGCGCGGCGAGCTGCACGGCCTTGTCAAATTCGGCGCGCTTGCTCTTGGGACCGTAAGTCTGAATCGACCTCATCGCAGCGGCGGTGATCTCTATGTCGCTAGCTTCGAGAGGCGGACGCAGTGATTGGCACCTCCAATGCCCGTCGGGTAGCTGGAGATTCCTCAAGTACTGCGCCCACACATCCGTGATCGAATCCGACGGATACTTCTCGGCTGCCATGCCCAGCAGCGTATAGCCAACGGTATCCGCTCCGCCTGGAATGCCCACCCCCTCGAGCGCGCGTTCGCGATTGTTCTCAAGGTAAGTGGCAATGGCCTGTAGTTGTGATCGCGTGACCTGCTCGTTCACCGGGACTCCGCTCTTTCGCGTCGCCGCCATCGTCATAGCGGTGAGGGAGTTGTTGTGGCAGGAAACGCAACCCCCTTTCTTGATGAAAGCGACATCGGCCCGCTGCAGCAGTGGAGTGCTCCTTTCGAGCGCCGCTCGAACCGAGCCCGCCGGCTTGGGTTTCGGGACGGCCCGATTCGATGCCGGTGCCTCCTTAGCGCCGGCCTTGACAAGCAGGTCCACGAACGCCGTATCACCCTGCCGCTTCGCGAGTGCGAGAGCGGTAAAGCCGGGGGAGATTTTGGTGTTGACGTCCGCCCCCCGGCCAATGAGAGTTTTGATCGTGTCCACGGGAAGTGTTTCCGGGGAAAGAGCGATGATCCGCAGCAGATCGGCTCGGGCCTCGGCGCCGCGTTCGAGCAGCATTCTTGTCATCTGCGAATCGCCCAACCGCACCGCGGCGGCCAGCGCACCAGTCAGATCGTCATGATCGGCGAACTTAAGCAACATCTCGAAACAGTCGGAGCAGCCCACCTGCAGCGCCGCTGCCAAGGGAAGCGGCTTCTTATCCGCGACAGTATCCAGCAGCAGCCGCAAGAGGGCCCCATCACTCGCACCCACGGCCAGGGATACCGCCGTCCGTCCGTCGGCCAGCCGCGCCGCAGGATTAGCGCCATGCTCGAGCAGCAGCTTCACCACCGGACTCGACCCCGTCCGGCCCGCCGCTATCAGGAGAGCCGTGCGGCCCTCGCCCGAGCTCACGTTCGGGTCGGCGCCGTGCTCCAGCAAGAGCCGGGTCTTTCCCGGGTCATCGACGGCATACATGAGCGCCGTTCCGCCGCCCTCGTTTCGCAGATTCACCTCCGCGCCTTTTGCGAGCAGCAGCCGGACAGCCTCCGCGTCGCCGTACAACGCCGCGTACATGAGCGGTGTCCAGCCGGTCGCCCCTTTCCGGTTCACAGCCGTGGGATTCTCGCGCACCAGGTTCTTGAATTCCTGACGATTGCCGTTGCGAAGGGCATTCATCATCCGCACCACCACCGCATCGGGCGGCGAAGTGGAGGTATCTCCCGACAGCTCGTCGGGCCATTCGGCCCCTTGATCGATCCAGGTCTTCAGAAGGTTGATTCGCTCCGGGCTCAACGGTCCGGTCGGCGGCATCTGCAATCCAGCCTGCTTTCCCGTCAACTTCAAATAGAGCGGACTTCCGGCGCTGTTCCCAGGTACGATGCTGGCCCGGTTGGCGCCCACCCGGTTGGGCATGGCGTCTCTGCGGCGGTCCAGGCGCAGCCCCCGCATTTGCTGAGCCGGCCCATGACATTCGATGCAGTACTGCCTCAGCAGCGGTTGAACCTCGCGAGCAAAGTCCACTTTCCCAGGAGTCTGGGCCGCTAGAATCTGACCGAACATGCACGTCCACAGAATCGCGTGGGGACCTCGCCCCGGCATCACACCCGGCATAACGCCTCCATTCTCGCTGCGCCGCTAGCCGAGTATATCGCGCTCGCCCCACCTCATGGAAACCAGGCGCCGGCGGGGATGCCAAACGGCCCGCTTCGCCCATCTGGCGGGACCGCACGAGCTCCCGGGCGTGTGTTATACGTTATGTATAACAGGATGCGCTTCGAATGGGATGCGGAAAAGAACCGGTCCAACCAAAAGAAGCACGCTGGCATCGATTTTGAAAACGGCATCGCGCGTATTCGCTGATCCAAATCTGATGCTTCGCAAAGACCGCGTGGTCGACGGTGAGCAGCGTTGGCACGGGATCGGTGCGGTACGGAAGGCGGTGCTGCTCGTAGTGCATGTGTATCGTGAGGAGAACCCCAATGGCGAAGAAGTTATCCGTATCCTCTCGGCGCGGGAAGCAGATCCGCGTGAGCGCCGAATCTATCTGGAGCAAGCCCCTTACTGAACGCCAGAAGGCGGTGCTAGAGGGCGTTGCCAGGAGGCAGAAACGCGCGGACGTTTCTCAGATCGACTATTCCGATATTCCGGCGCTCACCGCTAAGCAGCTCACCCAGTTCCGACGTCCTCCCAAGAAATTGGTGGCCGTGCGTCTGGATGCCGACGTCTTCGAATGGCTTCAGCAATACGGTGCCGGCTATTCCACACGCATCAATAACGTTCTTCGGTTGGTGATGTCTCAAGGACGGTAGTGAGGAGCGAAATCCCGTTTTGCCGCTCCCAATGCTTGGCCGTGACGGCGGCGATTCAAGCGCGGTAGCGGTCGTTTTCCTTTCGGGCTTGGCCAAGGGCGGCGAGGGTTTCGAGGATGGCGGCGACCTCGGGTATGCGAGCCCGGGAGAAGCGGCGAGCGATGTTTTCGGGTAGGACAGGTTCGGGCGCCTGGATGAGGCACTCGCGGACGGTGCGGACGCGTTCGGGCAGCGAGGCAGGCCACGGCGGGCGGACGGCGCGTGCAGCCCTGGGCTCCGCCTCTTCGGCGCCGACTTCCATGCCGGTCTGCGTCGCAGCCGTTTTCTGGAACTCGGGCCGGAGCCAGCGGATCAGACCGGAGCGCTCTTCAGCACCGCGCGCGGCGTTCCAGTCGACAAGGCGGAAAAGGATCTCTTCGTCGGACAGCTCGGGCGGCCAGCCATAGGCTTCGAAGACGGTCCGGTCGAGGTCGTCATAGAGATCGCGGAGCACCGAGACCAAACCCTGTTCATGGATCTTCTGGGCGCCTGCGTCCAGCGATTCACCGGCGCGGAGTTGCGCGAGGACGTTGTACATATCCGTGAGGGTTAGGCTCGGGTAACGTTCCTGCTGCCGCTTCCGGTGGGCGTCGAGCTGTTCGGCGAGGAAGCGAATGCGATCGTGGACCGCTTCGGAGGAATCGGGAAATGGAAATGGCTCAAAGCAGCGGGTCTTGTTGTAGCGGGGACGATCTTCGAGAGTGCCCCCGGCCGCCAGCGCCCAAGTGACATGAATGCGGCTCGAAAGCACGCCCAGGACAAAGGCGTCGTCACAGGCGATATTGACGAGCATGTTGTCCGGGAGAATAGAGGCATCGAGAAAGACGAAAAAGCGGTGCTTGGCGGTCTCGACAGTGGCGATGTAGCGGCGGAGATGTTTCAGGGCGGGGCGGAAATTCGCGCGAGGCTCGCCGTGAATCCACCAATGATCGCGATAGCTGGCTCGCTTGTTCTGGTCCCGCTCAGGCTTCACTCGATCGAAAACCCACTGGTAGACCTCCGGAAAGCGCGCGCGAACGTCTTCAACCGAAAGGCCATATAGATCGATCACCATGACGCCGCGCGGCCGGGAGGTAATGTCCCGGCCATTGCGATAGAGGCGAATATACTGGTCGAGGTCAGGAATACGGCCGAGACCGAGGACGCGAGCCTTCTCCGGCGTGACGATGAAGCCAGCGCCGTGCAGCTTCACCCCCGGACAACTCAAGCCTTCGTTGGCGCGAAGCGGTATGGCGGCTGCGGTGTTCGGCCCGATGGAAAGATCGGGATGGATGAAGCCTCTCCGTTCGAGGAACTCCACTTTGGCAGCCCCTTCGCTCTCACCAGGCTCCTCGGACAGCACGCGCAGCAAGAGGCCATCCTGCACGCCGCCTTCAGCAACGGTCATGGCAATGCGTACGGCCGCGCCATCGTAAGAGTCGACCCAAGGATGATCCGGGATCGCAAAAACGAGGGAAGCGGGAGTGTTCGGGTCCGTCAGATGAGGCACGAGAACGCGGCGCTGGAAGGTTTGACGGACGCTGTTGGTGGTGATGAAGCCGAAACGGCGTATGTCCCCCGAGCGCACGAGTTCGGCGGCGCGGTGCCACCAGTACATGACATAGTCAGCGGTTTCGGGGACCTCTTGATAAATGGCCCGCAGCGTTTCGACATAGCCGTCGCCAAGTTCCCCACGCATGCGCCAGTTTCCGATAAACGGCGGATTCCCGACAACGAAGTCGGCAGCGGGCCAAGCCGCGCGTTGCGCATTGGGATAACGCCAAACCTGGCGGCGGGCGGACTCGTCGGGCACCGATTCTCCGGTAGCGACGTGGGTCTTATGAGTAACACCGTCCTATTGGGTTATGGGTTGACCGTCCTCATCGAGCGCGGGTTCAACGGAGTCGTAGTGGAGCAGAGCGTCCCGGCATTCAATGTTGCGGAAGCTCTTGATTACCGGCTCAGGCGGAGTGGACAAAGCGCCCCAGGTGCGGAAGTACCACTGCAGGTAGCCTATCCAGAGAACGAGGTCGGTGATGGCGGCGGCGCGGGGATTTAACTCGATACCCCGCAACTGGTGCGGGTCAACGGTGAAGCCGGTCTCCTGGAGGGCTTGTTGCACTTCGCCAAGACCTTCGAGAGCATCGTTGATTTCGCCTTCGAGGCGCTTCAAATGCTCCAGCGTGACGTAGAGAAAATTTCCAGACCCGCAAGCGGGGTCCAGGACTTCGACCGAGCAAAGTCGGAGTCGGAAGTTTTTCAAGAGTTCGATGGCATCGCTGGTCTTGCCGGCGCGTTCGAGGGTAAGAGCGGCGGCCTGAACGTCACGATACTCCTGCCGCAGAGGCTCAATGACAGTGGGAATGACGAGGCGTTCCACGTAGGCACGAGGAGTATAGTGTGCGCCGAGGCAGTGGCGTTCTTTAGGGTCGAGCGCGCGTTCGAGAAGCGTGCCGAAAATGGCGGGTTCCACGTCCTTCCATTCGGAGAGCGCAGCCAGGCACAACAGGTCAAACTGGGGACGGTTGAGTGGCAAGGCCTCTACGGTTTCAAAGAGGCCACCATTAAAGTGCAGCACGTGCTCGCGCAAGATGGGGGAGAAGCCGCCGGAATTCATCGTCGTCCAAAGGGATTCGACCATGAGCGGAAACTTTGTGAGATCGTCCTTTAAAGTTTCGAGCAGATTGGTGAAGCTGCGTTCCGGGAGAAGGTGAATATCCTCGGCAAAGAAGGTGAAGATGCAGCGCATCAGAAACGATGCAACCCGGTCGGGTGGAAAGGTCTTTTCGAGATCGCGGGCGAGATTGGCAAGCTGGTAGGCGACCTCGCGGGTTACCCGGGCTGAGATACGACTGGGATCGAGAGCCAGGGGATCGAGCCAGATGGTGCGAAGACGCTCCTGTGTGAATCGAACATCAAGGTGTTCGAGGAAGATCCGATGCGTGAGCGAGTCCGGAAAAGGGACGTACGCCTTACCTGTGCCAGAGAAATCAGCATAGATTTCGAAGGAAAAGCCGACATCGGTGACGATGAGGAAAGGCGGCCACCCATCTTCGACAGGCAGGGCCTTCGCGTACTGCTCGGCTTGATGGCGGGCACGCAGCATGGCTTCGTCCCATCCGGTGGTACCCCGGAAGCCAGCGCCCCGGCGGCGATGGGTCTCAAAAAGTTCTGAGGCCGCCGGGACCTGACTTCCTTGCTTCGCCTCGAGGACGAAACAGCCGCGTTTGTAGAGGTCGATGAAACCGGTGCTGGACTGCCCGTTCGGGTGACGAAAGATGACCGGTCGCTCAAAGACATACTGGTTAGACCGGTCCTCGGCCACAGCGGGATCGGGTCGCGGAACGTCAAGGAAGTCGCAGAGTTCGGAGAGAAAAAGTTGGTAATTGGCGCGTTCGGCGGCGCCAGAGTCTTGCCATCGACGGATGAAGGGAGGCGTCGGCATTAAATGTGGAGATGTTAGGTACGAGATTGCACTCTCGTGAGTGTAACTCGCAGCCGCGCCGCTTGGAGTATCCGCCAGGAATTAGCCTGGCGATCCTAACCCGATCATTCTCGCCGCTCGCCGCCAGCGATGGCCGCCTCGAGATCATCGATGCACGAGGAACTCAGGTGCGGGGGTTCCCCCACAGCCCGCAGGACGGCTTCGGCAGAACCCGCCCTTCCGACCAGAGAACGCAAACCCTCCACAGCGATCTCCTCCACGCTCTTCCTCTGCGCATTAGCTATACCTTCGAGACGGCGCGCGAGATCGTCGGGAATCTCGATCGTGAGTTCCGTCATGAGTTACGTGCCTTCCCCATCTTAGCGAAGTGGCAGGTAGAGGACTTGTCCTTCCCATTCGCCAGGGTTGCTGCACTCCGTCAGCAGGACGATGTCGTCAACAGCCGTGCGGATCTCGACGGCGCGGCTGAGTTCGAAAAACGCCCGGCATTCGGTCGCCGCGCCTCACCCGGCGATATGCATAGTCCGTGATCGTCGATACGTCGTGAGTCAGGAGAACTCGATCTTGTTCGGCGGCCCAGGCCAGCAGTGTTTCATCATCGACTCCTGTCAAGCCGGCGTCCTGAGCACGGATGATGTCGATACTCGGATTCCTGCGGCGTAGCCCACGGAGAATATCATTGTTGAAGTTCTCGTCCGCCAGCCAGCGCAAGCCTACCTCTGGCGCCGGGCCAGCAAACGATCCCGGATGCCGTCCGGCGGCCAGCGAGATTCATTCTTCCGTTTGGTCTCGCCGCTGCGCTGTTGCCGCTGCTGGAGGTAGGGTTCTAGCTCCCCCGAGTGCCGCAAGTAGTATCCAATGACCTGATAAACGTCGGCCAGCGACGTGGACGGATACTGCTGCGCAATCTCCTCCGCCGTTGCACCCTCCGTGAAAGCGGCCACCACCGTCTCCAACGTGACGCGCGTTCCGCGCACACGCATCACACCGTCGGCTCCGGTCACGAGAGGTATCTGCTCTGTTGTTGCCGTTTCAGCCATGCTCTATTTCTAAGCCTAACGCGGTTCACCGTTCCAGGCAACACGTCCGCTGCCGATTCCGCCCCGCCCCTGCCCCACTCAGGTTACCCTAACCCTCTAGCCCATGCCGCCTCCCGAAATCTCCATCGTCGTCCCCGTCCGCTTCGCCGCCACCACCATCCTCCCCACCCTCCGCGCCTTGCTCGACCAGTGCTCCAGCCTCCCGCCCGAAGTCCCCGCGGAAGTCATCGCCATCGTCTCCTCCACCGACCCCACCCGCGCCGTCCTGCATTCTCTCCCCGCCGACCCGCGCCTCCGCCTCCTCGAAATCGAAGGCTCCCACTCCGTCCCCCAACTGCGCGCCGCAGGAATTCGCGCCGCCCGCGGCCGCCTCGTCGCCATCACCGAAGACCACTGCCTCTTCTCCGAGGGATGGCTCCCCGGCTGCCTCCGCGTCCACCGCGAGCGCGACATCGCCGCCGTCGGTGGACCCGTCGAGAATGGACGCACCTCCAGCCCCCTCGACTGGGCCATCTATTTTTCGCGCTACCTCGCCGCCATGCCCCCGCAGCGCCTCGGCCCCACGCGCTCGCTGCCCGGCAACAACGCCTGCTACCGCCGCGAAGTCCTCAACGACCTCGCCCGCTTCTACACCGCCGGCTTCTGGGAACACGACTTCAACCGCGAGCTCGCCGCCTACGGTTACGTGCTCTGGCTCGACCCGTCCCTCGTCGTCACCCACCACAAGCCCTACCACTTTCTCGCCTATCTCGCCCTGCGCTATCGCCACGCCCGCTGCTTCGGCGGCATGATCGCCGCAAATCTCAGCGTCCCTGCCCGCTTCCGCCGCTCTCTCCTCACCCCGCTCCTGCTCGTCCTGCTCCCCCTGCGCGCCTGCCTTACCATCCGCTCTAAAGGACGCCGCCAGCGCGAGTTTCTGCTGGCCTTTCCAGCCCTGTTGCTATGCTATTGGATCTGGTTCGGGGGTGAGCTGGCCGGTTACATCGCCGGGCCGGGCTCCACCTGCTCCGAAACCGACTGACGGTGGATTCCCGGCGCGCCATCCTGACCTATCATTCTTTGGATGAGTCGGGCTCCGTGATCTCGGTCCCGCCCGCGCTCTTCCGCCGCCAACTGCAAGCGCTCCACGATTCCGGCGTGCCGGTCGTCCCGCTGCGCGATCTGCCGTCTGCGGCCGGCCCCGCCGTCGCCCTCACCTTCGACGACGGTTACCAGAACTTCGCCGACCTCGCCGCCCCCGAGCTCGCCCGCCACGGCTTCCCCGCCACCGTGTTTCTCGTCACCAGCTTCTGCGGACGCTCCAACGACTGGCCCGGACAGTGGCCCGCCATCCCGCGCCTCCCGCTCATGAGCTGGACCACGATCCAGTCGCTCGCCCGTTCCGGCCTCGACTTCGGCGCCCACACCGCCACCCACCCGAACCTGTCGCAACTCGACGAAGCCGCCGCCCGCGACGAGATCCTCGCCTCCAAGCGCGAAGTCGCCGACCACGTCGGCCGCCCCGTCGAATCGTTTGCTTATCCTTATGGAAGCGCCTCCGCGCCCGTCCGGCGCCTGGTCGCTGAAAACTTCTCGCACGGCTGCGCGACGAGTCTGGGATTCGTCACCCCCGCCAGCCGCCCCGAGGCCCTCGAGAGACTCGACGTTTACTATCTCTCGCGACTCTACTTCTTTCGCCACCTCTTCGACACCCCGGCGCGCGGCTACCTCGCCCTCCGCGGCCTCCTGCGGGAATGGAGACCCTAGTCTGTCCGCAATGCCACGGGCCGCTCGCGGCAGCCCCCGACGCCTATTCCTGCGATACATGCGCCCGCCGCTACCCCATCCTCTGCGGCATCCCCGACTTCCGCCTCCTCCCCGACCGCTACATCTCGATCGAGGATGACCGCCTCAAAGGCCAGCGCCTCTTCGACGCCTCCCCCGGCCGCACCTTCGCGGACATGCTCGACCTCTACTGGTCCATGACCCCCGAAGTGCCCTCCCCCCAGGCCGCCGGGGCGGGATAGATCGCGGGATCGTCGGCAGCGAACCAGGCATCGGCGGTCGAGGTCGGGGCGACGACTTCGCCGATCGCCCGCGCGAATTTCTGCGCCTCGAAGG
>JBGPDC010000196.1:0-10412 GCA_041482115.1 Terriglobia bacterium | reverse complement strand
TCGGCTGTTCCCCTTCCATCATCACCACCCACCGCGCCGCCACCATCGCGCGCTGCGATTCCCCCAAGTGCCGCCGCAGCAGATTCGAACTTAGCGCCACCTCCGCCGCCGTCCCCTTCCCGTCCCAAGTCACGAACCGCGGCTCGATCCCCGCCCTCCGGCACGCCCGGTACCGGTTCCGCCCATCCATAATGCGCCCCTCCGCGTCGCACAGGATCGGCTCGCGCTGCCCGTTCTTCTTGATGTCCGCCACCAGCTCCTCAAACGCCGCCCCCTGCATTAATGGAAACAGGTTCGCGACGGCATGGAACTCCCGCTCCGGCCCTCCGGCCGGCACAGCCGTATTCTCTTCCATAGTGAAAAAACCCTCTAAGACCAGTTTAGGGGAGCGGTCCAAGCATTCCGCCCCCGCGCGCGGTGGGCTCGCGCGCTAACCCTCACATCCCGCCACACATACCTCTCGAAAATATTCCCGAAATCCCCGTGACCGGTTTTCGCGCGGTTTTCGCGCGGTTGCCCGCCCCTACCCATTTGTCGGACAATATGGGTCTGCCCATGCGTCTGCTATCCCTACTGGCGGTGACTGCCCTGATGGCTTCTGCTGCGTCCGAAGTGAAGGTCCCGTTTGAGAAATACAAGCTGAAGAACGGCCTGCGCGTCGTCCTCGCGCGGGATAACGCCGTGCCGGTCGTCGCCGTCTACGTGCTCTACAACGTCGGCGCGCGCGCCGAAGAGAAGGGCCGCTCGGGTTTCGCGCACCTGTTCGAGCACATGATGTTCCAGGGCTCGGCCCACGCCCCCAAGGGCACCCATTTCAAGATGGTCGAATCGAATGGCGGCGTGCTCAACGGCTCCACTCACGCCGACTACACGGATTACTTCGAGCTGCTGCCCTCGAACAAGCTGGCCGTGGGACTGTGGCTCGAATCCGACCGCATGCGCAGCCTCGCCATCACGCCCGACAACCTCGAGAACCAGCGCGCGGCCGTGAAAGAGGAGCGCCGGCTCAGCTTCGACAACCAGCCTTACAATACGGCGATCATCGACCGCTGGCCCGAGATCGCCTATCGCAACTGGCAAAGCTCCCACTCGCTGATCGGGTCTTTTGAGGACCTCAACGCCGCCTCGGTCGACGACGTCACCAAGTTCTTCAAGACCTACTACGCGCCCAACAACGCCGTGGTCGTGCTGGTGGGCGATATCCAGCCCGCCGACGCCCGCAAGCTGATCGAGACCTATTTCGGCGATATCCCGGCCCAGCCGCAGCCGAAGGCCCCCGACCTCACCGAGCCCGCGAACGGCGACAGCGCCCCCCGCGCGGCCGTGCACCGCGATCCGCTCGCTCAGGTGCCGGGCGTCATCGTCGGATATCCCGGGCCGGCCCGTCGCTCGGCCGACTACAACGCGCTCGTGATGGCCGACGTGCTGCTTTCGGGCGGCGAGAGTTCCCGCTTCCAGCTTGATCTCGTGAAAGGGAAGCAGAGTGTGGTCCGCTTCGACGCCAACCTGGGCTGGCCCTTCGGCGGCGCCTCCGACTACAAAGACCCCGGCATGTACGCCGTGTTCCTGCTGCACAACCCGAAGTTCACCGGGCAGCAGATCGTGGGCCAGGTGGAAGAGGAAATCGCCAAGCTCCGCGACCACCCTGTCGACCAGCCGGAGCTCAACCGCGCCCGGACGTTCCTGCGCTCCTCCCGCATTTCCGAGTTGCAGAGCCCGCTAAACCGCGCCAAGCTCCTCGCGCAGTATGAGATGTTCGACAACAAGCCGGAATGGATCACCCAGGAGCTCGACAGCTTCCTGGCCGTGACGCCCGCGCAGATCCAGGCCGCGGTGAAAAAGTACCTGCAGCCCGAAAAGCGCGCGGTGCTCGAGATCGTGCCGGTACCCAAGACGGACCCGGCGCCCCAGCCCGCGGCCCCGGCGCCCGGCAAATAGAAAAGGAAATGCTGCGATCCACTATGGGACTGTTCCTGTTTCTCACCGCCCTGGGCGGCCTCCCCGGCCAGCAGATCGACCGCACCCGCCCGCCCGAAACGCCGCCGCTGCCCGGCTTCAAGCTGCCGCCCGTGTTTGAGACGAAGCTCTCGAACGGCCTCGGCGTCACGCTCGTCGAGGACGCCCGGTTCCCGCTCCTCACGCTGCGCCTCGCCTTTCAAGCCGGCGACAAGTTCGATCCCGCCGATCTGCCCGGTCTCGCCGAAGCCGTAGGCGCCCTGCTCAAGGAAGGCACCGCCACCCGCACCTCGCGCCAGATCGCCGAAGAGGTCACCACCATCGGCGGCTCGCTCGACGGTGTGACCGGGGCCGACTCGCTGACCCTCGCCGCCTCGGCCCTCGCCGAAAACAGCAGCCGCCTTTTCGATCTGGTCGCGGACGTGGCCCGCAACGCCTCCTTCCCGCCGGACGAGGTAAACCTGCACAAAGCGAACCGCAAGCAGTCGCTAATGGTGCAGCGGTCGCGCGCCTCGTTTCAGGCGGAAGAGAAGCTCACCGAACTCGTCTTCGGCTCGCATCCCTACTCGCGCTCCACCCCCACGCCCGAGTCGATCGACAAGCTCGACCGCGCAGGACTGGTCCGCTTCCGCGACACGTACCTCACGCCGAACAACGCCGTCCTGATCGTGATGGGCGCGCTGCCGCCCCGGGCGCAGTTGCTCCCCGCCCTCGAGAAACGCTTCGGTGACTGGAAATCCAAGGAGACCCCGGCCGCCCCCGCCGCGAAATTCCCGGAGGCCAAGCGACAGCTCGTTCTGGTCAACCGGCCCGGCTCGGTGCAGGCCGATATCCGCGTCGGGCGCATCGCCATCACCCGCAACGATCCCGACCACTTTCCGCTGCTGGTGGGCAACACGATCCTCGGCGGCGGGGCCAGCTCCCGCATGTTCAACCACATCCGCGAGGAGAAGGGTTACGCCTACGACGCCCACAGCGCGCTGCTGCGCTACCGCGATTCGGGCTATTTCGAGGCCGCGACCCAGGTCCGCAACGAGGTGGTGGGCGAGGCACTCCAGGCTGTGCTGGACGAGCTAAGCAACATTTCCCAGCAGCCCGTCGGCGCGGGCGAGCTCTCCGATGTGAAGAATTATCTGAGCGGCTCGTTTGTCCTCAGCCTGACGAGCCAGAGCGCGCTCGCGGGTCAGTTGGCTCTCGTCAAGACGATGGGCCTGCCCAACAACTACCTCGAAACCTACACCACGCGCATCCGCGCAACGGAGCCGCCGCAAATCCTCACCGCCGCCCGCAAGTACATTTCGCCCGAATCCGCCGCCATTGTGGTGGTCGGCGACGCCGCCCAGATTGGCAAGGCGCTCGAGAAGTTCGGGAAGTTCGAAGTAGTGGAAGCTAAGTAATTTCCTTAAAATACGTACCGCAAACCCAGTTGAATACGCCGGGCCGACACTTCATTGGCGCCCTCGTTCAAGAACGCCGGCGAGGTGAAGATGCCTTCCGGGATGCCCCAGTCGCGGGTGTTGGTCGCATTGAAGAAGTTGGCGTGGAACTGGAGGGCGTGCTTCTCCGTAATCTGGGTGGTCTTCAGCAGGCCGAAATCCAGCCGGTTGATGCCGTCCGCGCGCAGAATATTTCGCCCCACGTTGCCGATCGGGTTGTTCACCGTCGCCGGCAAGAACAGCGACCGGCCGCCGGCCGCCTGGATGTCGCGCACCTTCATGCTCGCGAGGTCCAGATTGGTGTTGAGAAACGGCCGGGTGGAGGTGCCCACCAGGTTGCCCGTCACGACACCGCCCGGATCGGCCCCGTTGAGGACGCCGAACGGCGCGCCCGACTGGAAGGTCAGGAAGCCGTTGATCTGCCAGCCGCCCAGGGCCTTGCCCAGCAGATTCTTCTGCGAGCGCATAAACGGCAGCTCGAAAACCCCGTTGAGCGCGAAGTGGTGCGGGCGGTCGTAAGTGGAACGGCCCCGCTCGCTGCGGCGGTCGTTCGGGTCCTGCGGGAACGCAATCTCTCCCGACACCGAGGGGTTGAAGACTTCGGAGGCGCCGTCGATGTAAGAGCTCCAGGTGTAATGCGCCGCCATGCTGAAGTTCTTTGAGAGCCGTTTTTCGATGCTGGTCTGCAGCGAGTGGTAGATCGAGGAGGTGCAGTTGCACCGTTCGCGGATGACGATGTAAGTGGGGTTAACGCGGGTGGAGCGCACCACGCCCGGCGCGGTCGCGACCGGCGGGTTGCCATCGATCGTCTGGTAGAGGGCCGTGCCCTTGGTGCCGACGTATCCCAGCGTGAACGCCCAGTTCCCGGGCAATTCGCGCTGCAACTGCAGCGAGACCTGCTCGGCGAACGGGGAGCGATAGTCCTTGGAGACGAGGGTGCGGGTCAGAATGTTGGGATTCGAAATGTCCGGAACAGCGCCGCCGACAATGCGGCCGATCGTCGCGTAGGCGTTGGGGATGAGCGCCGTGGCCGGGTCGGTCGGCACGGAGTAAGCCAGCACCAGCGGGAAAGAGCTGGCGATGTTCAGCGGGATGTTATTGAAACCGACGTCATAGGTGCGGGAGTAGCCGCCCCGCAACACCAGCTTGCCCTCGCCCGTCACCCGGCTGAGGATTCCCGGCGACGTGCCGAAGCGGTAGTTAAAGCCCAAGCGCGGCGCCCAGTTATTCTTGTCGCGGTTCGGGATGGGGAACAGGCGGTAGCGCGGGTCATTGTTGTTGGTGGCGACGATCTTCTGATTCAGAACATCCAGGTTGTGCACCGGATCGCCGGGCGCCTCGTACCGGATCCCGTAGGTCAGGGTGAAATTGGGCCGCAGGCGCCACTCGTCCTGGAGGAAGAAGAAATAGTCGTAGTAGCGGAAGTAGGTGATGCGCTCGCCGCCCTTCAGCGGGGCGTTGACCTGTCCCACCGTAGCCTGGTCGTCAATCAACCGCTGGAGCGTCGAGTACTGCAGACGGCCGCGCGTCAGCGGCAGGAAGAACTGGAACTGTTCCTGGCGCCGGAAGTCGAAGCCGGTCTTGAAGTTGTGCGCGCCGCGGATCAGGGAAACGGAGTCCTGAATCTGGTAGTTGTTCAGCGTGGCGAACTGAGGGTAGTTGGCCGCGAGGCCAATGCCGGTGCGGGTGGTGGCGGCATTGAAGCCGTTCAAGCCCAGCTCCGGCACCTCGATCGACGGAATGCGCTCGGCCACCGCGGGGTTCTCCGCGTTTGTGGATTGGAAATAGCGGCTGAAAGAAGCCCGAAACTCATTGAGCGTCCGGGGTGAGAAACCCGAAGACACACCTACGCTCGCCGAGCGCACCTTCTTGGGCTGAATCGCAGTCAGGCCCACGGGAGTAAGCTGGCCCGTTCCGAGGTTCTCGGAATCATCGTCCAGGTAGCGCGCCGAGAGCACGTGCTTGTCGTTGAAGCGGTGGTCGACCTTGTAGGAATACTGCCAGTCGTTGAACTTTTGGGCGCCCGATCCGGTGATGGTGCTGAGCGGAATCACGTAGCCCTGGCCGCTGACGGTAACCGTGCGGCTCTGGCCGTTGGGCGGGCCCGCCGGGAGGTTGTCGAGGAGGGCGCGAACGGCGGGGCGGTCGCCGGCCACCGAGTTCAGAATGCGCCGGCCATCGTCGCTCGGCGCGCCGCTGATGGAGGTGCCGGAGCCGAGGCGCCGGTCCGTCCAGCGCAAGGCCGAGACGAAGAAGAAGGTCTTGTCCTTGATGATCTTGCCGCCGAAGGTGCCGCCGAACTGGTTCTCGATCCGGAACAGCGCGCGCGTCGGGGTGGGCACCACCCGCTTCTCGGCGTTGGTCAGAGCGTTGAGATGGTTGTCGTTGTGGAACCAGAACAGGCTGCCGTGGTAGGTATTGCTGCCGCTCTTGGTGATGACGTTCATCACCGAGCCGGCCGTCCGCCCATACTCGGGCAGAAACTGGTTGGTGATGAAGCGCACTTCGGCGACGATATCCGGATTGTTCAAAGGCTGCAGCAGGCCGCCGGTGCTCGGGTAGTAGGAATCCTGGCCATCGACGATGAAGCTGTTCGAGCGCTGGCGCATGCCGTTGGCGGAGTATTGCAGGCTGCCGCCTTCAGTGCCGTTATTGCCGTCGCTGCCGAAACTGGAGTTCCCCGCGGAAATCTGCGCGACACCCGGGAGCGAAGCGGCGACATTGAGGAGGTTGCGATTCGTCGAGAGGGGCAGTTCCTGGATGCGCTTGGCGTCGAAACTCGTGCTGACTTCGGCGTTGGTGGTATTGATGATGGGCGCATCCGTGCTGACCATAATCGTTTCGGTGGTGCCGGCCAGAGTCAGCGCGATGTGAAGCTCCGCGGCCTGGTTCAGGCGCAGGAGGATGGGGCCCTGGACGTACTTGGCGAAACCAGTCTTCTCGACGGTGACCTCGTAGGAGCCGACCGGCAGCAGCGGGAAGCGGAAGGTCCCCAGGCCGCCGGTGTTGTCTTCCTTGGAGGCGTTGGTGTCCATACTCCGCAGCGTGACCTTAGCCTCGGCTACGACCGCGCCCGTGGGATCGAACACGGTGCCCAAAATGTCTCCTGTGGCCGTCTGGCCGAAACAGGGCAGCGCGGCCAGGGAAAGTACCATAGCCAGCAACAATTTTAGTAAGCGCATAGGACTACCTCTCGAAACGCCTGCTTACCAACCGGGGTCCTGTTCCTGCGGCAACCGATGCCAACCCCCGTTGCATCGCGGCGCCCGGAAACGAACAAAACCCTGTAATGAATCTGCCACAAGCCGGGCTTTACTGCAATGGAATATCGGACCTATAAGAAGAATCTTGGTTTGGCCGGCGCGCCAGCCAGTACAGGCAACCGAAGAGGATGGCGCCTTCGAGGAGTACTTCCAGGACGTAGCCAATTCGGTAGTAAGGGTCGAAGATCCGGTAGTTTATGTAGATTCGCCAGCGGCCTGAGACTAGCAGCGAAACCCAGTCGCCGAGGTCCAACTCGGGTTCGTAGTGAAACCAGTCGTGGAGCCAGTCCAGGGGCGGAATCCAAGGTTTGGCGATGTCCGGCAGGTAGGCGAAAAAGCCGCACAAGACCCACCGGCGGATCGGCGGGACCCGAACGGAGGCATACCATAGCACGGTGATCAAAACCCCCCAACCGAGACGGGTCCACCGCCCGGGGGCGAAGGCCAACAGCGACATCGCGAGGCCATAACAGGCAAAGATCCCCACGGGGCGGTGGCGGCGCAGCAGCCAAAGCACGACCGGCACGGCCAGAACTGCCAGCCCGGCGAAGAGGCCCAGCATGGTCTGCTCCAGGGGCCAGCGTCCCAGCACCGAAAGGGCGTAGAAGGCTTCGAAGTGGTAGACCGCGTCCAAAAGGAAATGGCTGGCGAAGGAGACCGCGAGCGCCAGCCCCAGGTTGCGGCAGCGGCTGGAGGCCACCGCTCCGAAAGCCGCATGGGTGGCGGGAGTCATGGGCAGAGCAGGCCGGCGAGGGCGCCGGCCGCGGTCCAGGGGGACCGCCCCACCAAGCTGCCAGAGTCAAACAGGATTCGCAGGTTCATGAAGGCAACAGGTGAGCGCTCGAGCGCGTCCCATCTTATGATAGGTGCCATGAGGTACGGGCGGGCAGTTTGGCTGGCGTTGGCATGCGTCCTGGTCCTCGCGGGGGCGGAGAACCTCAGGTTGTACTTGAAGGACGGCTCCGATCACATGGTCCGGGAATACCAAGTGACGGGGGACCGGGTGCGCTTCTACAGCCTGGAGCGGAGCGCTTGGGAGGAGATTCCCCTGGAGTTCGTAGACCTCGACAAAACCAAGCAGGAGCAGAACCGCCTGGCGGAGGAGAATCGCGCGCGCGCGGAGGAAGACCGCGTGCAGCGCCAGGCGGAGCGCGAGGGGCGCACGGAGCTTCAGCGGGTGCCGCTCGACGACGGCCTCTATTGGGTCAACGGGGAGCAGCAGATCCTGCCGGCCGCCCAGGGAGAGATCAAGGTCATCGGACAGAGCAAGCGGCGGGCGGTGCTGAAGGTGATCTCGCCGCTGCCGATCGTGGCCGGCAAGCAGACGGTGGAGCTGGCCGGCACGCAGTCGAAATTCGTGGTCCGGGCGGGCGACGGGAAACCGCAGTTCTACTTCCGTTTGTCTACTCCCGAACGTTACGGCCTGGTGCGGATGAAACTAAAGAAAGATTCCCGCATCGTACAGGAGATCACGGTGGTGCCGGTGAGCAAAGAGATCCTCGAGGAGCAGGAGGAAATCGAGGTGTTCCGCCAGCAGCTCGCGCCGGCCGTGTTCAAGATTTGGCCGGTGGAGCCGCTCGAACCGGGGGAATACGGGATCATACAGTTCACCCCCGGCAAGGCGAATCTGAAGGTATGGGATTTTTCGTATCGCAAGTAGGGAAGCGGCGTCCTTGAAAATTGCACTCGTCATCCTGGCCGGGGTGGTGGTGGTGGGCGGGGCGTGGGTTTACGCGCGGCGCGAGGCGCCGCCGCCGGCGCGCGCGGTCCGCGTGGCGCGCAGCACGGTGGTGCAAGCGCTGCTTACCAATGGCCGCGTGGAGGCCCTCGACAGCTACGCCGTGAACGCGCGAGCGCCCGTGCTCGTCACCAAGGTGCTGGTGCAGCAAGGGGACCTGGTGCGCCGCGGCCAGCTCCTGGCCGAGGTGGACGACCAGGCGGCCCGCGAAGCGGTGACGCGCGCCGAAGCGGAACTCGCGATCGCCCGGGCGGACCGGCACCTGGTGGAGCGGGGGGCGAGCGCGGCCAGCCTCGCCGATCTGGACGCCGCCATCGGGCGGGCCCGTCTGAATCTGGAGTCGGCGCGGCAGGAAGTAAGCGTGCTGCAGCGGCTGGTGGAAAAGCAGGCCGTGCCGCGCGCGTCTCTGCAGGAGCAACAACTGGCGCACCGCCGGGCGGAGACGGAGCTGGCGGCCCTCGAGAAGAAGCGCTCGGCGCTGCTCGGGCCCGAGGATCGCGAGCGGATCGCGGGGCGGATCCGCGAGGCCGAGGCGGCCGTGGCCCAGGCGCAGAGCGCGCTCCGCCGCCTCGAGCTGCGCTCTCCGGCCGAGGGCCTGGCGTATTTTGTCGCCTTGCGGCCGGGGGCCTTCTATAACGCCTCGGAGCTGGCGGCGCGTATCGGCACGGTCGACCGGGTGCGGGTGCGCGTTTACGTGGACGAGCCGGAGCTAGGTCCGATTCGTAAAGGCCAGCCGATCCGCATCACGTGGGACGGCCTGGCGGGGCAGCAATGGCACGGGACGGTCGAGCGCCTGCCGGCGGCGGTGGAACGGGTGGGGACCCGCAGCGTTGGGGAAGTGCTGTGCGTGGTCGAGAATCCCGGAAGGCGGCTGCTTCCCGAGGCGACGGTCAACGTGAACGTGGAAACGGGGAGAGGGGAAAATGTTCTGGTCATCCCGCGCGAAGCCGTCCTGCGGCAGGGCGGAGATGCTATGGTATTAGTGGTGAACGGGGAAGGGGTGGTCGCCCGGCAGGCGGTCCGGCTGGGGATTTACGACACCACCCGCATTCAGGTGCTGGAAGGCCTGCAAGAGGACCAGGTAGTCCTGCTGCCCGGGGAGCGTACTTACGCCGCCGGCGAACACGTTCAAGTCCAGATGGGGCCCAAGGTAGGGACATGAAGCTGCGGATTGCCATTCTGTTACTCGGGTTGACACTGGCCTCTTACGGCGAGGAGCCGGAGGCTCTCTTCGACCAGGGGCTGAAGGCCTATGCCCACGAGGACTACCCTCACGCCATGTCGCTTTTCGAACAGGCGGTAAAGGCGGCGCCGAGTGTGGCACGGTACATCCACTGGTATGCGCGCGCGGCCGGCCGGCGGGCGCAGCAGGTGGTGTTTTTTCGCGCCCTTTCTCTCGCCCACAAGGTGCGCGAGAATTTTGAGCGCGCCGCCCAACTGGAGCCGGCGAATCCGGAGATCCTGAACGATCTGCTCGAATATTACCTGGAGGCCCCCGGCGTAGTCGGGGGCGGGGAGGACAAGGCCCGGTTGGTGGCGGAGCGGCTGCGGCACGTCAGCCCGGCCGAAGGGCATCACGCCCAGGGGCGGATTCTGATCAAGAAGAAAGACCTGGCGGGCGCCGAAAAGGAGTTCCGCGCGGCGCTCGCGCTCGAGCCGGAGAGACTTGGGCGGATCCTCGACCTCGCCGGCCTGCTCTCGCGCGAGCGCCGGTACGACGAAGCCGATGCGCTCTTTGAGCGCGCCGCGCAGATGGCGCCGAATGCACCCCGCTATTTGTTTGCCAGGGGTGAGGTATTGGCCCGCGATAGACGGGATCCGGGGCAGGCTCGCCAGCTCCTGGAGCGGTATCTGCGGAGCGACCGCAACCCGGACGACCCGCCCCCCTCGGAGGTACGCGAGCTGCTCAAGTCGCTCTGACGGTTCTCCGGGCCCCCGTCCATGCTTTGGGACTTCCTAGGCTTTTCGCTCCGCGCGCTGTGGAGCCACAAACTCCGCAGCTCGCTCACGGCCCTGGGG
>JBGPDC010000195.1:0-10521 GCA_041482115.1 Terriglobia bacterium | reverse complement strand
TCCAGGTGCCCAATGCGGCCTGCTGGCAGTTCCTGCTGCTCGGTCCGCGCTGGAGCGGCATCGACGTGCCGCGGCACCTGGTCAACTTCCGCGCCGAGGACCTCGCCCGGCTTCTCGAAGAGTGCGGCTTCCGGCTGCTGCGCACCAAGCATTTTTCCCTGCGCGACAACCCGGCCGGACTTGCCACCAGCCTGTTTCCCCAACTGGAGCCGATGTCGCGGCGGGTGCGGCGGGTGCCGGAGTCGGCCCTCACGCATCTGCTCAAGAACCTGCTCTACATGGCGCTCGTGGCCGTGGCGGTGCCGGCGACGGCGCTCGAGGCGGCGGTCGGAGCGGGGTCCACGGTGATGGTCGAGGCGGTCAAAGCGTGAGCGAGGCCTCCCGGGAGCCCTGGCATCGCCGCCTGGCCGGAGGGCTGCCGCCCGCGGTGCGCCGCCGCCTCTTGCGGTTTGAAGCCGACATCGAGCGGCAGGTGGAACTCTTCGCTGGCGAGCTCCCCGACAGCGCCCGCGTGCTCGATGCCGGGGCCGGCGAGGGGAAGCACGCTTCCTATTTTGCGCGCTGCCGCTATGTGGCCGTGGATCTCGCCATCGGCGAGACCGCCTGGGATTACTCCCGCCTCGACACGGTGGCCGACCTCGCCCGGCTCCCCTTCGCCGATGCGACCTTCGATGCCGCTCTCAACATCGTGGTGCTTGAACACCTCCCGGAGCCGTGGCGCGCGCTCGGGGAAATCGGCCGCGTGCTGCGTCCGGGCGCGCCGCTGCTGGTGGCCGCGCCGCAGGAATGGGGCGTCCACCAGGCGCCGCACGATTACTTCCGCTACACCCGCCATGGCTTGCAGCGCTTGCTCGAGCAGGCGGGCTTCTGCCAGATCGCGATCGAGCCCGCCGGAGGCTTCTTCGTCTTGCTCGGGCGCCGCTTCCTCGATGCCGTGCTCTACTTTCAGGGCGGCCTGCGCTGGCTGCTCTTTCCGCTCGTCGCGGTTTTCGCCGGCGCGGCCGGCCTCTTGCTGCCGTTCCTCGATTTTTTAGACTCTAAGAAGGACTCCACTCTGGGATATCTATGCCGGGCTCGAAAACGTTAGCACTCCTGCTGCTGGCAACTCTTGCGAGGCCCTGCGGCGCGCAGCCAGCCAGCCCGGCTTTCGACGGCCGCGCAGCCCTCGACGCCACCCGCCGCGCCGTGGCGTTCGGGCCTCGTCCGGCCGGCTCGCCGGAGCTGGCCAAGCTGCGGGCCTCCCTGCTCGCCGATTTACGGAAGCTGAAGTGCCAGGTGGAAGAGGATTCCTTCACCGCCCAGACCCCCCTCGGCCCCCGCGCGCTGACCAATATCATCGCGAAATTTCCCGGGACCTCGGGCCGCATCGTCGTCGTCTCGGGCCACTACGATACCTATCAGCGCCCCGGACTGCGCTTCGTCGGCGCCAACGACGGCGGCTCCTCGACCGGACTGCTGCTGGAGCTAGCCCGGGCGCTCTCGGGCCAGCCGCGCCGCCACAGCGTGTGGGTGGTGTGGCTCGACGGTGAGGAGTCTCTGGTGCGCTGGGAAGGTAGCGACCACACCTACGGCAGCCGCCGCCTGGCCGGACGCTGGCGCTCCGACGGCACCGCCCGGCAAATCGCCGCCTTGCTCAACGTGGACATGATCGGCGACGCGAACCTCACGCTCCTCTACGACCTCAATTCCACGGACTGGCTGCGCGACCTGGTCTGGTCCGCCGCCGCCCGGCTCGGTTATGCGGCGCAGTTCCCTCGCGTCCCGCCCGGCGCCATCGAGGACGACCACATTCCGTTTATCGAGGCCGGCCTGCCGGCCGTCGATCTCATCGATTTCGACTACGGTCCTGATAATGCCTACTGGCACACCGAGCGCGACACGATGGACAAGCTCAGCGCGCGCAGCTTAGAGACTGTGGGACGCGTGGTGCTCGAGTCGATCCGCGCTCTCGAGGCGCGCTAAGATTGAAGTATGCTGCGTGACCCCAGCCTGATCCCGCTATCCCACCAGCACCAGCACGGCCTGGCGCTGTGCGTGAGGATCGAGCGCACCCTGCGCGACGACCGCTCCCCGGAGCGCAGCGCCGAGCTGGCCCGCCGCGTCGCCGACACCTATGACCTCGAGCTGCGCAATCATTTCGACGTCGAGGAGCGCCTCCTCTTTCCCGCCCTTCGCGAGCATCTCGGCCCCCTGCCGCTGGTCGAGACGTTGCAGGCCGAGCATCGTAAGCTCGAAGCGCTCGTGGAGCGCGTTCGTACCGCGGACGACGCCGCGCGGTCCGCGGCGCTGGCGGATTTCTCCACCGCCCTCGCCGCGCATATTCGCACCGAAGAACGGGAACTGTTCGAGGATATTCAGAAACGCTTGTCCCCCGAAGTACTCAGCTCGCTGGGACAAGCCATCGATCGGGACGTGGTCCGGGTGTGTTTGTAGGCGCCCCGGTCAACAGCTCCCTTCCTCCTGGGACGGGGTTACTAGCCCGTTATCTGGCAACTACCTTCTTCCGCTAAGAAGTCGCCGTGAGCCAGGTGCGCGGGAACGGCAGACGCGCCTACCGTGATGAACTGGACGTTGCTCGGGTTGCCGGGCGGGAAATGGCAGATGTCAACTTTATCTTCGGCCGAGACGGGCCGAACCCCGACTACGACGATCGTCGCGATCAGAAGGAGCAGCAACCGCAGTACGTTTTTCACAGTGTTTTCTCCTAAAGCTGGATTCCCAAACGGTTAGCCACTCTATCCCATTCGGAGCCGAAAGCGCAATGGTACGATCGGTCTATTTTGACAGGAGCCGATGGCCGCCCGGCCATCGGCTCCCCAGGAGAGAAAAGAGAGCCTACCGCCCCGCGACCGCCGTGCCGTGCGGCGCCTGCTTGTAATGCGCGGCGAGCACGTCCGTGCCGAAGTCGCCGTTGTAGTCGCGCCACACCGAGTGGATGTGGTTGCCGTTGTCCTGGGTGCAGTCGTACTCGATCAGGAACGTCGGACCCTGCACGCGATAGTAGTGGCCCTGGCCCTTATCGGTGCCGCCCGCCCAGGCGAAGGTCACCTTGTCGAGGCCCGCCTTCTTCACGCCCTCCATCCGGACGTTCGCCAGGTCCTCGGGCAGGTTTCCGACATACTCTTCGATCAGCGACATCAGAATGTCCGACTGCTTCTTGTTCATCTGCTTGGCCACCAGGCCCTTGGGATCGAGCGGGTCCGCCTTGCGCTTGTTGAAGCTGATGATGTCCTTGGGTGTCTCGCCGGTCAGGACCGCCGTGGTCTTCTGCTTGGCGTCGAGCGCCAGCACCAGCTCGCGGCCCAGATCCTCTTCGCGCGGCAGCGTGCGCTGCCCCTGGCGCGGCCCCCACTTGATCTCCTGGGGATTCGAGCCGAAGAACATCGGAGAGCTCGCGATAACCTTGCCGCCGGACAGCGTGAAGTTCAGCGAGATGTGGTGACCTTCCACGCGCCAGCCCCAGTTGCCGGAGTCTCCCGGCTCGCCAAACACGCTGAAGAAATAGCCCTCCGGATCGCGGCGCATCGGAGCCTTACTATTCTTCTCCTGCTGCCTCAGGATGTCTTCCAGGCTGTTGATGAGGGTCGCCTTTTGGTAGCCGCGCGCGCTCAGGCCGGTGCTCATGAACGAGTGGGCCAGGGCCTTTTGTGCGCTATCCATTTCCCGGAACGGGAGTCCCTTGCGCTCGCGCGGGATGAAGTGCCAGTTGACGCGTTCTTCATTGTTGAACGCGAAAGTCGCTTTCGCCTTCTGGTCGGCCGACAGTCCGTTCAGAAAGAACTTCGCCGCTCCCGCCATCGTCTGCGGCGACTTCGTTGACTGGTAGGCAGCCGTCAGCGCCACCGCGCAGGCCAGCACGATGGACAACCGCAGCAGGTGCTGTCTCATAACCCCTCCTTACATGGGCGCAGGACCACCCAAGTATCGCCGGCTATTATACACCCAAAGGGAAGGGGGCGTGGGGCAGCGAATATCTGCTATTTGGCGTTCAGAATCCGATGCAGCCGCACCGCCGTCCGAAGCACGCGGGCGTCCTGGCCGTGGTCGGCGGTGAGTTGCAGCCCTAGCGGTAAGCCCTTGCCAACCGGCATCGGAACCGAGATGGCCGGTGTTCCGAGCGCGGTCCACGGCGCGTTCATTCTCGCGTCGCCCGTCGACGCCAGGCCGAGCGGCGCTGGTCCGGTCGCGGCCGGCGCCAGGATCACGGGCGTCACTTTGTACCTCTCCGCTATGCGCGCTTTGCTCTCGGAGATGTAACGCCGGGCTTCGTCGTAACGCTCGACCGGAATTTGCAGGCCGTCCCGCACCAATGCGGCCAGGTCGTGCAGGCGATCGCCGTACTCGTTGAAGCGCTCCTGATGGAACCGCGCGCCCTCGTAGAACATGACGGTATCGCTCGCCTCGGAGAGTTGGGAGAGCATTGCGGAAATATCGACCGGGCGAAGGGAGACGCCGGCCCGTCGCAACGAGGCTTGGGCCTGCTGAAACGCGGTCATCATCTCGGGCTCGACCTGGGGAGTGGGCTCGACCGCCCCGATCGCAAATTCCTCTTCCCGGCCGGTCCGATGACCGAGCGCTTCCCACAGCAGGACCATATCGGCCGGCGTGTGCGTGAAGAACCCGAGCGTGTCGAGGCTCTTGGCCAGGGGCAGTACGCCATTCCAGCGGCAGCAGGCCGTAGCTGGCCTTGAAGCCCGTCACGCCGCAATAGGAAGCCGGCCGCAACACCGAGCCTCGGGTTTGGGTTCCGAGCGCGAAGGGTATCATGCCCGCCGCCACCGCGGCGGCCGAACCGCTCGAGCTTCCCCCGGGCGTATGCTCCAGGTTCCGCGGATTCCGCGTGGGGCCCGGCGTGCGGTAGGCAAAAGCCGTCGTATGCGTCTTGCCCAGCAGAATCGCTCCGCGCCCGCGCAATTCCTGAACGATCGCGGCGTCCGCAGCGCCCAGGCGGCCTTTGTAAACCGGCGAGCCGTATTCTGTCGCGAGACCCCGGGTCTCCATGATGTCTTTCGCGCCGAAGGGAATGTCCGACAGCTTGCCCTCCCCCGTCGATTTTTGAGGGAGCACTTGGACCCAGGCGTGAATCGAGCTGTCCTCCGCTCGAATGCGTTCCAGGCAGGATTGCAAGCCGAGCTGCCGGGCCGGGCGGTCCGCGCGCAACCAATCGCTCAAGGTCTCGAGGCGGGGTGGGGCCGGAGCAGCGGGCAGCGCCGCCGCCCAGCTTCCGAAGAGCAAGGTTCGGCGATCAAACGTGTGACGCATCCTTGTTGGGATTTCCGCTGCGAACCCGAATTTTTTCGCCCGGGTAGTCGCCTTTAATAAGGACGCCCAAAGCCGTCCCGTCGGCCTCCGGTGGGGCGAGGTGGCGTGTCGCTCGCCCGCGGCAGCCGGAAATCCAGACCGCGCTCCGTGTTCAGTTGCCGCGTGAAGGGAAGGTCCACCGTGGTCAGATCGAGCGACCCCCGCGTCCCGTCCCGCGTGACGAAGTTCAGGGTAGAGCCCTCCAGCCAATAGTCTGCCACCGCTACGATGGAATGGTCCCGCTGCGCGATCAGCCAGTAGCGATCGAGCTGCACCACCCCGACTTGCGGCTCGGCCGGCGGCACGTCCCGGTAGGGGATCGGAGCGCGCTCGGCCACCGTCGGATAGGACGGCTCATAAGACGGTTGATAATAGGACCCGCCGCCTCCGTAACCGTATCCGCCGCCTCCATAATACGAAGGGTCGGAGTAGTAGGGATCGTAGCCCGAATAGGGGGAGTAGCCGTAACTATAGTAAGGATACCCGTAGCCGTAGCCCCCATAGCCATAGAACGCCGGGTAACCGAAGCCGAAGAAATAGCTGGAGCGATAGCCGCGAAATCCGCCTGCAAACCCGCGGAAAGAACCTCCCCGGAATGTCCCGCCCCGGAAAGTCCCGCCTCGGAAAGACCCGCCTCGCACGACGCCGCCCCCGAACGTCCCGCCTCGCATTGCTCCGCCGCCCGACCCGCCCCGGAAGCCGCCCGATGAAACTCCGCCGTGGCCACCGCCACCCATGCGCCCACCGCTGAAGCCGCCACCCCCGGAGCGCCCCCCGCCGCCTCGCCCGCCGCCTCCGCCGCCCCGTTGGGCGGGCACGCTCACCGCGAGGGCCAGGCTCACCAGCACGCCGATTCCGAAATAGACCGCCCGCCGCATGATGTACCTCCCGTCCCCGGCTTTATTATAGGACCGCAAGCCCGGTGGCCGCCGGACTATGTAGCCTGCCCGGAAGCTGGCCGCCCCTGGGAAGGTGCGGCAGCAGACAGAATCTGGTCGGCCGCCGCCTGCGGGTTATCGATGTTGTAGATTTCGAGGGCGCTCGACTGTCCGGCCGTCTCGATGCGCAGGTCGCCGGTGCCGAAGATCCGCTGGAAAACCGAGCGCCGCACCGTCACGTCCTGGATGCGGGTCACGGGCAGCGTCTTGACCGAAGTCGAGATCAGACCCTCTTCGTACTTTAACTGGTCGCCCTGCAGGCGGCACCGGATCCGCTGCCGGTGGAGGTGCTTGTTCGCCGGCCACAGCAGCAGCAGCACGGCCACGCCCACCACCCCCAGATAAGCCGGATCCCGCTGGTTCGCGTTCCACCAGGCGAGCGCGCCTAGCAGCAAGACAATCGTCGTGGCGTACCCCACGAGAATGAACTTCATCGTGGGCCGTATCTCCAGCTCTGCCATTGGTCTGCTCCTGTTTGCGGTACACTGCCGGCATGTACCACTATGACCCCGCGACCGCGCTCGAAGAGCTGGACGAGGAAGCTGTACTCCCCCATCCGGTTCGCCTGCGCGACATGATCCTGCGGGCCAAGCTTACACCCGACCAGGCCCTGGAGGTCAACCGCCAGTTCCAGAGCTACCTGCACGCCTTCGGTGAGTTGCAGGCTCTGACCCGTCCGTTACTCCGCCAGTTGGCCGCCGCCGATAAGAAATAGGCAAGAAATAGCTCACTGCTCCTGTTTCGGCTCCTCGCCCTTCCGGCGCAGCGAGGGGACCTTCTTCGTCTTTCCCTTGCTGTCCGTCGTCCCCGCCGTCTTGGCCTCCGCCTTCTTGCGGCTTTCGGCCTCGGCGGGAGTCATGGCCTCCTGGCGCTTCTTCTTCTCCGACCGATCCTCCTCGAGGACGCGCTGCGTGCGTTCCTTCAAGTCGTGCTCGGATTCTTCCATGCTGTCCTGGGTCGCCTCGGTGGCGTCCTGCAGGACGAACTCGAACAGGTACTTGTCCTTGGCCGGGACCTTGGCGAGCCCCTGCAGCGTGGCCAGGAAGACTTTGTCCTGTTGCGCCAGCAGCGCCACGCCCTTGGTGACGTCCATCTTGCGCGCCAGCGCATCGTCGACCACGGCGTCCATGGCTTCGAGGATCTTGGTGTAGTCCTCGAGATTGTCGTGGACCAGCTTCGACCGCCCCGGTTTTTCCGGCGCCGCCAGAATCTGCCGCGCCAGTTCCAGGCGCAGCCGCGCGAACTTCAGGTAGGCGGCCAGGCGCTCGTTGGGCTCCTGCGCCTCGCGGATCTGGTCGCCCTCGTCGTCACTGAGGAAGTCTCGGCGCTGGGCCTGCAGCAAAACCGCCGCCAGCACCGCCAGAAAGCATCCCGCGGCAAGATACGGAATCAGCCGTCTCATCATCTTTTCCTTCTTCTCATGATGGCCCCGAGCAGCTCGTCGTTGAGGTCCGAGATCCGCTTCACCACCGCCTCGTACTCCGCCTGGTCTTCGGGGTGAATGTAGACGCTCGTAGCGTCTACCACCTTCCGGATCTTGCGGACCCGGATCTCGGCGTTCTTGTGGTGGCTGGCGTTGCGCGAGGCGTCGATGCCGGAGTCGGCGAGCGATTTGCTGGCCAGCTCGACCGCGTCCCGCACCTCGCGGAGCAGCCCCACGCACTGCTCGTACTCGTTCGCTTTGCAGGCTTTGGCGCCGCGCCCGGCAGCGTCTTCGCCATAGTTCAGCGCCAGGCGGTAGCGTTTGATCGGGTCGGGCTCGGCGCGCACCCCCTTCAGATCTACCACCGCCGGCCAGGCCCCTGCGGCCAGCGCTACCCCCAGCGTCCCCAGCCGTAGTATCCGCCTCGTCAGGCTCATGCCCCCTCTACCTGCGCTTGTTCAAGAGGTTCGTGATAATGCGCACCCGCTGGCGCGCCTTGAATTCGTCGTCGGGGTAACGCCCGCCGGCCGCGGCTAGAAACTTCTGATAACTATCGAGCGCGGCAGGGAACTGCTTGAACTTATCGAGCATGACCGCCCGCAAGAAGTGATTTCCGGGCGCCTCCGGACCGAGCTGCGCCGCGCGGTCGAGCGCCTGGAGCGACCCCTGGTAATTATCGAGCTTGTAAAGCGCAAACCCGACGCCGTTCCAAGCCGCCTGGTTGCCTGGCTGCTTCGCCACCACCGCCGCGAACTCCCGGGCGGCGGGCTCGCTCTCTCCCGTCTCGAGCAGCGCGGTCCCCAGGCGGAAGTGCAGGTCGATGTCTGACGGCTCGGCGGCCGACGCCGCCCTCAGCAGCGGCACGGCTTTCGGGACCTGCTTGGTCATGACGTACCCCTGCGCCAGCGCCGCCTGGTTCGCCGCCGTCGGGTTCTGCTTGACGGCCACCTCCAGGTGCTCGATGGCCTCCGGATACCGCTGCTGCTGGAGCAGCAGCACGCTCGCGCGCTCCTGGACCGCCACCGCCTCCGGCTTGCTCTTCAGGTAGTCCAGGTAGATCTCCAGTGCCTGCGCCGGCTGCTTGCTCTGTTCGAGCAAATCCCCCAGCTCGAGCAGCGCGTCGCCGAACTCGGGATCGAGCTTGGCGGCCTGCAAGTATTGCTCCCGCGCCGCCTCGGGCTCGCCCGAGCGGGCCAGCGCCCGTCCGAGCCCGAGCGTCGCCGCCGCCGATTTGGGATCGAGCTCGAGGGCCTTGCGGTAGGCCGGCCCGGCGCGATCCGCTTGTCCCGAGCCGAGCAGCGCCTCCGCCCAATAGAACTGCGCGCGGAAATCCTGCGGCTGCTTGGACGCGGCCGCTTCCAGGTGCGGGGCGGCCTCGGCCGGCAGCTTCTGGCGCAGCAGCATCATCCCCAGGTTGAGCCGCGCCGGCGCGAGGTCGGGCTGCTGCTCGACGACCTTGCGGTAGTTCTCAATGGCCTCGCGGTCGCGGTTGAGCTGCGAATAAGCGAAGGCCAGG
Organism: Terriglobia bacterium; assembly: GCA_041482115.1. Classification (GTDB taxonomy): domain Bacteria; phylum Acidobacteriota; class Terriglobia; order Bryobacterales; family JACQDG01; genus JBGPDC01. Next base: position 1,343 of record JBGPDC010000195.1, on the reverse strand, counting down.
TTGAAGCGCGCCCGGTAGTCCTGCGGATCGGCCGCGACCAGCTTTTCGAGTAGCGGCGCCGCCTCGGCGAATTTTCCCGCCTGCAGTGCCTGGATCGCCGCCTGGTCGGGGGGCGGAGCAGGGGAGGCCGCCTGCAGCAGAAGCAGCACGGCCAAAGGCCACGTCATGCCTGTATTGTATCGCGGGCCTGCCTTTGCGCCATTCTGACGGCATCTTGCGTGAAATTCCTGCGGCGCTGTATACTGCGCCCATGACCCACCGGCGCAAACACTCCAAGCGGCTGCGTTCCCTAGGAGCGCCCGTGGCGGCCGCGATCCTGGCAGTGGCCTTCGGCGTGGCAGCGCCAGGACAGGAGCAAAAGCCCCCCGACGCCGGCGACATTGCCGAGGGCATGCGGCTTTATCAGCAAAAAGGCAACTGCCAGGCGTGTCATGGCTGGGCGGGTGACGGCCACAAGACCGACAGCCAGATGCCCGACGGCCCCAGTTTGCGTGACACCAAGCTCAACCGCGCCGGCCTGGTTATGGTCATCAAGTGCGGGGTGCCCAACGCGCAAATGCCGGCCTTCGACAAGTTTGCTTACACCGACCGGCGCTGCTACGGCAAGACCCAGGCCGACCTGAAATCGAACCCCACGCGCATGCCCGACCCTCCGGCCACCCTGCAGCAGCGCGAGATAGACTTGCTAGCCGACTTTCTGATCGCGAAGATCGTCAGAAAAGGCGCGCTGGATCATGCCAAGTGCGTCGAGTTCTGGGGCTCCGAAAAGGACGTCTGTAAGGAGCTCCCGAAATAACGTCCGCGGAAAATCAATTCAGCGCAAAGACGAACAGGTAGCTCGCATCCTGCAGGTTGTCGTATTTCACCGGATGCAGGTGCCGGCCGCCGGCTTGAACCGCCAGGTACTGCTTGGTTCCGATCGAGTAAGTCACCGGCGCGCCCTTCAACGGGGTGCCCACGTTGAACCGCCACAGTTCCTCGAGCGTCTCGTCGTTATACGCCACCACCCAGCCGTCCTGCAGGGCCGAGAAGACCAGGCCGCCGGCCGTGACCGTGGCGCCCGATCGAATCTCGATGTCCGTCACCGCCTTCGCGATGACCTTGTGGTTAATGGTGTCGAACGCCGTAACCGAGCCATAGTAGAGGTCGCTGTTGACGGTGCGTCTCTGGCTGTTCTTGCGGTCGAGGCCGCCGTTCGGCGAGCGGAACGCCGCCGCGGCGCCATTTTGTGAGAAGCAGCCTTCGATCCCCACGCCATAGGCGATGTGCTTGACGGGGTTATAAGCGGTGGGTTGGTGGGCGATGCCGCCGTGCCAGGTCGGGCAGGTCCGCTTCTCCGGGTC
>JBGPDC010000194.1:0-10574 GCA_041482115.1 Terriglobia bacterium | reverse complement strand
CCACGGCGATTGGAACTACGAAATCCGCCCTCGCAAACCGGTAGTCTGATCACGTTGTTTCTAGACAGCCCCTTAGCATCGCGAAACCGCTTGCTACGCGCGCGGCTCAGAAAGGCGGTAACCGAGCCGCGACCAAAGGGAGCGGTAGTAGTAACGTTTTCCCTGCGACAGGCCACTAGTGGATCTTCTCGGCGAGGGTGAAAATCGGCAGGTACAGCGACACCAGCACGAACGCCACGAAGACGCCCATCAGCAGCATGATCACCGGCTCAATGAGCGACAGCGCCGCCTGCATGCGCGTGTTGACGTCCTCTTCGAAAAATTCCGCGACGCTGTTTAACATGGTGGGCAGCGCGCCGGTCGATTCGCCCACCTCCACCATTTCGACCGCCAGCCGCGGCATGATGCCGGTTTGCTCCAGACCTTTCGAGAGGGGCTGGCCTTCCTTCACCAGTTTGGTAGCCGAGGCCATAGCGTTCTGCAGCAGGCGGCTGCCGAGCGACTGGCCGGCGGTCTCGAGCGCTTGCAGCAGCGGGATGCCGCCCACCAGCAGCGTGCTCAACACGCGGGCGATCTGCGCCACCTGGTACTTGATCCAGATGCTACCGAAAATGGGCACCCGCAGCTTGAGGCGGTCGAAGGCCTCCTGGGCGCGCGGCGTGCGGAGCCACATGGAGATGAGGAAACCCGCCAGGCCCACCGCCGCCACGCCCACCAGCAGATAATTCTTGGCGGCCAGGCCAATGTAGACCAGGAGCTGCGTGAGCGGTGGCAACTCCGCCTGCATGCTGGCATACAGCTCGGCGAAGTTGGGGACTACGTAGGTGACGAGGAAAATCACCAGTCCGATCACCAGCACGATCAGCACCGAGGGGTAAATCAGCGAAACGATCACCTTCTTGCGCACCGCGAGCACCATCTTCTGGTAATTCACGTAGCGCTCCAGAACCTCCGCCAGGCTCCCGCTCTTCTCCCCCGCCATCACCGACGTCGTGTAGATGGGCGGGAACACGCCTTGCGAGCGAAAGGCCTCCGAGAGCAGCGTGCCCGACTTCACGTCGTCCCGCGCGCGGCGCAGGTGTTCGCCGAGCTTCGGGCTGGTAAGGCTGGCCGAGAGCAGCTCGAGCGACTTCACGATCGGCAGCCCCGCTTTAATCAGCGTTACAAACTGCTGGTTGAACACCAGGAATTGCCCCAGGTTGAGCTTCTTCGGGCGGCGCAGGCGGCTCTGGATGACGGTGGCCGCTCCGCCCCGGGGCTTCACCGAGAAAACCAGGAACCCTTTGTCGGTATAGCGGCCGCGCAGCTCCACCTCGGATACCGCCGTCTCCACCTGCTGCCGCACCTGCCCCTGGGCATCGGCGTACTTGAGAACGAACTCGGCCATTTAGTGGGCCTCCGCGTCCAGAATCTCGGCGCCCGGCGGAGCGTGGAATTGGAACAGGCGGGCCTCCAGGCGCGGATTCACCTCTTCCCCGTGGAAGCGGAACTCGGTCGCGCCGCCATCCTGGCCGGTGATCTCGACGCGGCGGATCGCGTAGCTCTTCGGGTCGAGCAGGAACGTCACCTGGGAAAACGCCTCGTTCGCCGACTTGGCTTGCGCCACCATCTCCAGGCCGTCGCCAGCCGGCCGGATCAGGATCCGGTCGAATTCCTTGCGCAGGTCGAGCTCGCCCAGCAAGAACGCCAGCGGGGCGCGAAAGTCGTCCGTCTCGCGCGGCTTGATCCGCTGCACCTGGTTCGAGTTCGGGCTGTAGAGGTAGAACATCTTGCCGTCGGCGAGGAACAGCTTGCCGGCCGGGTCGGTGTAGTCCCAGCGCATGCGCCCCGGACGCTGCAGGTAGAGCGTCCCCTTCTCCTGCCGCCGCGCCCGCCCGTTGTACGAGACGGCTTCTTCAAAGCTTACCTTTAGGGTGCGGAGGTGGTTGTAGCGGTCCTGCACGCCCTCAATCGGCGACTGCGGCCACGCGGGAAGGCTGGCCAGCAGTCCGAGAGTTATCAACCACTTCACAGTCTGTTTGACGTAAGTGTCTAGCCCGCCGTGCACCGGAAAATCCGCATCCTGGTTGACAAACCATGGTAATTTTGGTAAAACATGGTTATACAGGAGGAGGCTATGATCCAAACTACAGAGATTCTGGTCGCTGACGAATGCTGGGTCGCGTTGGCGCTTCTTCATCGGGAGCACCCGGAGCAGGTTTCTTTCTCGGCGCGGGAGATCGCGGATCGTTTGAAAAAGGAGAGGGCGCATCCGGAGTTTCGGGCTGGTGTAACGGCCCACCTCTACCAGCACAATGTTGCGAACGTGGCGCCAAGCTCGGCTCGCTACCGGCTGTTCTACAAATTGACGGATGGCTCCCTGCGCCTCTTCCGGCCGGGAGATGACGCCCACGGTTCGCGGCGCGGCAAGACCAGTCCCGAACGTTCGGACCTGCCCGACGTCTATCATCCGCTGGTTGAGTGGTACGAAAAAGAATACTGCCAACTTGCCAGGCCCGCCTCGCCCCCGAGCGATCTCCTCCTGCAAATGCGGGGGGTCGGGAAAAAACTGTGGGCCTCTTTGGGGGGTGGTGACGCCTTTGTGGCGCGGGAGCGCACCGGCTGGGAGCGGGCAGCGCCCACCGCTAGCGAAGCCCCGCCAGATAAACGGTTCGAGCAGGTCTGGCTGAGGATCACTCAGCACCAAGGTGCGGAGTTTCAAACGAAGACGGGTCTGCCTTTCACTTACTGCCTGGATGGTCACAGTGGGATCTGGTTTGAACGTGACGGCCGGCGAATCAATCAGCGCCTTGGACGGGGCGAGGTAGAAAAGGCAGTTCAGCGCTGCCCTTTGGGTATGACCACAGAGATCTCCGACCTTAGGGACTACGCGTACTTGTACGGATTGTTGATGGACCGGCGGATCCGCCAGAGCGATTGGTAACTGGAAGGCGCCATGGCCAGAGTCTTCTGGGATACGAACCTGTTCATCTACCTGCTCGAAGATCACCCGGTCTTTGCCGACCAGGTTGCGGACCTCCGCCGGCGGATGGTTGAACGCGGCGACCAGCTTGTCACCAGCACGCTGACCGTTGGCGAGGTCCTCACCGGCCCGGCCCTGGCGGCCGAATGGGACCTGTTGGCACGCTACGAGGCCTACTTCGATAGCGGTGGAGTGGTGGTCGTCCCCTTCGACCGCCGCGCCGCTTCGGCCTATGCGCGGCTGCGGCAGGATCGCGCCCTCCAGCGGCCCGACGCGATTCAACTCGCCTGCGCCGCCTCGGCCGGCGTCAGCCTGTTCCTCACCAACGACGAACGGCTCAGCCGGAAAGTGGTGCCGGGGATTGACTTTGTGACCAGTCTGGAACGGGCGCCCCTCTGAGGGGTTACGCGCCGCCGGCGCGCGCTTGACGGACCCGGGACGCCGCCGCCTCGGCCCGAGCGGCCCGCTTGGGCGGCAGAGCGGCCGCCGCCGTCAGCCGCCGGATCTGGTCGGAGACACAGACCGAGATCATCGGCTGGCGGGCGCTCTTCAGGATATCCACGATGCGGCGGTCGGAATCCTCGAGGTAGATGGCCTTGCCGTCGGTCAGCAGGTGTACCTCGGCGCCGTTGTTCACCGAGTCGAACAGGCGCTTGCCCATTTCCTTCTGTAAGAATTTAAGAACCCGCCGGATCTTCTGGAGCGAAAAGCCCTTGCGCCGCAGCTCGGCGATCACCGCGACCTCGATCACCTCTTCGGTCGAGTAGAGGCGCCGGTGGCCGGTGTGGTCCGGCGAAACCACTCCCTGCTCGTCCCACCACTGCAACTGCCGCAGGCTCACCCCAGAGACTTTCGAAACCTCCAGGCTCGTATACCGGCCCGGCACCTCCGGAGTTGGCAATTTCGCCTTTTTTGTTTTGAACATTTTCGTCGTTCTCGTTTCAGTAGAGGGGAGCGCCTCCGAACTTATACCGCCAACGGCCAGTGGGAGTCAACAGAATTTTCAGAAGGCCCGAAAAGCGGGAGTTTTTGCGCCTATCCGCCCCCCACCACCTGCACGATTTCCACCGCCGCGCCGGCTTCCAGGCGCCGGGTTCCCCACTCCGGCCGCCGCAGGACGCTGCGGTCCACCTCCACCGCCACCCGGTCCTCGGGAAGTTCGAGCCGTCGTACTAAGTCGGCTACCGTAGTCCCCGCCGCGACCGGGAAGGCCTCGCCGTTTAGTACGATCTGTAGTTCCTGTGCTGCGGTTGACACGTTGTTTTACCCTCCATTATAGTCGAATTTAAGAACGCCCGTCCCGGCGCCTGCTCCGGGAGAAAGCCGCGGATGCCGCCATCCTATCCAGAAGTCTACTTCCCGATTCTCGTGCAAGTACTGTTGGGGGTGGTGATTGCGGGGGGAGCGCTGGGGGCCTCCGCCTTGCTCGGGCACCGCGTCAAAGACAAGCTCAAAGAAATCCCCTACGAGTGCGGCAACCAGCCGGTAGGCGATGCCCGCGGCCGCTTCAGCGTGAAGTTCTACCTGGTGGCGATCATGTTCATTCTCTTCGACGTGGAGGTAGTGTTCCTGTTCCCCTGGGCGGTAGTGTTCCGCGAGCTCAAGCTCTACGGTTTCGTGAGCATGCTGCTCTACCTGGTGGTGGTGTTGTCCGGTTTCCTGTTCCTGTGGAAAAAAGGGGCCCTCGATTGGGCCCGCTCCGAGAGGGACTAAGAGGGGGAATCCGATGCTCCCCGACGCCATGCGGCAGATTTCTGCCCTAGCCGCGCTCGAGGCCCTGGACCCGGCTCTGATCGCCGCGGCCAAGCTCGACCGCGAGCAGCCCATCGTGTGGGTCCCGAGCGATCGCGTTCTCGAAGTCTGCCGTTTCCTCCAGACCGGGCAGAGCTACGTCCGGCTGAGCTTCATCACCGCCATCGACTGGTACCCGCTCGACCCCCGCTTCGAAGTGGCCTACGAGGTCCACTCGCTCGAGCGCAACCACTGGCTGCGGCTGAAGTGCCGGCTGGGCGAGGCGTCCCCCGAGATCGAGTCGGTCACCGGCGTCTGGAGCAACGCCAACTGGTACGAGCGCGAGGTGTTCGACCTTTTCGGTATCCGGTTCCGCAACCACCCCGACCTGAAACGCATCATGATGCCGGCGGAATGGGAAGGCCATCCGCTGCGTAAAGACTACCCGCTGAGCGGGCCGCGCTGATGGCTGCCACCACGACCCCGGCCCGCCGCACCATGACCCTCAACATGGGTCCGCAGCACCCCTCTACCCACGGAGTGTTGCACCTGATTCTGGAACTCGACGGCGAGACCGTGGTGCGGGTCGAGCCGGACATCGGCTTCCTCCACACGGGCATTGAGAAAACCTGCGAGGCCAAGACCTACCATCAGGTCATCACCCTTACGGACCGGGTCGATTACCTCTGCCCCTTGATGAACAACCTCTGCTTTTGTCTGGCGGTCGAGAAACTGCTGGGCCTCGAGCCGCCGCCCAAAGCCCAGTGGATGCGAGTAATGCTGGCCGAACTGACACGCCTCAACAGCCACCTGGTCGGACTCGGCACCCAGGCCATCGAAATCGGCGCCATGAGCGTGTTCCTGTATTGCTTCCGCGAGCGCGAGGAGATCCTGCGCCTGTTCGAGGCCGTCTCGGGCCAGCGGATGATGACCAGCTACATCCGCGTCGGCGGCCTGGCGCTCGAACCGCCCCTCGGCTTCTTCGACCGCGTGCGGAAGCTGATGGACCTCTTCCCCGGCCGCATCGACGAATACGAAAACCTCCTGACCGGGAATCCGATCTGGAAGCAGCGGACCCAGGGCGTGGGCTACATCAGCCTCGCGGACGCGATCGATCGCGGCCTGACGGGGCCGAATCTGCGGGCCTCGGGCCTCGCCTGGGACATTCGCAAGGCGGCGCCTTATTCGAGCTACGAGAAGTTCGATTTCGAGGTGCCCACGCGCACCGAGTGTGACGTCTACGCCCGCTACCTCGTCCGCATCGAGGAGATGCGGCAGAGCGTGCGCATCGTCCAGCAGGCGCTCGCGGGAATGCCCGAGGGACGCGTGATCGCCGAAGCGCCTCACGTCGTGCTGCCCGACCGCGAGAAGATGAAGACCCAGATGGAAGCCCTGATCTACCATTTCAAAATCGTCACCGAGGGCTTCCGGGTGCCGGCCGGCGAATACGTGCAGCGGATCGAGTCGCCGCGCGGCGAACAGGCCTACTACCTGGTGAGCGACGGCGGCGCCCGTCCCTACCGGTGCTTTATCCGCGGGCCGAGCTTCAGCAACTTGCAGGCGCTGCCCAAGCTGGTGGAGGGCGGCCTCCTGGCCGACGTAATTGCTTCGCTCTCGAGCGTCGATTTCGTCTTGGGGGACGTCGACCGGTGACCTTTTCACCCGACCTCGAAGCCCGCTTCGAGAATCTCGCGAAACGCTACCCCGCCGGATACCTCCGCGCGGCGCTGGTGCCGATGCTGCTCTACGCGCAGGACGAAGTCGGCGCCGTCACCGATGAAGTGGTAGCGGAAATCGCCCGGCGCCTGAAGATCACGCCCTTGCAGGTCAACGAGGTGGTCAGCTACTATTCGATGCTGCGGCGGGAGCCCGCCGGACGCCACCACATCCAGGTATGCACCAACATCTCCTGCCTGTTGCGCGGCGGCCGCCACCTGTGGGAACACGCCCAGACGCGGCTCGGAGTCGGACATAAGCAGCGGTCTGCGGACGGGCAGTTTTCGCTCGAGGAGGTCGAGTGCATCGGGGCTTGCTCGTGGGCTCCGGCCGTGCAGGTCAACTACGACTTTCATCACGACATGAATGCCGAGAAGTTCGATGCGCTGGTGGAAAAGCTGAAGGGCGACGGCAAGTAGCTCATGTACAACGAACCGCATCCGCTCGAGGTCCGCGTTCTTACCCGGCGCTTCGGGTTGCCCAACTCGCGCTCGATCGACACCTACCTCACCCACGAGGGCTACCAGGCGATCCACAAGGCGCTCACCCAGATGACGCCCGAGCAGGTGATCGAGGAAGTGAAGTCCTCGGGGCTGCGCGGACGCGGCGGCGCGGGCTTCCCGGCCGGCCTCAAATGGAGTTTTGTCCCGCGCGATTCTCCGAAACCCAAGTACATCGTCGTCAACGCCGATGAGAGCGAGCCCGGCACCTGCAAGGACCGCCTGCTCATCGAAAATGACCCGCACCAGTTGATCGAAGGCGTGCTGATCGCGGCCCGCGCGGTCGACGCGCACGCCGGCTACATCTATGTGCGCGGCGAATACCGCTACCTGATCGACATCCTGGACCGGGCGATCGAAGAGGCTTACGCGCGCGGGTATCTGGGGGACAACATTCTCGGCACCGGTTACAAATTCCACCTCTACACCCACACCGGCGCGGGCGCCTACGAGTGCGGCGAGGAGTCGGCGCTGCTCGAATCCCTCGAAGGCAAGCGCGGGATTCCGCGCATCCGCCCGCCTTTCCCGGCCGTGGTGGGGGCGTTCAAATGTCCCACGGTGCTCAACAACGTCGAGACCTACTGCGCCGCGCCCTGGATTCTCCTCAAAGGCGGCCACGCCTACGCGGACCTCGGCACGCCCAAGAACGGCGGCACGCGCCTGTTCTGCCTCTCGGGCCACGTCAACCAGCCGGGCGTCTACGAGCTGCCGATGGGATTCCCGCTGCGGCGGATGATCGAAGAGGTCGGCGGCGGCGTGCCCAACGGCAAGAAGGTCAAGGCGGTGATCCCGGGCGGTTCCTCCTGTCCGCTGCTGACCGCCGACCAGATCGATGTCCCCATGGACTTCGACTCGCTGCAGAAGATCGGCAGCATGCTCGGGTCGGGCGGCGTCGTGGTGATGGACGAGGACACCTGCATGGTGCAGGTCGCGCTGCGGATCATGCGCTTCTACGCCCACGAAAGCTGCGGCTGGTGCATCCCCTGCCGCGAGGGTACGACGTGGCTGCGCCAGTTACTGCTGCGGTTCCACTCGGGGGGAGGCGTCGCGACCGACATCGACCTGATCGGAGACCTCGCCCAGAACATGCTTGGCAAGACGTTCTGCCCGCTCGGCGACGCCGCCGCCATGCCCACCATTTCCATCGTGAAAAAGTTTCGGCAGGAGTTTGAGGATCACTTGAACGGCAAGCCCTGCCCATACGAGGGGAGACTGTAGCCCGGTGCCGGATCTCGTCAAGCTCACCATCGACGGACACGAGGTCGAGGCCCCGGCGGGAACGCTCGTCATCAACGCCGCGCGCCAGGCCGGCATCGAGGTCCCGGCCTTTTGCTATTACGACGGCTTGACGCTCCAGGCCGCTTGCCGGATGTGCGTGGTCGAGGTCGAGAAGGCTCCCAAGCTGCTCACGGCCTGCACGCTTCCCGTCGCCCCCGGCATGGTCGTCCGCACCGAGACCCCGCAGGTGGCCGCGGCGCGCAAGGGCATGCTCGAGTTCCTGCTGACGAACCATCCGCTCGACTGCCCGGTGTGCGACAAGGGCGGCGAGTGCGAGCTGCAGGATATGGTCTTCCGCTACGGGGCGGGGGAGAGCCGGTACCTCGAAGAGAAGATCCACGAAGAGGAGAAGCAGTGGTCGCCGGTGGTGTATTTCGACATGCCGCGCTGCATCCTCTGCTTCCGCTGCGTGCGGATCTGCGACGAGGGCATGGGCGTGAAGGCGCTCGGCGTGGTCAACCGTGGCGCGCACTCCGAGATCGCGCCGAATATGGGCGATCACCTGGAGTGCGACGAGTGCGGCATGTGCATCGACATCTGCCCGGTCGGAGCGCTCACCAGCGGCGCCTACCGCTACCAGACCCGCCCCTGGGAGATGCAGTACGTCGGGACGACCTGCACCCACTGCGGCGACGGCTGCAAGACCACGCTCAGCGTCCGCAACGGTAAAGTGATCCGTGGGAACAACCGCGACCGGTCCGGCATCAACGGCGAGTTTCTGTGCATCAAGGGACGCTACGGGTTCGACTTCCTCCATCACGCGGACCGGCTAACGACGCCGCTCGTGAGGCGCAATGGCGAACTCGCGCCGGCCACCTGGAAGGATGCTATCTCGGCCGTAGCGTTCCGTTTGAAAGACGCCCACGACAAGAGCGAGCGGATCGGCGTCCTCGGCTCCACGCGCACGACGAACGAAGAAAATTTCTACTTGCAGCGGTTCGCCCGCGAACGCCTCGGCACCCACCACATCGATCACCATCGCAGCGGCGACGTCGCGGCGCTCCTCGAGGCCGTAGCCGGCCGCCCGCAGGCGCTTGCCCGCACCGCCGACGTGTATACCGCCGGGGCCGTGCTGGTCGTCGGCGTGGACCTCTCCCAGCAGCATCCCATGCTCGCCTTTCAGGCGCGCGCGAACGTCCGGCATCACAATGCGCGCGTCTACGTCGTGAACCCGGAGCCGACCCGCGAGGAAGATCGCGCCGTCGAAGTCGTCCGAGGACGCGGCGTGGAAGGTGTGGCCCAGATCCGCGAGAAGCTCGCCGGCGAAGCGAACCTGGTGGTGCTGTTCGGCGATCACGTCCAGGGCGACGACGTCCGCCGGCTGGTCGAGATGCTGCCTGCGACCGCCAGGTACGTCGCCCTCGTGGATTACGCCAACTCGCGCGGCGCGCTCGACCTGGGCCTCGCGCCCGACCTGCTGCCCGGTTACGTTCCCGACCCCGAGCCCGGGATGGGCCGTGACGAGATGCTGGCAGCCGCCGGACGCGGGGAGCTCGAAGTGCTGTGGGTCGTGGGGGCCAATCCCCTCGAAGACGGCTCCGAGGAACGCGCTTTTCCGAACACCTTCCTGGTCGTCCAGGAGCTGTTCCTCACCGAGACCGCGCGGCAGGCCGACGTCGTGTTCCCGGCGGCAGCCTCCTATGAAAAAACTGGCAGCTTCACGAACACCTGCGGTGAGCTGCAGCGCCTGAAGAAAGGACCCAACACGAGCGGCCCGAAATCCGACCTCGAGATCCTGGGCCTGATCGCCCGCCAGATGGGCTTCGAGCTTGCACCGCCGCTCCCCGAGGCCGTCTTCGAGGAGATCCGGCGCGCGGTGCCCGGCTACCAGATCGACTACGCCGCTTTCCTCACGGGCGGCGCAGCTATGACCACGCCCCCCACCGCACCCCTCGCAGGACGCGGCCGGGCCGCCACGATCCGCTCCTCGCGGGATTCGCTGTTCCAGTCCGGCACTTTGGGGCGCTACTGCGGCGCGCTGCACGCCGTCCGCGAGAAGGACCACGTCGAGGTGCGCGTGTAATGTCCTTCTTCCTCGTCGCGGTGATCAAGGCCCTGGTGCTCATCGCCCTCTTGCTGCTGACGCTGGTCTACATCCAGTGGGTGGAGCGCAAGGTCGTCGCGCATATCCAGGGCCGCTGGGGACCCTTCCGGGTCGGTCCGCACGGATTGTTGCAGCCCTTCGCCGACGCCATCAAGTTGCTCACCAAGGAAGACCTGGTTCCGCCCCAGGCGCACCGCTTCCTGTTTCTGCTCGCGCCGTTCCTGGCCGTGTCCCTCGCCCTCGTCTCCATCGCCGTGATTCCCTTCGGCGGCGAGATCAACGTCTTCGGCGTGCGCACGAACCTGCAGCTCACGGACCTCAACATCGGAGTGCTCTTCATCTT
>JBGPDC010000193.1:0-10587 GCA_041482115.1 Terriglobia bacterium | reverse complement strand
TACTTCGACCGCTCCATCATGTCGATCGCCGGACCCACCATCATGAAGGAATTCCGCATCTCCGAGACCGCCATGGGTACGGTGTATTCGGCGTTTCTGCTGAGTTACATGCTGTTCATGCTGCCGGGCGGAGAAATGGCGGACCGCTTCGGGGCCCGCCGCATGCTAACCTTTTCCGGCTTGGGCGCGGCGTTCTTCACGGGACTTACGGCCTGGTGCGGGACGCCGGGCCTGGGACTGCTGCTCGGCGTGGTGCCCTCTTTCCTGGTCGTGCGCTTCGCGTTCGGCGTATGCACGGCGCCCCTTTATCCTTCTTGCGCCAGGATCAACGCAGACCGGATTCCTCCCACCGACCGCGGGTGGGTGCAGGCGCTCGTCCTGACGGGCGCGGCCGTGGGGTCCGCGATTTCACCGGTCGTTTTCTCGCGGCTGATGGCGGCTTACGGCTGGCGCCTCTCCTTCTGCATCGCCGCCGCGGTGACGGCGCTGCTGACCGGCGCCTGGTTCTTCTACAGTGACGATCAGCCGGCCAGCGAAGCCACGAGACGTTCGCACGACCAGGGATTCCGGCATCTCGCGGCTCTGGCCACGGACCGCAGTCTTCTGATGGTCACGCTCGGCTATTTTTTGTTGAACTACTTCGAATACATTTTTTACTACTGGATGTTTTACTACTTCGGCGAGATCCGCCACCTGGGCTCGAGCCAGAGCGCGGTCGCCACGACCGTCATGTTCGTGGCCATGGCGGTCGCGATGCCGCTCGGCGGCAGAATCTCCGACCGGCTGATTCCGCGCTACGGCCTGAAATTCGCCCGGCGGTCCGTGCCGATGGTGGGGATGGCCGTGAGCGCGGTGCTGCTCTACCTGGGCGCCGGCGGGTTCGGCGACGTCGCGACCGTGGTGCTGATCTCGCTGGCGCTCGGCTTTTCGACCTGCGCGGAGGGGCCGTTCTGGGCGACCGCCATCGATCTTTCCGGGACGAACGCCGGCGCCGCCTCCGGCTTTCTGAACGCCGGCGGCAACCTGGGAGGCATGCTCGCTCCGGTGGTCACGCCCTGGATCGCTTCCCGGTTTGGCTGGTCCGGCGGGCTTTCTTTTGCGTCTGCCTTGGTGCTGCTTGGCGTCCTGACGTGGCTTTTCGTGGATCCGGAGCGAAAAATCCTGCCGGCCACCGCTTGATAACCAAGGATGAGGTGACTTTTTGAAATGACTTCTTTACGAGAGATGTTGAGCCGTCCGGGTCCCTTGACGGGGATGACCACCCAGCACGTGACCGAGCCATGGCTGGCGAAGCTGTGGAAACACAGCGGGTGCGATTTCGTGTACATCGAGTACGAGCACGGGTTCTTCAATGAGGGTCGGCTCGCCGATTTCGTGCTCACTTGCCGCACCGAGGGACTGCCGGTGGTGGCCAAGGTCCCGGAGTGCAGCCGGACCGCCGTCGGAAAACTGCTCGAATGCGGCGTGATCGGGATCCAGTTGCCGTGGTCGGAAACCCGCGAGCAGATCGACCGCCTGGTCTCCTACGTAAAATTTCCGCCGGTGGGAATTCGCGCCGCCGCCCCCTGCTACGGCAACTGCGACTACGCACCGGGCGTGGATGGAGCGCGGTTCATTGCGGAGGGGAACCGGGAGACCGTGGTGCTCGCCCACGTCGAAACCCGGGTAGGCGTCGAAAACATCGATGACCTGCTCTCGAACCCGCACGTGGATGTCGTGTTCCTCGGCATGTACGATCTCTCGACCAGTTACGGACATCCGGGAGACTTCCGGCATCCCGAGGTGGCCGCGGCCGTCGAGCGAGTGATTCAATCCGGCCAAGCTCACGGCAAGGTCATCGGCATGTACGTGCCGGACGCCGAGGCCGCCGCCCGCTGGTTCGCCCGCGGGGTGACCTTCTTCGAGACCGCCAGTGAAGTGGACCTGATCGCGCAAGGCGCGCGGACTCTCGTCGGCCAGTTTCGTTCGATCCGTGCGGCCCGAGCTGGGAACGCAAAGGCTAGGAAGGCGAGAAGTCTCTGAAGAACTGACGGCCCTTGGCGCCGGGGGCGCACTCCCGGGCAAGCGGAAGCCGGCGCCCGCCGCTGGAGTGATCCGTCCCATAAACGGTTGAAAACCTTCCCCCGATCCTATATCTTGGTGAGTCCACAAGCGTAAGATCGGGAACAAGGAGGGTCTACATGGCCTTTGCCGATGTGTCCTGGGATCAGCGGCGCGGCTTCGGCCAGACGGCCAGGCGCGACCGTTGGTGGGTTCAACCGCTCCTGGTATTTCTGGGCCTGGGTGCTTTTGTCGTCTACACCACCTGGGCGGCGTTCCAGGGCAAGAACTATTACTGGGGACCCTACCTCTCACCGTTCTACTCGCCGGAGATCTTCGGCGACTCGCCGCATAACTGGTTCGGTCCGAAGCCGCTGTGGTGGCCGGGCTGGGCGCCGTGGTCGCCGGCGCTCCTCATCCTGTGGGCCCCGGGGTTGTTTCGGCTCAGTTGCTATTACTATCGCGGCGCCTACTACAAGTCCTTCTGGGCCGATCCACCGTCCTGCACGGTGGGCGAGCCGCGCAACGAGTATCGCGGGGAACATTCGTTCCCGCTGATCCTGTTTAACATTCACCGCTACTTTCTGTACATCGCCATTTTCTTTCTGTTCTTTCTGGCCCACGACGTGTGGAAGGCGCTGTGGTTTCCGGACCCCGCCACCGGCGGAACCTCCTTCGGAATCGGCCTGGGGACTCTGGTGCTCGCGACCAATGTGGTCTTCCTGGGCGGTTATGCCTTCGGGTGTCACTCCGTGCGGCACCTGGTGGGGGGCCGCTTCGACCTGCTTTCGCCCTTGCGGCTCAAGAGCTACGAATGCGTGAGCTGCCTCAACAGCCGGCACAAACTCTGGGCCTGGATGAGCCTGTGCTCCGTGGCGTTCTCCGACATCTACATCCGCCTGTGCGCCCTGGGCGTGTGGACGGATTGGAGAATCCTCTGATGCCGGAATACCAGACGCACGAATACGATGTGCTGGTGATCGGGGCGGGGGGCGCGGGACTGCGGGCCGCGATCGAAGCTGCCGCCCTCGGGGTTAAGGTGGGCATGGTCACCAAGTCGCTGCTGGGCAAAGCGCACACCGTGATGGCCGAAGGCGGCATTGCGGCGGCCATGGCGAACGTCGACGACCGCGACAACTGGAAAGTCCACTTCTCGGACACCATGCGCGGCGGCCAGTACGTCAACAACTGGCGCATGGCCGAGTTGCACGCCAAGGAGTCGCCCGAGTGTGTCCGGGAGCTCGAAGCGTGGGGCGCCGTGTTCGACCGCACCCCGGACGGGCGCATTTTGCAGCGCAACTTCGGCGGGCACCGCTACCCGCGCCTCGTCCACGTCGGCGATCGCACCGGGCTCGAGATGATCCGTACCCTCCAGGACCACAGCATCCACCAGGGTATCGACGTGCACATGGAGTGCACGGTCATCACGTTGCTTAAGGACGACGGGCGCGTGGCAGGCGCGTTCGGCTACGATCGCGAGCGGGGCCGGTTCCTGCTGTTTCGAGCGAAGGCGGTGGTGCTGGCGACGGGAGGCATCGGGCGCGGCTACCGCATCTCCAGCAACAGTTGGGAGTACACGGGCGACGGCCAGGCGCTGGCCTATCACGCCGGAGCGGCCCTCATGGACATGGAGTTCGTCCAATTCCACCCTACCGGAATGATCTGGCCGCCGAGCGTCGCCGGCATCCTGGTTACGGAGGGGGTGCGCGGCGAAGGCGGCATCCTCCTCAACAACGAGGGACGCCGCTTCATGTTCGACGATATCCCGGAGCTCTACCGTAACCAGACCGCCGACAATGAGGAAGAGGGCTGGCGTTACACGCAAGGAGACAAGAGCGCCCGCCGGCCGGCGGAGCTGCTGACCCGGGACCACGTCGCGCGCTGCATCGTGCGGGAGGTCAAGGAAGGCCGCGGCAGCCCGCATGGCGGCGTCTTCCTCGACATCTCGTGGATCAAGAAGAGGCTGCCGAACGCGGCGGAGCATATCAAGCGCAAGCTGCCCGGCATGTATCACCAGTTCAAGCAACTCGCGGACATCGACATCACGAAAGAGCCCATGGAGATCGGGCCGACCACGCATTACATGATGGGGGGCGTGCAGGTGGACGGCGATACGCAGATGTCCACGGTACCCGGCCTCTACGCCGCGGGCGAATGCGCCGCCGGGCTCCACGGGGCCAACCGCCTGGGCGGCAACTCGCTTTCGGACCTGCTCGTGTTCGGCAAACGGGCGGGCCGGCATGCGGCCGGTTTCGCCAAAGAGCACGGCGCCGGCCGTATCGACGAGGGACAGGCGGAAACAGCCGCCCGGGGGGCGCTCGAGCCTTTCGAGCGCGGTCCCGGCTCCGGCGCGGAGAACCCCTACCAGGTCCAGCACGATCTCCAGGCGATGATGCAGGACCTGGTGGGGATCGTGCGGCATGAGGACGAAATGCAACGGGCGCTGGAGGGCCTGCGCCGGCTCTGGGATCGCGCCCGGCGGGTCGGCGTCTCCGGCAATCGCGAATATAACGCCGGCTGGCATACGGCGCTCGATCTCCCGAATTTGCTTACCGTGGCGGGCGTCATCACGCGGGCGGCTCTGGAGCGCCAGGAGAGCCGCGGCGCGCACTTCCGCGAGGACCGCCCGGAGAAGGACGCCGCGCTCGGCAAGATCAACCTGGTAGTGGAAATGGGCCCGGAGGGAGAGCCGCGGATTACGCACCGGCCGATCCCGGAAATGCCGGCCGAACTCCGCCAGGTCATCGAGGAGATGAAGTGATGGCCACGGCAACTTTCAGAATCTGGCGGGGCGACAGGCAGAGTGGCAAGTTCCAGGACTACACCACCGAGGTGACGGAGGGTATGGTGGTCCTGGATGCGGTGCACCGGATCCAGGCGGAGCAGGCGAACGACCTGGCCGTGCGCTGGAATTGCAAGGCCGGCCGCTGCGGCTCCTGCTCGGCGGAGATCAACGGCCTTCCGAAGCTCATGTGCATGACCCGGCTGAACTCGCTGCCGCTCGAAAAGCCGGTAACGGTCGAACCGATGCGCACTTTTCCCCCGATCAAAGACCTGGTGACGGACGTCTCCTGGAACTTTGAAGTAAAGAAGAAGATCAAGAAGTTCAAGCCGCGCCCGCCGGACGCGCCTGACGGCACGTGGCGCATGGGACAGCAGGACGTCAACCGGGTGCAGGAGTTTCGCAAGTGCATCGAATGCTACCTCTGCCAGGACGTGTGCCACGTGCTGCGCGAGCACCGCAAGTTTGACGCGTTCGCGGGACCGCGTTTCTTCGCCCATCTGGCGGCTCTCGAAATGCATCCGCTGGACACGGAGAACCGCGTGGAGGACCTGAAGAACGCCCATGGGGTGGGGTACTGCAACATCACCACCTGCTGCCGCCAGGTCTGCCCCGAGAGCATCACCATTACCGAGAACGCGATCATTCCCCTCAAGGAGCGGGTTGTGGACGAATTCTACGACCCGCTTCGTAAAATAGTCTTGCGAATTTTCACCTGAACGGCCACGGGGGAGGCTGCTATGTATGAATTAAAGGCACTATCCCGGGACGCGATACCGGAAGCATTGTCGAAGGTGGAGCGGTATCGCCTGCTCAATGAACCGGCGGAGGCCGAGAGCATCTGCCGCGACGTGTTGCGAACCGACCCGGACAATCAGCAAGCGGTGGTGATGCTCGTGCTCACCCTGACCGATCAGTTTCACCGGGGTCTCTCCGCCAAGGAGGCCAAAGACCTGATTCCCCGGCTTCAGAACGAGTACGACCGAGCGTATTACCGCGGCATCATTGCCGAGCGCTGGGCGAAGACACTCTACGAACATGACCGGCCCGGCTCCGCCTCTACCGCCTACGCCTTCTTCCGTGAAGCCATGGACTGGTTCGACAAGGCCGAGGCCCTGCGCCCTCCGGGCAACGACGACGCGATCCTTCGTTGGAACACGTGTGCCCGTCTCCTCATGCGGGACCCTCGTCTGCAGCCGCGTCCCGAGGAAGGGACCGAGGCGCTGCTGTTGGAGTGAAGGTGGGTCCTTTTTTGACTTTTGGCCGTCTGCGTCGTACCATAACTCCGCAAAACCTGAAGCCAAGCTTCTACTAAGGAGGGGTTCTATGAACGTGAGACGGGTTCTCTTATCCGCTGCAGCCTGCACTCTGACGATCGCTGGGATCGCATCGGCGGGACCGCCGACCTACAACGCCGCGCTGACGAAACTGAGGGAAGGCAGGCAGGTGATGTGCGCCAGCATATCCTCACCCGAGCCGGACGCGTACTGCGCGGTCGCCAACTCCGGAGTCGATTGCATCTGGATCGAGATGCAGCACAGCACGCTGTCCTTTTACCAGGTGGGCGAGATGGTCGGTCGGTGCGGGAAGTCCAAGGCGGCGCCGATGATTCGCGTGCCTGACGCGCTCGAAGGCGAGATCCAAAAGGCGACTGACCTGGGGGCCTTGGGAATCATTGTCCCCACGGTCGATACCGTGGAGAAGGCTCAGAATGCGGTGAAGTGGGCGAAGTTCCCGCCCCAGGGACGCCGCAGCCAGGGTGGCGGCCAGGGCGCCCGCATCTGGGATCCAGCCAACTACCGCCAGACCATCAACGACAACATGTTTATGGTTATCATGATTGAGACCCCGATCGGCGTGGACGCCGCCGACAAGATCGCCGCGGTTCCCGGGATCGACGTGATCTTCGCGGCCTCGAGCGACCTGGGGAATTTTTCGGGACATCCCTACACCGGTGCGGAGCGGAAAGGTGACGCGGTTTATGAAGCGCTGGTGACCCGCATCCACGATGCGACCCTGAAGGCCGGCGTGAAACTCGGTGGTCCGTTTGCCTGGAAAGATCGCGCGGGATTCACGTTCTTCCAGGGACCGGGCACCGCAGCATTTATTAATGCCGGCGCACCCATCGTGATTCAGGGCGGCGCGCCCGCGGGTGGCGGCCGTGCTCGGGCCAAGGCCCAGTAGCTTTCAGTTAAGTCCAGACGGGGCGGGCCGCCGCGGGCTATCTGCGGCGGCGTTCCCCGTCTTCTTCTCTCCGAAGCAGTAGAGCGTGGTCTCGGTCCGCACGTAGAGGCGTCCTCCGGCGATCGCCGGCGTGGCGATGACCGCCTCCTCCAGGTCCCCGGAAGACAGCACCTCCCAGGCTTTTCCCGCCCGCAGCACGCTCACCTTGCCGTCGTGGTTGAGGAAGTAGATTTTGCCATCGCCGGCCACCGGCTGGGCGTAGTAATCTCCCACCGCGTCCTTGAGCCGCTCTTCCCGCAGCACCTGGCCGGTTTCCGGATCAAAGGTGGAAAGGATCCCGCCATTGCGAATCACGTAGAGGACATTCTGGTAGAGCAACGGAGCGGTCACGTAAGGCAGACCCTTGGTATGGCGCCAGCGCACCAGCGTCTGGCTTACATCGCCGTGGCCCGTGAGCCGCGTCTGGACCAGTCCGCCGCCCGTCGAGGAGGGATCAAAGGCGCGGTTGTATTCGTCCTCGCCCACCGCGCCATCGTGGTTCCCGATATTCTGGTCGATGGACTTGAAGATGCGGTACATGATCTGGTCGTTGAGGCGCTCGGTGGGAACCTCCGCCAGCTCAATCCGGCCGTTCTTGTTCTTGTCGTACTGGTCGAGCAGTGTTTTGAAGGCAGGGCCGCCCGAGTCGCCGTAGGGCTCGATGGTATAGACGGAGTCGCCCGCGACCAAGGGCAGCGCGGCCGGATATTGCGTCACACCCCGGGCCCACCAGAGGCGCTCGCCGGTTTTGGCGGCGTAGCCGGTCAGCTCGAGGGCGCCTGCCACCACGATCTGGGCCGGTCCCTTGGCTGGCTGGTAGAGGGAAGGGGTCGCGTAACCTCCCAGAAACCCGATCGGACGCTCGGCTTTCCACGCCTGCTTGCCAGTCGCGGCATCGAAGGCGGCGAGGTAGGCCTGCTCCGGCGTATCGATGCACAGCACGACATTTCCCTCCGCGTAGACCGGAGACACGGCCATCCCCTGCACCCCGCCGAACGGTCCGAGCGGCGCGCGCCATCGCTCGTGGCCGTCGAAATCATAGGTGAGCAGGCCGAATTCGGGGAAGAAGACGAAGATCGACCGGCCGTCCGTGGCCGGCGTCGGCGTGGCCGGCCCATTTAGCGGATTGGCCGTCTCGGTGCGGGCTTTGAGGACTCCCCGGCGCCACAGCAACGCCCCGCTCGCCGCGTCGTAACACAGCACCACCCGCTCGTCACCCTCATAGCCGGTGAACCAGACGCGGCCCTGCGCGACGATGGGCGAGGAGTGGCCCGGAAGCGTCTTGGTTTTCCAGAGGACGTTGCGGTCCCGGCTGATCTCCGCCGGCAGTCCCGTATCGGGTGAGAGGCCCGTGCCGTTGGGGCCCCGGAAGCGGGTCCAGTCGGCCGCCGCCAAGAGCAGGACACTCGCAAGGAAGAGAGCAAAGAGGCGCATCTTTACTTGGACGCACGAAAGGGGGTCTGGGGAGCAGTGCCCCTACTTGCCAGCGCCCCGGATCGCAAACAGGTGCTGGTCGCCGCGGATGAAGAGCAGTCCCCCGGAAATGGCCGGCGAGGCGATCAACTGTTCGCCGAGATCGTTCCGTGCCAGCACCTGGGGCCGGCGTCCGGCGCGCAGGACGACCGTCTCGCCGGTTTCGCTCAACAGGTAAATCTTGCCATCCGCCGCCACCGGTGACGCCGTGAAGATGCCATTCATGCGCTCCTGCCACACGCGCTCGCCCGACTTGGCGTCGATGCACATTACGATGCCGCCCTCGTTGGCCATATAGAGGAGCCCCTGGTACTGGACCAGGGAAGAAACATAGGGGCCGCCGGTATCGACCCGCCACACCACGTGAGTTTTCGAGACGTCGCCGCGCCCGCCCACCCGCAGCGCCAGGTAGGGGCTGCTCCGGTAGCCGCGCGTCAGGTACAAGACGCCGTCCTGGTAAACCGGCATCGGGATCGGAAAGCGGTTCGCCTCTGCGAAGCGCCACAGCAGCTTGCCCGTGGCGGGGTCGTAGGCGTCGACGCCTTCGCTCGTATTCACGACCACTTCCGGCCCCTGCGGCCCTTCCACCACGAGCGGCGTGCTGTAGGATTTCAGCCCCTTCTCCCGTTCGATGCGCCAGAGATCTTTCCCCGTCCGCTTGTCGAGCGCCAGCAGGTACGACGCGGCGTTGTGAAAGCAGACCAGGATCAGGCGATCGCGGTAGAGAGCGGGAGAGCTCGAGGCGCCCCAGTCGAGGTCAAACGCCGCGTACTCGCGCCCCAGGTGCCGGGTCCAGGCGGGCTTGCCGTTCATGTCGAGCGCCGCGAGTTGGCCGTTGTTGAACCAGGCGTAGACCTGTTCTCCGTCGGTCACCGGGCTGGAGCTCGCGAGGTTCCGCTTCTCGTGTACCGGCGGCAGCGCTCCCTCCGCGTCGAGCCGGTATTCCCAGAGCCGCTTGCCGTCGGTGCGCCCGAACGAGGCTACGGCGAACGCGATCTTCGCGTCCGGTCCAGCCGCCCGCTTCCCACCCAGCGGATGCTCCCCCGCCGCCACCGGGTCGCGCCCCTGGACAAGCGTGGGGTGGTTCCCCGGCCGCAGCGCCCCAGCGCCGATTTGATACGTGACGAAGACGCGCTCGCCCCAGACGATTGGAGAAGATACACCCAGGCCGCCGAGCGGTGCCTTCCATGCGACGTTCTGGTCGCGGCTCCACTCGGTGGGGAGGCCGATTTCGCTCGAAACCCCTGTGCCCAGCGGCCCGCGCCACTCCGGCCAGGTTTCGGCGTGCAGCACCGGGGCCATTACCACGGCGACAACGACCGTAAGAAGCTGGCGACGAGTCATGGGCGCCTCCTTGACAAGGGGCTTGCGGCGAGGGTAGTCTACCACTTCCCCCCGAAGCAGGAGAGGTGTGTCGGAAATGGTGGGGTGTTACTTCCGGGCGGAGGCGTTGGCTGCCGCGCGCAGGTCGCGGACGCGGCTCAGGAACGTATCCAGGCTGACCCGGGGGCCGGCCGTCTGTGCCACGGCGCCCCGCGGCAGGCGCAGCGCTCCAGCCACGACCTGGTCGCCCCGGATTTCGGTGATCGGACGCCGCTGGTGGTCGGTCACGATGTCGGCGCCGGTCGTGTCCTGCTCGACGAAGAAGACGCCCTGCCACAGCCCCACCGTCGGACCGAATGGAGTCGCGGTCTCGTCAGCCAGGAACAGGACCACGCGATCGCCGGTGTTCAACGCCGGGAAGCCGGCAATCCACTCCCGGATGTCGCCGCTGGTACCGCCGGCCATGTTCACGGCCAGGGTGCCCAGTGCGTCGCCGGCGAGCGAGCGGGCGTCGGCCAGTTCCACGCGGGTCGTCAAGTGACCGGTGGCGCCGTCGCGAGAGGAGGTCATGCGCTCGATACGGCCCGTCACGATCTGACTAGCCTGCGCGCTGAGGTCGTGCAGATTCATGGGAATCACGGTGGAGGCCGAGAGGGCGGCAGTATATGCCGCCAGTAATATCACCCTAGTAATAGATCGTCTAATGTATTTTTCGTTCATAAATTAAGACCTCCAGACATACTCCT
>JBGPDC010000192.1:0-10664 GCA_041482115.1 Terriglobia bacterium | reverse complement strand
TCTCACCGCCGACCTGAGCGCCGTGGTCGAGCAGCTCGCGGACCGGCGGCTGTGCGTGGTGGGCTTCTCGATGGGCGGCAACCAGGCCCTGAAACTCGCCGGCGAGTGGGGCGCGCGGCCCCCGAAGCATGTTGCGGCCGTTTGCTCTCTCTCCGCTCCTCTCGACCTGGCCGCTTGCGCCCGCCGCCTGGGCGAGCCGCGCAATCGCCTTTACGAACGGCACTTTCTGCGCGGCCTCGCGGCGCGTCTGCGGCGCAAGGCGCGCCTCCTGCCGGGACGCTTTTCGACCGAGCCCCTGGACCGCGTCCGCTCCATCATCGACTTCGACGACCACGTCACGGCTCCCGCCTTCGGCTATCGCGACGCCTTCGACTACTACGCGCAGTGCTCGGCCCAGCGTTTCCTCGCGGAGATCCAGGTGCCGGCGCTCGTGATCCAGGCGCAGGACGACCCTTTCATCCCTTTTGAGAGCTGCCGCGTGCCGCCGAATCCCGCGCTGTCGCTGCTCGCGCCCCGCTTTGGCGGCCATGTGTCGTTTCTCTCCCGCCCCGCGCCGCGCTTCTGGGCGGCCGCGCAGGTGGTGCGCTTCTGCCGGGCGCACTGTTAGCGACCCTCCCCTTCCACGAGTCCCCAAGTGTTGTAATATATGTGGCGACCGCGCCCCTCCGCCGGGCGAAGCCCGTTCCGTGGGCGTTAGGACCGCGGTCCTCTGTAGCGAAACGACCTGGATGCTGGGAGTGGAATTATGCGGAGTCGAAGTGTCAAGACGTTTCTCCTCGGTTTCCTCGGAGCCCTGCTCGTGCTCGGGCCCAGCGCCGCCTGGCCGGCGGACACGGTTTTCCCGGACAAGAACCTGGAAGCGGTCGTGCGCACCTACGTCCCCAAGAAGCGCGCCAATCAGGAGCCTCTCACCGTGGATGACGTCAAGGATCTGGCCCGCATCGATGCCCGCCACAAAGGCATCAAGGACCTGACCGGTCTCGATCAGTGCATCGGCCTCGAAACGGTGGACCTCTCCGGAAACGAAATCGCCGATCTCACCCCCCTCGCCAAGCTGGCTGTCGTCAAGAAACCCTACGCTCCGACGGACGACAGCTATATCCAATCGCTGAACCTTTCGAAAAACAAGATTACCGACCTGAAGCCTCTGGCCGACTTGGTCAAACTCCAGTACCTGGACCTGGCCGACAACCAGATCACCGACATCAGCCCCCTGGCGAAGCTGACGATGGTCAACACCCTGCACCTGACTAACAACAAGGTCAAAGACCTCAGCCCGCTGGCCGGCATGCAGCGCCTTTGGACCCTCGAAGCCGACGGCAACGCCATCGTGGACATCAAGCCGCTGGCCAAGCTCAAGCGGCTTTCGTCGCTCGATCTGCGCGGCAACCTCGTCACCGACGCCTCGACCCTCGCCGCGCTAACGACGCTGCAAACCGTGTTTCTGGACGTCAACCGGATGCGCGACCTCTCGCCGCTCGTGAAGTCGGCGCAGAAGGACTTCGAGGGCGAAAAGTCGTTCGCCCCCTTCCTGCGTCTCTACATCACGGGCACGCCCGCGCCCGCCGTAAAGGCGCAACTGGCGGCCTTGCAGAAGTACGGCGTGACGGTCGCGCCCGTTCCGAAGGCCGAAGTGGCTCGCGCGGCGCAGTGACCCCGCGCATTCCGCGGCCTCCTGTAGCAGAGCCGCGACCGTGAGGGAGCGGTCTTAGCGGTTTGCCACCGCTCGTTGCCATCCTCGGACCCACCGGCTCCGGCAAGAGCGAGCTGGCGCTCGAAGTCGCCGCGAGATTCTCGGGCGAGATAGTCAACTTCGATTCCATTCAGGTTTACCGGGGCTTCGATATCGGCGCTGCCAAGCTCCGCCCGGAAGAACGCCGCCGTCTGCCGCACCACCTCCTCGACATCCTCGAGCCGCACGAAGTCTTCACGGCGGGCGAGTTCGCGCGCCGCGCCGGCGACACGATTCGCGAGATAAGTGCGCGCGGCCGGCTGCCGGTGCTGGCCGGCGGCACCGGCTTCTACCTGCGCGCCCTGCTCGACGGACTCTTCCCCGGCCCCACCCGCAACGAGGCCTTGCGTCGCCGCCTGGAGCGCCGCACGCCGGAGCGCCTGCACAAGCTGCTGTCCCGCCTCGACCCGCCGGCCGCGGCGAAGATCCACCCCCACGACCGCCCCAAGATGATCCGCGCGCTGGAGGTGATCGTGCTCGCCCGGCGTCCTCTCACGGCCCTATTCGCCGCCGGACGCCGCGGCCTCGCCGGCTTCGCCGCGCTCAAGCTGGGCCTGCTTCCGGACCGCGACGCGCTCTACGGCCGCATCAACCGGCGCGCGGAGGCGATGTTCGCCGGCGGCTTGCTCCCGGAGGTCCGCAACCTCCTGGCCGCCGGTCATTCGCCCGGGTGCAAGCCTTTCGAATCGCATGGCTACCGCGAGGCGGTGCAGTTGCTTCACGGCGAAATAGACCTCCCCGAGGCGATTTCCCAAGCCCAGCTCCGGACGCGCCAGTATGTCAAGCGCCAGCTCACCTGGTTCCGGCGCGAGGCGGACGTGGTGTGGCTCGCAGGCTTCGGTGACGATCCCGAAATCCAGCGGCAAGCGCTCGAGCGTGTCGCAGCGTTTCTCGCCGCTGCCGCGCCCCGCCACCCGGGGTAGCGGCTTTCCGAGAGAGCTTCAACCTGGATCGCCTACCGGCCCTCGTTCGCCTCAGCCCGTTCCATGGCCGCCGCGATCTTGTTCATGCCCGCCGCCAGACTCGACGTGAATGCCGACTGCACCTGCGCGACGTATGCAGCGGCGTTCTCCCCCTTGAGAACCATGTGCTGCGTGAGCCTCGTTCGCCCGTCCACGAGCCCGTCGAATCGCCACTCGAACAATAGCGCTGCCCGGTCTAGCGCCATTTCAAGTGTGTACAACCTCATTGGACTAACTTCCCGTATGTGCCAGTGTCGCGGTTCTTGCCCGGGCATCCGAGTCGTTCCGCGCGACCCGGCCGTGAACGCCCCGTCCAGTTCGAACTTCGCCGGTGGATCGTCCCAGCTTGCCACATTCGTCATATACGTCCAGGCGAAAGCCGGACTCGCGTTCGCGTCAACGGAATGCGCCAGCTCCCATGCAACTTCGTTCACAACTCACCTGCCGATATTGGCGCCAGCATACGCACGTGCCGCCGCGGTCGGCCTCATCCCCGACGAGAGCCGAAAGCATGATACACGCCCTCCAGCCCCTTCGATTCATTCTACAGACCGCTTCACCCTGGAGCTGCCTTCTCTCGCTCCGAGCCGCGCCGGCTCCGGGACCTTCACCCTGCGCCGCCGCACCCCCGGCCACCTCACCGTGAAAATCGAGCTCGACGTCGGCACCTGGAGCCGCAGCCTCACCGCCGGTTTCCAGGTTCACGGGCTGGGGTTCACGGCCCGCTTCCCGCTTCCCGTATCCAAGCGCGCCATCGGAGGCGGCCAATACAAGATCGGCGGCGCCGAACGCTGGCAGCAAATCGTGGACAACCTCGCCGCCCTCGTCGCCGAGTTGGACCACACGTTTGTCCCCGCCATCGAGGCCGCCTCCGGCCCTTCGCCCGAGTGGTACACGCCCGAAAGCTGATGCCCCCCACGCTATAATGCGGGGGCGATCATGGCGAAGCCGAAGCGAGTGGCTTTTCAAGGCGAGCGGGGCGCTTTCAGCGAGGAGGCCGCGCGGCAGTTGCTGGCCGGCTCGCGCCTCGACCTGCTCCCCTGCCAGCGCTTCGAAGAGGTTTTCCAGGCCCTCGCCAAAGGCCCCGCCGACTACGCCGTGGTCCCGATCGAGAACACCCTGGCCGGCTCCGTCCACGAAAACTACGATCACCTGCTCCGCTTCAAGCTGCCCATCGTCGCCGAGACCCAGGTGCGCATCGTCCACAACCTGATCGTCCGCCCCGGCGTGCGTTTCTCAGAATTGCGGCGCGTCTACTCTCACCCCGTCGCCCTCGGACAGTGTCTGCACTTCTTCACCCGTCATCCCAAGATTCACAGCGAGACCTACTACGACACGGCCGGCAGCGTGAAGATGCTCATGGAACAGGCCCCCGACGGCGCGGCCGCCATCGCCTCCGCCGCGGCGGCCGAAGTCTATGGCGCCCAGATCCTCCGCCGCTCCATCGAGGACGACCGCCGCAACTTCACCCGCTTCTTCCTGCTGCAGCGCCGCGCGCCCGCCCGCGCCCCCACCGCCACCCGCGGCGGCACTCTCAAGACCTCCATCGTCTTCACCACCCGCAACCTGCCCGGCGCGCTGTTCCGCTGCCTCGCCGCCTTCGCGCTCCGCGACATCAACCTGCACAAGATCGAATCCCGGCCGCTCCGGGGCAAGCCCTGGGAGTACTTGTTTTACCTGGACTTCCTCGGCTCGCCCGGCGAAGACCGCTGCCGCCACGCGCTCGACCACCTGGGGGAACTGACCGACTTGCTACAGGTCCTCGGCTGCTATCGCCGGGGGGCCTAGCATCCAACCACCCCGGACTGGCATCCTAGATGATATATGGCGAATGACGTGAAGCCAAAAAATGACGTGAAGCCGAAAACCGAAGAGGCCGTCCCCATCCCGTCCGAGCTGCCCCTGCTCCCCGTCCGGGACACGGTGCTCTTCCCCCACGCCCTCCTGCCCCTCACCATCGGCCGCGAAAGCTCCATCGCCCTCGTCGAGTCGCTCGGTGAGAACCGTCACCTCGGCGTCATCACCCAGAAGGACCCGCAGATGGACCGCCCCGGCCCCGGCGACCTCCACGAAATCGGCACCCTCGCCGTCGTCCACAAGGTCATTAAGATGCCCAACCAGAACCTCTTCGTGTTCTGCGAAGGCGTCTCCCGCATGAAAGTCGTGGACATTACCGCCGAGGATCCCTTCATAAGGGGCCACATCCAGCAACTCGAGGAGTCCGAGCCCGAGATGACTTCGGAGCTCGAAGCCCTCCGCCAGAACGCGATCAGCGTCTTCCAGCAGATCGTCGCGCTCTCGCCTTCGCTCTCCGACGACCTCCAGTCGATCTCCGCCAACATCCCTGAAATCGGACGCCTCGCCGACTTCATGGCGACCTCCCTCCCCACCCTCACCTCCGGCGAGCGCCAGGAAGTGCTGGCGCAACTGGACGTCCGCAAGCGTCTGGACCTGATCCTGCGCAAGCTGACCAAGGAGCTCGAAGTGCAGCAGCTCCGCTCCAAGATCCAGACGCAGGTGCAGGACCAGCTCTCGCAAACCCAGCGCGATTTCTACCTGCGCGAGCAGATGAAAGCCATCCAGAAGGAGCTCGGCGAGGGCGACGAGCAGCAGCGCGAGATCGAAGAGCTGCGCGCGAAGATCGAAGAGGCCGGCCTGCCCGAGGCGGTGAAGAAGGAGGCCCTGCGCGAGGTGCAGCGCCTCAGCCGCATGTCGCCGGCGGCCGCCGACTACACCGTGACTCGCACCTACCTCGACTGGCTCGTGGTACTGCCCTGGAGCCGCTCTTCGGGGGGCGAAGTCGATGTCCGCAAAGCCAAAGAGGTCCTCGACGCCGACCACTACGACCTCGAGAAAGTCAAAGACCGCATCCTCGATTATCTCGCCGTGCGCCAGTTGAACCCCTTGATCCACGGGCCGATTCTGTGCTTCGTCGGCCCCCCCGGCGTCGGCAAGACCTCGCTCGGCAAGTCGATCGCCCGCGCGCTCGGACGCAAGTTCGTCCGCGTCTCCCTCGGCGGCATGCACGACGAGGCCGAGATCCGCGGCCACCGCCGCACCTACATCGGCGCGCTCCCGGGCCAGATTATCCAGGGACTCCGCCGCGCCGAGACCAACGACCCCGTTTTCATGCTCGACGAGATCGACAAAGTCGGCCGCGACTTCCGGGGCGACCCGGCTTCGGCCCTGCTCGAAGCCCTCGACCCCGAGCAGAATAACAGCTTCCGCGACAACTATCTCGACGTCCCGTTCGACCTCTCGAAGGTCCTCTTCATCACGACGGCCAACGTGCTCGACCCCGTCGCGGACGCCCTGCGCGACCGCATGCAGGTCCTCGACCTGCAGGGCTACACCGAGCAGGAGAAGGTCCAGATCGCGTTTTCGTATCTGATCCCTCGGCAGACGCAGGAGAACGGCATCCGCCTGAACGAGGACATCGTTTTCGCCGAGGATGCGGTCCGGCGCATCGCGCGCGGTTACACCCGCGAGGCCGGCGTGCGCAACCTCGAGCGCGAGATCGGGACGGTGTGCCGCAAGCACGCCCGGCGCCTCGCCGAGGGCTCCCACGCGCGCGGCGCCGTTCTGACTGTCACGCCCGAGGTAGTGGAAGAAATGCTGGGCGCGCCGCGCTTCCGCCCCGAGGACCAGGTCGCCGAGCGCACCAAAACGCCCGGCGTCGCCGTGGGACTCGCCTGGACCCCCACCGGCGGCGACGTGCTCTTCGTCGAGGCCAGCCTCCTGCGCGGCGGCAACAAGGGCCTCATCATGACCGGCCAGATCGGCCCGGTGATGCAGGAGTCCATGCAGGCGGCGCTGAGCTGGGTCCGCGCCAACGCCGAGTGGCTGCACGTCGACCCGGACTTCCTCAAGACCAGCGACGTGCACCTGCACGTCCCGGCCGGCGCGATTCCGAAGGACGGCCCCTCGGCCGGCATCACGATGGTCACGGCGCTCGTCTCGCGCCTCACCGGCCGGCGCCTGCGGCAGCACCTCGCCATGACCGGCGAGATCACCCTCAGCGGGCTCGTGCTCCCCATCGGCGGCATCAAGGAGAAGGTGCTCGCCGCCAAAGCCGCCGGGATTCGCGAGCTGATTCTCCCGGCCGAAAACGCGGTCAACGTCAAAGAGGACCTGAAGACGGAACAGGTCTCCGAGATCCAGTTCCACTACGTGAGGACGATCGAGGAAGTGATCGAGCTGGCTCTAGAGCCCGCCCCGGCTGCCGCGCGAAAGGAAACGCCGGTAGGCGGGTAAGCCGCCGCTTCACGACCTTCGCCGGACTTGTCTCGGTCCGCACGATTCGCCTCGTTCGCTTCGATCCGTCTCGACCGCCCCGTTCGCTCTCGTTCGTCTCGATCCACATCGATTCGCCTTGTTCTTTTCGATCCGCATTGATTGCTGTTGTCTTCGATCCGATCGATTCGCCTTTGTTGTCTTCGATCCGATCGATTCCGACTCGATTCGCACCGTAACCGAGCCGCGACCGTGAGGGAGCGGTTGCCGCAAATCTTCACGACCCTCCCGTTTACCCCAAATATTTCACAGCCGGTGCCCCCCTCCGTCCCCGGCCGGTCGGCAGCCATTAAATCAGACGACCGACCTAATCTCTAGGTCTCCAAAACGCCTCCAAAACCCTGTTTTCGACGCTATTTCACCCCTTTTTCGACGCAAAAACGAGCGCCGGAGGCTCCCGCGTACTCTGGACACTGGCCCGTTTATGCAGCCGTACAATCTAACGACTGGGGCGCTCAGCGCTTTGGCTCGCCTTTGGCCGTCGCCACTCAAAGCTTCGCACGCAGTTCCGACCTGATCTCGGCGTCCCGGAGAATCTTTGACAGCAGACCCGGCCCTATTGTTTCGCCCGCATGGATTGGCACCACAGTGGCGCGGCCATCGCCTCCTGGGTCGGGCCTTTCGCGAAATAGGAGTAGTCTAGCAATGCGGCTTGCGCGTATCACGCCATCGTAGATCATCAGCGCTCGCGGTCAGGTGGAGCGCCTTGTTCGGCCTTTCGGTTGCACTCGCAAACGCCGCAAGCCGCCCCGACAAAATCAAAGGGAATGCCAATCCGGCCGGCCTTGGGTGCTGTGGCTTTAATCCATTTCCAGAACCTTGTGACCACGTCAGCATTGTCCGTGTTCTTGTGTCCCCGCGCGGTTGCGATAAGACAGCGGAACTCGGGCGGCATCTGAATGGCGTCGCGGCCGAAGTAGTAGAATTCGGACGAAATCAGCGCATTGCGGCCGCGCAGGTCGCGGTCTCGATTACGCTCATCGTGAAGGGCGCCGGGAACGCAACGCCAATTGCCGAGCGCGTCGCGGTGCCAAATATTGTCGCCCCGTGCTCTCACAGGAGTTTCTTGTGAAGGACGCTTTGACGGATAGCGTTCCCAGTATTCGTGGAGCGGGATGACGGTTTCGACGCGCATGGCGTAAATGAGTCGCCCTGACAGCCCGCAACGTGCGGAACCAGTCCCAATGATAGTTTCTCCTGGTTTAGCCGTGCGGCGGATCGCCGGCTTGCAGCAAGCAAGAGTGCATACGCGGCCGAACGGATTGGGAGAAAACCCGTTATCGTGCCTTACGATGTATGCAGACAGTCTCATGGCTTTGGCCGTTTCGCCGAACTGTTCACTTTATGACACCTTGTCCTCCAGCCACCCAACAAGCCCGGCATCCATAGCCAGTTCCCCGAGACGTTGCGGCGAGACAATCTCGACATGGTCAGGGATGTCGGTCGCGGCCACAAGGTCGTCATCAGGCGAATGCACGGCGAAAAAGATTCGCCGAAAGTCCCTGGCCGAGAACTTCTCAATGGTGCCCCGAAGATCAGCAAGCCCCGCCTGTGATTTAACCTGCACGACGTAGCGATCCCCGGTGATCGGTTCACGTAGTAGGAGATCATAAGCTTTCTCGTGTTGGCCGAGGACGCTCACCCGAACCCAGCCAGCCGCGCGAAAGACAAGATCGACCAAAGTCTCGAAGTCTTTCCAATGCAACTCCTTGATCGCCTCTGTTAGATCCTGCGCGAGGGATTTACGGTGGTCCTTGATTTTGGCGGCCAGATGACTCCGAGTTCCATTCAAGGTTCTGCGAAGGAGATCCATGTAGTTAACTCGGCAGACAGTTGCCCGGAATCCCTGTAGCTGTGAAATCTTGCCCGGAAGAGCGTTGATCACCAGTAGTCGTCCGTCTGCGGCCTTATCGCGCCAGCGTTCCGCAGTCCGTCGAAACTTCGAGATGCTGTCCTGTTGGACTGGTCCCGAAGCGAGGCGCGTCCACCATAGCTTGGCCTTGTAAAATGTAATCCAAATGTCTTCGCCGCTCGACTGAGCGATAATCTTGAGCGCCTTCAAGTCGCTAGTAGTGGCAGCAACGCGTTTGCCTTGATCCTTCGTGCGGAGTTGTTCCTCAATGAGATCCCAGCGGCCGGCGTTGATGTCATCGACTGATTGCTGCCGCCATCCAAGGCGAAGTTTTCCGGTTTCGATGGAGTCGTCTTCCCATTCCCCGCCTCGGCCAAGCTTTATGTAGAAGGCGGTGGTGAAATCGATGGGAGACACAGCATTGATTCCAAAGGACGGATCCCGTGTATCATAACAGGGACCGCTCTCAGCTCATTTTACTGCCAACCGTCTACAATGATGACTTCCCCTTCCGGCTATTCACCCCCTTCGCCGCGTTATGCGACAGATCTGTTCGCAGTCCTCCCGCTCTCTAAGGGTTTTGGTCCCGCCCTTCCAACAGCCCTCCCCGCCCACCAGCTTCCGCATACCGAAACCCCCGCGCCTGAAGCGCCTCGACCGCCGCGTTCAAGCTATCACGGGCCACCCACAGCAATACCGCCGCATCTCCCCGCGCCTCCGGCTCGCCCGGGATCATGACGCCGAAGCGACGCTCCTCCAAAGGGGCCGCCGCCTTCGCTGCTCCCCGCAGCTCGCGAGCCTTCCGAGCGACCTCCTCCGGCCCGCTCGCCAGAAGCTGCTCCTGCTCCTCCCGCGGCAGTCCCGCCAGCAACACGGCCGTCGAGACCGTTACGGCATCCGAGTCTACCGCCGCATTCAAAGCCTCCGAGCCTCCCCGCACCACCTTAAGCGCCAGATTAACCAAGCGAATTGAGACATTTGCAGTCGCTGCCGCCTGCGCTGCGAGCTTCCCGGTCGAAAATGGGTGCAGGATTGCACCCTTTTTCGGACGGCCCTTTGGCTGTTCCCCTTGCATCACTACCCACCGCGCCGCCACCATCGCCCGCTGCGATTCTCCCAAATGCCTCCGCAGCAAATTCGAACTCAGCGCCACCTCCGCCTCCGAACCCACCCCGTCCCACGTCACGTACCGCGGCTCGACCCCCGCCTTCAGGCACGCCCGGTACCGGTTCCTCCCGTCGAGGATGAGTCCTTTCGCATTGCATAGGATCGGCTCCCGCTGCCCGTT
This sequence comes from Terriglobia bacterium, assembly GCA_041482115.1. GTDB lineage: Bacteria > Acidobacteriota > Terriglobia > Bryobacterales > JACQDG01 > JBGPDC01. The sequence continues at coordinate 537 of JBGPDC010000192.1, read as the reverse complement.
CCTTTTGATGTCCGCCACCAATTCCTCAAACGCCGCCCCTTGCATCAGCGGAAACAGGTTCGCGACGGCATGGAACTCCCGCTCCGGCCCTCCGGCCGGCAAAGCCGTATTCTCTTCCATAGTGAAAAACGCCCCCTAAGACCAGTGTAGGGGAGCGATCCAAGGATTCTGCCCCCTCGCGAGGTGGGCTCCTCCGCTAACCCTCACATCCCGCTGCACATGCAGCTCGAAAATTTTCTCGAAATCGCCGTGACCGGTTTTGGACTACGGTTTCGCAGCGGTATACGGGCGCGGGTCCGGCGTCGCCCCGAAACACTCGAACATCGGGGTGGCCGCCGCGTCGAACTGGGTGAGCGGACGCAGTCCCAGAATCAGCTCGATCGTGCGGAGCATCGAGTCGGTGGTGTAGGGCGTGTTGTCCACCACGCCGCGCTTCGCGTAAGGGCTCACCACCCACGCCGCCGTGCGGTGGCGATCGATGTGGTCCGCCGCCCCGCCGCTGCTCTCGGTCACAAAGATCGCGGTCCGGCTCCACAC
>JBGPDC010000191.1:0-10668 GCA_041482115.1 Terriglobia bacterium | reverse complement strand
TTGCCAGCACGCAGCAGCCCTGCCACTAACTCCGTTTCGTCCTTCGTCAACCGCAGGGCTTCGGCTTTGTCCCACATGGTAGGGACAGTATGACAACCAAACGGCTATATTGTAAACTAATTTCTGTTACAGGACACTAGAGGGGTGGGTGGCCCTCCCGCCTAGCCGTCTTTAGTACGCGTGAGGCAGTACGGCACTGGGGCTTACAGCGCTGCCGCTGACCGAGCCGCGGTTGGGATCGAAGTTGCTCAAGTTACCCATGACCGTCAGGCTCGTGATCACCCCGGAGCCGCAGGCCCCGCCCCAGTCGCCCTGCTTCAGCCCCGTCAGGTCCGCCCCGGTGGTATTCGGGTCAAGAAAGGCATAAAGCGTGGTGCGGAAATCGCTGCCGCGGAAGTCGTTGTAGGCGACCGTACTGGTGTCGTTGTTACCGACGCAAGCCTCCACCACCACGGGAATGCCGCAAGCCCCAAAGCCGGCACAATTCCCCTGCACCGTCACCTTGTTCTGGTTGGTGATGGTTCCGGAAAGATTCGTGTTAGTGGCAATCACGCCGATCCCGGCGATGCCGGTAAACGAGCCGCCGCAGATGCCAGCAAGGCAAGGCGCATCGGTCGGCGGCCTGGTGATCACGTTGTGGTTGATGTTCCAGCCATTGGCGCCGTCGAACGGAGTAATCCCGATGTACGCGAAAAGCGGAGTCGTAGTAGCGTCGTTCAGACTGATGTCGTTCTGCGTCACGATCCAGTTCAGCGGACACACCGGCGTCGACGTATCGAACGACTTAAGGTGACCGCACGTGCCGCTGATGCCCTGGTAGGTATCCAGAATCGTGGACTGGCGGATCGTGATGTTCGACGCCGCCTCGAAGCAAGAGCTGGGCAGCGTCGCGCACCCGATCGTGCCCCCGGTGACGATGCCGAAGTTCGGCCCCGTCGGCACGATGCTGTTGGCCCCGATCGTCACATTCCGGATCAGCGACCCGCTGGCGCCGGCCCATAGGACCAGGCCCGCGGTGTGGACGGGGCTCCCTGGCTGGCCGAAGGAGTCACACACCGGCGGCGCCGTGCTGACGCAGCCAACCGAAGCGCCGCCGGTCCCCTGGATGGTGAGCCGCTTTTTGATGTTGGCGCCCGGCGTGTCGTCGGTGATGACGATCGTGTCTCCCACTGCGGCGGCATCGTGGGCCGCTTGCAGCGTGGCGTAACCGTTGGGACCCACCTTCAAGGTCTTCGCCACGAGCAGATTCGCGGCGGCGGCGGTCAGACAGAAACTAATAAGCAGTGCGCGCGGGAAGTTCATTGTGAATTCCTTCATTTATGTCGCTGGGACAATTTCGTAAATTCCTTGTTTGTGATTCCGATGGCCGGGATTGTCTTTCTTGAATTGCGCTATCGCCATACCGGCCGCGGCCTTCGTATTGGGCGCATTGATCGTGTAGCTCACCGTGGTGGGCGCCAACCCGCCGGCATCGGGGCACACTACCGTCACTTTGAAACCGGAAGGCTTTTGAGCCAGCAGCCAGCCGGATAGAGCGATAACTAATGAAAGTGACAATATAAGGCGTCTCATAGATTTCCCCCTGCCCTGCTACCAAACGCGAAAAACCTCGGTGATTATGGACGTAAATATCCCGCCCTGTCAACAGTCCAAAAGTACTGGGACTACCGCTTCCTTCCCTCTCCCGGCGCGCCCTCTTACGGCACCGTCGGACTCGGGGGCGGTGGCGGCGGTGGTGGCGGCGGCGGAGGCGGTGGCGGGTTCGCGGCCACGGGGGTCACGAACTTCCCGCCGCTCACCGACACCACGCCGCTCGAACCCGTCGCAGGCGCGAGCGTGCCGTCGCCGGCTACGATCCGAACCCGCGCGCGCGGCGCGAACTTGTACGACACCGTGCCATTCAGCAGCCGCAAACTGCTATCGCCTCCCGCGGCTTCCACCTTGATCCGCGAGTTCTTCTCCACGATGATCCGGCTGTTGTCGCCGAACACAATAACCGCCGGGGACGTCAGCGTCGCCACCTCATCCCCATTCACCAGCGGCCACGAAGGAACTCCCGCCACCGGCATGCGCACGCCCCGCAGCTCGAAGCTGTCCGCGCTGGTAAGTGAAGCTACCGGCGTCGCCGCCGTGGCGAGCGACACCGCAAGAATCGAAAGCAAGACCAATTGAAGAGCGCGAATCACCTCACACCTCCGTCCGAATAGGCAATGTTAGATCCCCTACAGCAAAACTGTCAATAGGAAAAGATGCCCCGCGCGAAATCCTTACTTTGTATTCTTCGTGTCTTACACCGGACTTGCTACCCTGCTGTATGTCACCTGTAAATTATTGTTTCTGTGCGCCTGTAAATCGTCTTGTATAGCAGGTGTGAATTTCACATACCCGCTTGACGCCCGTGCGCGGACCTGTTATAAATCGATGGTTCTTTATCGCGCTCTTCGAGGTTAGACGTTGCTATCCGTTTCACTTCTGCCGCGCTTGGCTGCGGCTTCGACTTGAATGCAGAAAATCGACCGCCTGGGCTGGGCGGCAGGCATGGCCTTCACGGCGTACGGCCGGCGCGTGGGCATTCGCGTCAACGACGCCGCCGCGCTCGAGCGGCTCCCGCGGCATCTGCCCTGCGGCTGGAAGCCCGCCCCGCCGAGACCCGACGGCGCGCCCGTCGTCGAGCACCTCTACTCGCTGCTCGTCGCGAAGAACGCTCCGGGCTCGGTCGTCAAGCGCTTCCACCTCCTCTACGCCGGGGCCGGACGCGTGGCGCGCACGACCGACGCCGACGAGGTCTTCGACGCCCTCGAATCGAGCCTGCGCCTCTACACCGCCGAGTGGGCGCGCCGCCGCGTGTTCGTGCACGCCGGCGTGGTGGGATGGCAGGGGATGGCCATCGTCATCCCGGGACGCAGCTTCAGCGGCAAGAGCACGCTCGTGCGCGAGCTCGTGCGCGCCGGCGCGGTCTACTATTCCGACGAGTACGCCGTGTTCGATGGGCGCGGCCGCGTGCATCCTTATACCAAGCCGCTCTCGATCCGGGAAGCGGGCGATGCGGGCCGGCAGACGCATTACGCCGTCGAAACCCTGGGCGGACGCGCCGGCAAGACGCCGCTCCCGGTGGGCGTGATCCTGTCGGCGCAGTATAAGGCGGGCGCGCGCTGGCGTCCGCAGGAGCTTTCCCGCGGGCAGGGGGCCCTTGAGCTGCTCGCCAACACCGTGGCGGTGCGGCGGCAGCCGGAGACCACCCTGGCCACGCTCCGGCAGGCGGTCTCGGGCGCCTCGGCCTGGAAGGGCGCGCGGGGCGAAGCCGCCGACCTGGTGCAGTCGATTATGAAGTTCGCCGCGCCTGGCTATGGCCGGCTGGCGATGGCAGGATAAAAGTCCGTGTGCGAATTGCAAAACGGCCGCTCGGTAACGCGCCTGCTCGGTAAAACCGGCACGCTGCCGAAAAACCAGCACGCTACAGAGCCGCGACCGTGAGGGAGCGGTCTTAGACCCGGGCGACTAAAAGGAGTATCGATATGGCAAAGGCGCTACCGATGGCACGACAGGATGGTCTGGCGATGGAGCAGGTCCACGACGAGCTGCTGGTCTACGACCTGGACCGCGACAAGGCCTATTGCCTGAACCCGATGGCCGCCCAGGTCTGGAAGCGCTGCGACGGGCGCACCGCGCCGGCCGACATGGCGAAGGCGCTCCAGAAGGACATCGGTGCCCCGGTGGACGAGAAGGTCGTCTGGTACGCTCTCGACCAGCTTGGCCGGGACCGCCTGCTCCAGGAGAAGCTCGCGCTGCCGGCCGCTCTCGCCGGGATGACCCGCCGCCAGCACCTGCGGGCCCTGGGGAAGGTCGCGGCCGTGGCTGTGCCGCTGGTCACGGCGGTAATGGCGCCGACGCCAGCCCTGGCTGCGACTTGTGTTATGAACCACGCTGGCTGTACGCCTAACGGCACTTCCTGCAGTACGAATGAGCAATGCTGTTCTTGCAAATGCAACCTAGGTTCAGGCAACCCGAAATGCACGACCTAAGCGGCATACGGCGGCTGACCCGCTGTCAGCCGGCCAGGAGATCCTGCGAAGCAGGCTCGAGTTCCGGCGGGAATCATGAATGACCTCCAACCTAGGGCAATAACTGACTTGGCAAATCACACCGGGTCTCGTCGGGGACCACGCAGTTCTCATTTCGACAGCGGGGCCACCGACCGATTCAACGCCTCCAACAGCCGAGGAAGCAGGTCAGGTCCATAGACAGCCGCCGCGACCACGGCGACACCCCCGCCGATCCACAGAAGCGTGGCTCGTACGCGCTTAGCCCTCTTCCTTTTCACCAGGGAATTGAGAGCTTAGCACACCACAAGTACTGCTGGTAATGTTTGAGAACTGGCCGAAAGATAACCTTGATGTGGGAACCACACTAGCCTTAATATCCCCGCAATAACACTACCGAACAACCAGGGAGAGGGGGGCACGGCCGTCCAGAGCGCGGATGCCGTGCCTTCCCTGGCCCACTTTTTTCGTTCCCTGGCCTTCTTCCACTTCGCTTCGGCCTGACTCTGTTATCCGAGTGTGGCGCCCTGCTTAGCTGGCGGGCGATCGGGATGACGACGGAGCGCGCGGGCGCGGCGGTGGTTTCATAACGTCCCAAAAGTGCGCTGCCGTTTGCCCGGTCCGGTGCCCGCTTTCATTCTCATGCTGCCGGATGACCTTCAGCAGTTCTCGGGCGGCCTCCCGTGTCTCTAAAACCTTGCTCGGGGTGGTGGCCCTTGTCATGGCCCTAAAAGAACGAGCGCCAGCTTTCGGAGTCGCGTGCATTCCGGGCAGTCCTCGGGCGCCTGGCGTGACATAGCCGAGCATGGCACGATTCGACAGTCCTGCCGAAAACTCGTGTGACTGGTTCTGAAAGCAGGACATGCTTACGACAAGATGCAGATTCTAAAAAGGACCGCAGTTCCCTCCTCCCACACCCAAATCCGTGATCTTCGCTTCCATGGGCGAGCGTGACGCGGATCGTCCTGTGAATCCGGCAGAAGAAGTTGTAGTAGCCGAGGTGCAGGCAGTCGGTGGAGCCCCCCAGCGGCGGCCGCCGGTCTCATCGGCGGGTTAAGGAAGCTGATTGCTCACTTCGATAGCGGGGCGAGCCAGCGGTGCAGTATTCCCGGGAGTGGAGCGAGAGCCTCCGGACCGTAAACCGCCAGCAGAACGATGATGATGGCAGCCCCTCCCAACCAAAACAGCAGGTACAGCGTCCTCTTAGTCTTCCGGCGGCTCATCGCAGCCCAATACCGTAGAGTACCAGGGGTTCTAGTTTTCAGATGGCCAAAAGATAGTCTTGGCCTGGGGATCGCCCCCGGCTAATATGTCAGTCAATCAATCAACTACCGAACCAGGGAGAGGGGGCATAGCTGTCCCAGAGCGCGGGTGCTGTGCCTTCCCTGGCCTTTCGACAGGCTAGTCCAGTAATTCCGCAAGATCCCAAACGTGATCCGTCAGCTTCGATTCCATCGCCGGGTCGGCGTGACGTGGATCGCGCTGTGAATCCGGCAGCACGGCCGCAGGTCTGAACCTGATCTCACGGCACACGCCGGCCCTTCGGCGCCTGAGCAGGGAGCAGAAAAGTCTTTATCAACTCACCCTCGCCGCAAACCGTCATACCGGAGAACCGCTTGTACCACAGACCCTCGGCCACCTCGGGCTCGCCGTCGAGCCACTTCGCCAGAAGTTCTAACTGCGATGCCGGAATCTTCCGGCTCTGGACGCGATCGAGCAAATGCTGAAATAGAGCGGGCGGAACGTTGTGACGGCGCACTCTCGGCACGGTCCTAGATCCCGTAGAAGCCGCGCGTGAGACGCTCTTTGATTCGTGCTGCCTCGGCCGGATTCGAAGCCGCCGCGAGCCGCTTGGCAAGCAATCCCAATTCTTCGGGGCTGAGGCGGTTTCCCTTGCCTTCCAGAACTGCCAGTTCTGCGGTCTCGAGGGCCACCTCTTCCCCGGTTGGCTTGCGCGCCACGACGCGGCTGCCGGTAAGCGCCTGCCGCACGAACCAGTGATAGACTGCCAGCGCACTCTTAACTACTTCCGTTCGCTTGGAGCCCGTCAGCTCCGCCATCTGGTCAACGAGCGCCAGTTCGGCCGGTGTCAGGACGGGCTGGATTCTCGCCATACTCGCATATCCTCAATTTCTGCGTTCATTCTACTCCTTTTTGCACAGCTTGTCGAGCACCGGACACCACGGCCGGCTTCTCCGCGTCACGGCTAGCGGCGAAAGCTCCCCGGCGCTGCAATGCGTGGGTATGAAAGCCCTCGAGCTGGGCTGTGGCATGATAGAAGGTGGATCAGCCATGGCAAAGGACTACGTGGAAAAGGCCGAGGGCGCCTACCGGGTCGCGGGTAGCCGGGTGTCTTTGGATTCCATCGTTTACTGCTTTCGTGAGGGTCTGTCTCCGGAAAGCATTGCCGAAGGCTTCCCCGCTCTGACCCTGGAACAGGTCTATGGCGCCATCGCCTTCTACCTTGCCAACCAGCAGATGGTGGGCGAATACCTCCGGGAAGAGGAAAGACTGTCCCGGCAACTACAAACCGAGTCCCGCCACCGCAACGCTGACTTGATTACACGGCTGCAGCGGGCCCGCCATGAGAGCCAGATTCCAGGCTAACGCCGACCTGGATGCTCGCATCATTCGCGCCGCGAGCCAGGCTGAGGAGTGGCACAACCGGCTGGTCTGGATTCCACTTTGAAAGGCGGCAAGGTGACCGTGTTGGCGGCAAAGTAACCGGCCACGCCCCCCACAACTTCTCTTTCTGCGTCGAAAAAGCGCCAAAAATGACCAAAAAGTAGCCCAAAAGTGGCATTTTGCACGCCTAAATTTTAAAACGATCGTTTGAATTGCATCCTTATTAGATGGTTCCCAGGTCCGCTAGGGCGGCCGGCCTGGGGCCGGCCAGTGCCCGTAGCTCGCCGCCACCTCAGCTCGCCAGCATCGCCTGCAAGACCATCGACCCCCGCAACGCCTGCGAGGTCCGTCCGAGCCTGCTTCCCAGTTCCCGGGCCCGCTTGGCCGGGTACTCCTTCTTAAGGGCGGCCTGCATTTGCGCCGGGGAAAGCCCCTTGAGCAGGCACTGCAAGACAAACAGGTGTTCGTCGTCGAAGCCCTCGATGCCCAGCACGTTTGGCTCGGTCGCGCCCCACACCCGGGTGGTCGAAAGGTCCATCACCCAGTCGAGCACCGTCTCGACCGGGTCCTGCTGGGGGAAGTATTGTTTCACCAGGTTGAGAATCTGCTTTCTGCCCGGCACGTTCAGCAGCAGCGCCAGGAAAAAGCGGTGTCTGCGCCGGTGATCGAGCCGCGCCGGCGCACCAGGTCCGAGATGCGCCGCTCCTCTTCGAGCACCGGCGGAATCCGGTCTGCGAGCGCGCCATGCCGGCGGCGGGCCTTCCCGAGCCATTCTTCAAACTGCTCGGCGCCGGTCGAAACCCGCAGGGTCTTCTTCAGGGTGTTGGAGCCTTGCAGGGCGAAGACCAGGTCGAGGATCGCGAAGGCCGTCTGAAAGTCCGAGGCGGCGAGCAGCTCGCCGATCTGAGCGTAAGCTTCCGGATGCTCGATGGTGAGCAGCAGCGAGACGGTCTGGAGCTTCTTGACGGCCGACTCCTCCTTGAAAAACGGGTCGAGGGCGAGATAGGGCTTGTGATAGCTGTACTGCGGCTGGGCCTGAGGCGAGCCCTGCGTCCGGATGGTGATGGTGGCGGAAGGCCGGTCGAGGTGAAACAGGGCGTGAATAAATTTCTTTCCTGGAATAATCGGCCGGATATCATCTTTTTTAAGTAATTCGGAATCCTTAAAGACCACCTGGCCGAGGGAAACGTGAGCATTGATGGCCTCCTCTTCCCGGAAGTCATAGCGGCTGTGGATGCTCGAGCCCGCCAGAACCTGAAACGCCCCCGCAAACCCGTGCTGATGTATCTGCGTGGTCCCATCGACCCAGAAGTAGATATCGATGTAAAACCTGGGTCCGTTATAGAGCGTGATGGGCGGGTTCCCGAATCTGGCGTCGACGTCCTGCTGGCGCGGCAACTGGGCGACGGTGTGGACCCAGCGGACGATCTCCCACGGGGAGACGTGCGCGGGCAGGTCCGCCTCGGCGAGGGCGCGCGCGGCGATCTTGGGGAACGCGCCGTCGTGATAGTTCTTCTCTCGCCACAGCCGCTCCACCAGCCCGCCGAGATCGTCGAAGATTTTCATAGTGCAGGCTCCTGGGCGCCAGTGTAGCAGGCGGCTGCCAGAGGTCCGCGCCGCTGCCCGGCTTAGTAACAGCTTCCCAATCAACGAGCGCTGTTCAGAGCCGCGACCGTGAGGGAGCGGTCGCCGGCCTTTTTCAGCAGCCTGCTGAGGGCGCAGCGACAGAAAGCAACGTGAGCGCCGGGGAGCCGAAACGAGGAGAAAAGTCTTAGTCCCTAACCGCGCCGAGTGTTAGTCTCAATTTGCTCCAACACTTTGAGAATCTTATTTGTCTTACGGATGTAAACCGTAGGGACATAGATTGCCAGCAACGCGATCAGTATCACAGCGACAAGAGGCAGCGACAGCGGCCACATGGAAACCTCCGGTTAGGGTACACAAAGATACAACCGCCCGAGCATACTCTTAGCGATTTGATTTAGCAATATATTATTGTCAAAACTTTCATAGTCTCCTACTCCGGGAACACCCTCACCCCCACCGCCGCGGCGCTCTCCCGCACCCGCATGACCCACGCCGCGAGCGACACCCTTTGTCCCGTCTCGAGCGGAACCGGCAACGCCTCCAGGCGCGCCACCAGGTCCGCAAAGCGCTTCTCCAAACTTACAAAGTCGCCCCCTCCGGCGTCGCCCTCCGCGCTCCCCCTCGCGCTCCGGCGCAGCTCGGCCACGGCTGCCGCCACCTTCTCGGCGTTCTCCGGCACGAGCGCAATCATTTCGCCTTCGAATCGCAGCCCTTCCTGGCTCACCTGCCCCGCGATGGCGCGGTAGGTCTCGGGCGAGATCCGGGTCAGTTGGGTAAGCTGAAAGAACTCCGGCCCGAATTCCTCCAGTTGCCGGATCACGCGGTCCACCTGGGTCTTGCTCGCCCCCACGTAGCGCGCGCAGAACTCCCCCCAGTTGGCCGTCTTGCTCCTGTAAAGTCTCTGGTCGCGGATGCGGCGCAGACACTCGGCATCGGCAGCCGAGGCCCGCCCCGCGATCAGTCCGAACGCCTGCCGCCGCCCGAGCCACGTGCCCAGGTCGAACTCCCCCGCCGCGGCCCCGGCCTTCGGCCGGCTTGCCGATAAATCGTGTTTCATAACGCTCCTTCGGGAGGCGTGAACCAGGTTGGTTCACTCCGGGGATGCAAACAAAGCGGTTGACTCGAGAAATCGAACCAACCTGGTTCACTCCCTCTCCCACCCCTGATTCCATTGTCCCCCGCGCCTCCAAGCCCGGCGCCCCGCGCCCGGCGCCCTTTTGGCCGTAAACTGCTGGCCCGGCGCAGCTTAAAAATATTTCAAAATCCTGTGACTGGAAAATTGTTAGCGCGACCAGGCGGCCGGGACGGCCCACGGCAGGTAGCGCTGGGCCCGCCGCCGGACGGCCCGCAGCAGCCGGTGCCGCCAACGCCATGCCGTGGCTGCGGGACGATCACAAAGTAAAGCTCGGAAGGCTCTGGCGCCCAGGACGCAGGCCGTTGAGAGAGGCGGATGCCCATAGAGCGCGGAACGAATTGAAGCGGCCAGCCTGAAACGCAGACCGTCCCTCGGCGAGATCCTGTAGCCCTTCGGGATGCCGACGGCCAGGTGCTGTTCGAGAAACCCAAAGGCCATGGACACCGCGGCCGTCACCCGAAACGATTGCGCGCGAGCGTCCACCGCGGACCAATCGACCTCCGGGCAGCGGCGCAGCAGGAGTTTCATGTCGTAGAACAACACGTAGGTCACCAGGAGGTGCTGGGCGGCATGCACGGCCAGGAAGAGCAACTCATCCTCCGGGGAGAGAACCCACGCCGCGGAACCGGCGGCGGTCCGGCACGGCAGGGCGCGCGATAGCAGCTCTTCAGAGGGGACGGCGACGCCGAAGCTCGTGGCGGCGCGGAAGTGCAGCTCGAGCGGCGGCGTTTGTTCCCGGTGGAGGACCAGATGGTGACGATTCTCGCGGAGGTACCGGCGCAGCAGACCCTGCCCGGCGTGGTAGCCGAGTGCTTCGAGCGCCGCAGTCGCCCGGTCGAGGTCCGCCTCGGCGACCATCAGATCGAGGTCGCTCGACGACCGCAGCCCAGTGTCGGGATAGAGCCGCTCGGCCAGCACCGGGCCCTTCAAGACCACGGTGCGGATACCGGCGCGGTCCAGGCCCTCCAGCGCTTCGCCCAGCGGCCGGTCCAGGCGCGCCTGCCGCAAGTGGCGCAACGCCAACTGCCGCTCCAGGTGCGCCGCGTCGAGGCCCGCCGGGAGCTGGGGCAGGCGCAGCAGGTAGTATTCGAGCAGCCCCTCCACGCCGTGATAGGCGGCCGCGGCCAGCAGCGGCTCCCACTCCGTGACCGCGGCGCACAGGCGCTCGAAGCCCGCCAGGTCGTCGGGCAGCGCCGCGAGCATTCTTTCGAGCACCGGTTCGTGTTCCGGCCGCTTCACCGCGCCTCCCGGGTGAGCGAGACGGCGTCGATCCAGACCGTG
>JBGPDC010000190.1:0-10779 GCA_041482115.1 Terriglobia bacterium | reverse complement strand
TGGTCAATCCCCAGCATCACAACACCCCATCCTTTAGGCTCATCTTGTGTGAGAATCAACCGCCTCCTTCAGGCTCATCTTGCATGAGAGAAGACTCTTGCTTGACGACTAGTAATCGGATATAGTGTCGTCGGTTCCAGAAGCCCCCTAAACACTTCTCTTTGAAAAGGAGCAACCTCTCCATGCGCAACCTGCAGCGTATTCTGCTCGCTCTCTGCTGCGCCGCTTCCCTGCACGCGGCCGGAGAATACCGCGAGAACATCATCGTAACCCCCTCCGACCGCTTCCTCTCCCAAGTGGTGGATGGCGCTAGCTGGGCTACGAGCTTTCTCCTGACGAACATGAGCACTTCGCCCATCAATTACCTGCTCCGCCTCTTTGACAGTAACGGGTCCTCGTTGCCGGTCCCCTTCGAGGGTTTCGCTAACCCCGCGACGGGTATCTTCGGCAACATTCCGGTCGGGCAGTCGATCCTGCTTTCTACCGTGGGCACCTCGGCACAGCTCATACAGGGATGGGCCGTCATCACCACCTATGACCGTCCGGCCAACCAGCAAGGCGCGGTCGTGACGAACGATCTGATCGGAGGTATCGGAGTCTTCCGCCAGCGCATCGCCGGCCGCCCGGACTTCGAGGCGGTCGTTCCGGTCAACCGGGGCGAGAAGAATTTCCTGCTGCCTTTCGACAATCGGAACAACTTTTCCACGGGCATTTCGCTGGTCAACGTCGATTTCACCACGATGCCGGTGACCATCACGGGCCGGGGGTTAAATGGAACCATTCTGTTTCAGGACACTATCAGCATGGCCGCGGGATCGAAGCTGGTATTCTCGATGCCTACCAAGTATCCGAACAGTAATAACCAAGTCGGGGTCATGCAGGTTACGACGCCGGGCACGCTGGGTGTTTCCGCTCTGGGGCTACGATTCAACCCGACGGGTGCTTTTACTTCGTTCCACACGCTGGCCCCGACGGGACAATAAGCCCGGAGGTCCTAGCCTCCGAACGACAGCCCGTTGCCCAGGAGGTAACAGGCGAACCCCAAGCCCGGCAGGTCGCTCCTGTTTCTGACGGGAGCTCCTCCGCAGAGAGCTGTGCGGCCCGGCGTATAATGGACCCAGTGAATCTCTCGATTGAGCTCGAGCGCGAGGACGACGGACGCTGGATCGCAGAGGCGCTCGAACTCCCTGGGGCCATGGCTTACGGAACGACCCGCGAAGAGGCTATCAGCAACACCGAAAAGCTGGCGATCGAGGTGATCGCTGACCGAATCAAGCACGGCGAACTCCCGCCCTCGGCGCTCAATGTATCGTTCCTGATTCTGAGTGAGCAGCTGGCCCGCGACTAAAGCCTAACGGGTCCTGGCCGCGCTTCAGCGCATCGGCTGGCAAGTCAAGCGTCAGACCGGATCACACCGATTCCTGGTCCGAGGCGGCCGGCCGGACTATGAGTTCGCCTTTCATGACGGCGAAGAGCTCGGCCGCCGCATTCTGAGCCGTATCGCGAAACATACCGGCCTTCGCGCCGAAGATCTCTAGTGTAGCCCGTGGCAAACCCACTTCCTTGAAAGTCGCGCCTCGGGAAGTCGTTGATTCTGCTGATCCGAAAAGTCCTGCAAATTTGCAGGACTTATTTTCGCCACAGGCTTTAGGGCCGTTTGACTACCCTCCGAACGACAGCCCGTTGCCCATAAGGTAACAGGCGAACCCCAAGCCCAGCGTGCCGCCGCTCGTCAGGAGCGCATGAGCCACCCAACGGCCAGCCGTATACCTGCCGCGCTCGCGGGCAGCATCGGCCCAGCCAAGTAGCGCGAGCAGGAAACCGCTCGCCGCCAGGAAGGCAGCGATCCCCAAGCCCACGGAAGTAACCGGCCAGACCGGCAGGGGCAGCGTGACGGTTCCACCGCGCGCGGCCACTAAGATGATCGAGCCCGCTTGAAGAAGATAAGTCCCCTCCGTGAGGAGTAGCGAACTCGCACTGGCGACCGCGGCCCAAATCGCCCGCGGGGGCGCCGGCTTCCCGGCTGCCGGCTGACGCCCGTTCACCACGGCCAAGCCCGCTCCCAGGAACACCATGAGCACGGCCAGAAGCCAGAAGGGGACGTTGCCGCCTTCGAACGCACTGCCGAGCAGTCCGGAGAGCACCAAGCCGAGCACGCCGCCCGAGCCCGCGCCGAGCAGCATCCGGGCGAGGCGCTCGGGTCCGGGACCGCCGGCCTCTACATCCGATTCGTCCTCCATGGCCAGCAGGTCGTCCGCCTCTGGGGGTTGGGAATCAAGGTGTTCTGCGCCGTCGTCCGCCATGTCATCCCTCATCTTTCCCAGGACTGGAAGCCAATTCGGTACCGGTACGAGGTCGCCCCAGGACCATCCTGCGTACCAGGGCCTCCCTCAACTATCCGCCCATCGCAAATCCCCACCATTCTCCCATTGGTACGCCGCGGCAACTGGGGCTCCAATGGATTACGGCAAGGTGGGTTCAATGTTTGCTACAAGCACTTTTTCTATCGTAGTCGCCGTCATCGTGGGTCTCATGCTGGCGATCCCCGGTTCTCTTTGGATTCGCGCGTGGAGCAAAGATCCGTCCCAAAAACGCCGGACGCGGAACGACGTTTACTACTGCAACGGCGTGGCTGTTTCTCTGGACGACGTCGATTCCCGGGTCTGACCCGCCGCCACCCGCGCCACCGCCCGGACCAGCCGCCGGTAGGGGACCCGATCCAGGCCGTCGAATAATAGCAGCTCGCCGGTTCTCCACGAACTCGCGTACCAGCGCACTAGCAGCGCCAGGTGCTCGGCCCGCTCGCGCGGCGAGCGACTGGTGAAGTCTACCGTTGACAGGGTCTCGCGCAACCTCTGGTCGAGCGACACCGGCCGTCCGGACTCGGCCAGGTGGAACCGCTGCCGCTTCTGCAGGTATCCCTGATATAGGAACCATAGCTCCACCGCCTCCGGCTCGACCGAGCGCTGCAGGACCACGCCATAGAGGTGATCGAGGTCGCGGGCCAGGTCGTCATTCAGCTTCAGCGCTTCCTGGGCCTTTTCGAGCTTCTTGTGCAGGCGCGCCGCCGACTCGAACTCGAGCTCCGCGCTGGCGCGGTCGCGCTCCGTCTGAATCTGGCGCACCAGGGAATCGCCGCGCGTGGCGAGAAACTCCGCCACCCGACCGGTCTCAGCGCGGTACTGCTCGGGGGTTGCCGCCGCCTGGCACGGACGCAGGCACATGCTCATCTCGCCATAAATACAGCCGGGATGCGCCGGGTCGGGCACGATCTCCTCCGTGCAGCGCCGGATCAGGAACAGGTCAAGGAAGGCGTTCTCGAAATGCTCCGCCGCCGCCCGCGAGAGGAAGGGACCGTAATACAGCGCCCGGTCGCGGCCGAGCCGGCGGGTCAGGTAACAGCGCGGGTAGGGGTTGGCGAGGTTCAGCTTGAGGAAGACCGGCGGACGCAGCTTGAGGAAGCGCCGGTAGTCCTCGGGGCGGTGACGCCGGGCGAGCGCGTAAAGCCCCACCGACGATTCAAAGTTGGAGCCGGTGCGATGATACTCGACCCGCGTGGCGACGCCTGCGAGGTTCAGCCGCGACGAGCGGCCCTCGGGCGGACGCAGCAGGCGCGCGAGGCGGCGGCGCAGGCGGCTGGTCTTGCCGAGATAGGGGACGCCGCCGTCACCGGCCCAGACGGCGAAGACGGCGGGGGCTTCCGGAAGGGAGTCTAAGGCGAGTTCGCGCGCGTCAAGCTCGGGCAACCGGGCGCTCCGGCAGATCGAGGTAAACGTTGATGATGGAGATGGCGGCCGGGGTAACGCCGGGAATGCGGCCCGCCTGGCCGAGGGTCAGCGGACGCACCCGCTCCAGCTTCTCGACCACCTCGCGCGACAGGCCCGGCAAGCCATGGAACGCGAACTCCGACGGGATCCGGCGGCTCTCGGCCCGCTGGAGCTGTTCGATGTGCCGCTGCTGCTGCCGCAGATAGCCCTCGTACTTGATCTCGGTTTCGAGGGCCTTGCACTCGAGCCGGCGGTAATCGCCCGGCAGGTGCTCGCGAAACACCGGCTCCAGTTGCTCGACTGTCACCTCGGGACGCTTCAAGAGCTGCGCGAGCGTCTGCTGCTCGCCCGCCGGACGATGTACTGCCAGAAACTGGCGCACGCGCGCGAGGCGCTCCTGCTTGGCGCAGAACTTCTCCCAGGCGTCGTCGCCCACCAGGCCCACGCGCCGGCCGATGGGCGTGAGGCGCTGGTCGGCGTTATCGATGCGCAGTTGCAGGCGGAACTCGGCCCGCGAGGTGAACATCCGGTAAGGCTCGTTGGTGCCCTTGCTGATCAGATCGTCGATCAGGATGCCGGTGTACCCCTGGGTGCGGTCGAGGACCACCGGCGCGAGCGACCGGATCGCGGCCCCCGCGTTGATGCCGGCCATGATCCCCTGGCACGCGGCCTCCTCGTAGCCCGACGTGCCGTTGATCTGTCCGGCGAGGTAGAGGCCACGGATCTTCTTCGTCTCGAGAGTCGGCAGTAATTCCGTGGCGTCCACCGCGTCATACTCGATGGCGTAGCCGGGCCGGATCATTTCGGCGTTTTCGAGGCCCGCGACCGAGCGCACCATCGCCGCCTGCACGTCGATCGGCATGCTGGTGGACATGCCGTTGACGTAGATTTCGTTGGTGTCGAGTCCCTCGGGCTCGAGGAAAATCTGGTGGCGAAGCCTATCGGGAAACTTGACGATCTTGTCCTCGATCGAGGGGCAGTAGCGCGGTCCCACGCCGCTGATCTGGCCGCTGTAGAGCGGCGAGCGGTGCAGGTTCTCGCGCAGCACGCGGTGCGTCTCCTCGTTGGTGAAGGCGATGTGGCACGCCACCTGCGGCCGGTCGATCTTCTCGGTGCGGAACGAGAACGGCGTCGGCTCGGCGTCGCCCGGTTGGGCCTCGAAGCGGCTCCAGTCGATGGAGCGCCCGTCCAGGCGCGGCGGCGTGCCGGTCTTCAGACGCCCGCAGCGGAAGCCGATTTTGCGCAGCACCTCGCCCAGCAGTTGTGACGGCGGCTCGCCGCTGCGTCCCGCCGGGTAGATCTGCTCGCCGCAATGGATGAGACCGTTCAGGAAAGTTCCCGTCGTGATGATGACCGCCTCGGCGGCGACCACGCGGCCATCGCGCAAGACCACGCCGCGCACCCGGCGGGACGCGGCGCCGTCCTGGCCTTCCAGCACCAGATCTACTACCTCGGCCTGCTTGATGACCAGGTTCGGCTCGCTCTCGAGCACGCGCCGCATCTCGATGCGGTACTGCTTCTTGTCGCACTGCGCCCGTGGAGACCACACGGCCGGGCCGCGGCTGGTGTTGAGCAGCCGGAACTGGATGCCTACGGCGTCGGTGACCACGCCCATTACGCCGCCGAGGGCGTCAACCTCGCGGACCAGGTGGCCCTTGGCGATTCCGCCGACCGCCGGGTTGCACGACATCTGGGCGATCAGGTCGAGGTTGAGCGTAACGAGCGCCGTGCGTAGCCCCATGCGTGCCGTCGCCAGGGCGGCTTCGCAGCCGGCGTGGCCGGCGCCGATCACCACGACGTCATACCGCTCGTTAAAGGTGTGGGTCATCGAGCTATCCGAGAGAGGCCGTTTCAGTTATTCTATGCAATTAGCCCCCCGGCGGGCAAGGCAGCCCTCCCATGAAGATATTAGTAGTAGGCGGAGGCGGACGGGAACACGCCCTCGCTTGGAAACTGCGCGCCAGCCCGCTGGCGGAACAGGTCTACTGCGTCCCCGGCAACGCCGGCATCGCTGAGGTGGCCACGTGCCGCCCGGCCGACATCGTCTCGCCGCAGGCGATGGCGGACCTGGCGCAGGAGATCGGCGCGGACCTGACCGTGGTGGGACCCGAAGCCCCGCTGGTAGCCGGTGTAACCGACGAATTTCGCGCCCGCGGTCTCGCCATCGTCGGACCCAGCCAGGCGGCGGCGCGTCTCGAAGGCAGCAAGATCTTTGCCAAGGAGTTTATGCGCCGGCACCGTATCCCGACGGCCGAGTTTGCGGTGCTGGAGTCGCCCGAGGACGTGCGCCGCGAGATCGGCCGCTTCGGCTTTCCGGTGGTGCTCAAGGCCGACGGCCTGGCCGCGGGCAAAGGCGTGATTGTGGCCGCCACGGCCTCGGCGGCGCGGATGGCAGGCGAGTTAATGGTCGCGGGAGGCATGGTCGGCGAAGCCGGGCGGCGGGTCCTGCTCGAGCGTTTCCTGCCCGGCGAAGAGGTCAGCCTTATCGTCCTTTCCGACGGGCGCGACTACTATCCGTTCCCACCCCTGCAGGACCACAAGGCCGTCAACGACGACGACAAGGGCCCCAACACTGGCGGCATGGGCGCCTACTGCGACTTCGACATCCTCACAGCCGAGCAGCGCGACAAGGTCCTGCGGGAGATCGTCGAGCCGGTGCTGGAGGGTCTCCGGCAGGAGGGGTGTCCTTACCAAGGTTTCCTCTATTTCGGCCTGATGATGACGGCTGATGGTCCCCAGGTGCTGGAGTTTAACGCGCGCCTGGGTGATCCGGAGACCCAGCCCCTGCTGTTCCGGCTCTCGAGCGACCTGGCGCCACTGCTCGATGCGGCAGCGCGCGGCGGCCTCGCCGGCCAGACCGCGGAGTGGCTGCCGGAACCGACCGTATGCGTGGTGCTGGCCTCTGGCGGCTATCCTGGATCCTACGAATCGGGCCGCGAGATTTTCGGGATCGACGACGCCGAAGCCCTGGGGGCCAAGGTATTCCATGCCGGCACGAAGTTCCTCGCGGGATCCCTGGTGACGGCGGGCGGCCGCGTGCTGGGCGTCACGGCCGCGGGGGAGGACCTCGCCACCGCCATCGACAACGCCTACCTGGCGGTGGCCAAGATCCAGTTTGAAGGTATGCACTACCGCAGTGACATCGGTGTGAAAGGACTACGAAGGCGCCAATGAGCGACACAAAGCAACCGGGGCCGCAGGTCGGCATCGTCATGGGCAGCGACTCGGATCTGCCGATCATGGCCGAGGCCGCGAAGACGCTGAAGCAGTTTTCCATTTCTTTCGAGATCGAGATCACGAGCGCGCACCGCTCGCCGGTCCGGACCTCGGAATACGCCCGCACGGCGCGGCAGCGGGGTCTGAAGGCGATCATTGTCGGGGCCGGCGGGGCGGCGCACCTGGCGGGTGTGATGGCGGCCGAGACGACGCTGCCCGTGATCGGCGTGCCCATTGCCAGCTCTCCCCTTTCCGGCATGGATTCGCTGCTCTCGACCGTCCAGATGCCGGGGGGCGTGCCGGTCGCGACCATGGCCGTGGGCAAGGCCGGGGCCACCAACGCCGCCATCTTCGCCGCCGAGATCATCGGCGCTTTCGATGCCCAGATGGAAGCCACGCTGGCCGCTTTCAAAGAGCAGCAGGCCCGCACCGTGGCCGAGAAGAGCGAGAAGGCCAAGCGCGAGTTCCAGATTTGACGAGCGGAGGCGTTATGAACGTCGGACTCATCGGCACCGGAGCGATTTCCAACAAGCACGCCGAGGCCTACCGGGAGATCGGCTACAAGCTGGTGGCCGTCAACGACATCATGCCCGAGGTGGGCAAGAAGTTCGCCGAGCGCTGGGGGTGCGAGTTCGTCGCCGACTATCGCGACCTGTGCCGCCATCCGAATATCGACTACATCGATGTCTGCACCTACCCGAATTTCCGCCTGCAAGCCGTAGCCGAGTGCGCCGCCCACGGCAAGCACGTGCTGGTGCAGAAACCGATCGCCACCGATCTCGAGACCGCCCGCACCATGATCGAAGTGGCCCGGAAGGCCAACATCGTGCTGGGAGTGGTCAGCCAGCACCGCTTCGATGTCGGCTCGAAGTTCCTCCATAAGGCCATCACGGGCGGGCGCCTCGGCCGTCTGCTGGAGGCCGATTGCTACGTGAAGTGGCACCGGCCGCAATCCTATTACGACCGGCCCGGCAAGGGCGGCTGGGAGCTCGAAGGCGGCGGCGCGCTCATCAACCAGGCGATTCACTCCATCGATCTGGTGCGGTGGATCGCCGGGCCGGTCACCGAGATCTACGCCCAGTGGCAGTTGGGCGCCGCGCACAAGATGGAGTCCGAGGACGTGGCCAACGCCGTGGTCCGCTTCGCGAGCGGCGCGACCGGCGTGATCCAGGGCTCCACGGCCTTTGCGCCCGGCTACCCCGAGCGCGTCGAGTTTCACGGCACCAAGGGCTCGGCCATCATGACCGCCGACCAGCTCACCGCCTGGGACGTCGCGGGTGACGACCTGTCCGACGTTCCGCTCGCACACGATCTGGCCTCCGGCGCCGCCGATCCGATGGCGATCTCGATCGAGCCCATCAAGGCGCAGTTCCGGGATTTCGGCGGCGCGGTCCAAAACCGCCGCAAGCCGCTGCTCAGCGGCGAAGAAGGCTACCAGTCACTGGAGATCATTCTCGGCATTTACGAATCGGCGCGGCGCGGCGAGAAGGTGCTGCTCGCGCCGTAACCATGAAGTTGCTGATCTTCTCCGATATTCACCAGGACCTGCGGGCGCTCGAGGTGGCGATGGGGACCCCCGCCGACCTGTATATCGCCGCCGGCGACCTGGCCACCTGGAGCCGCGGGCTCGACGAGTGCGGCCGGATCATGGAGCGGCATGGCGACAAGGTGTGGGTGCTGCCGGGCAACCACGAGTCGGCCCCGCAGATCGCCGAATTCTGCACGAAGTTCGGCTTCCGCAATTTCCACGAACAGGCCTGGCAGGCCGGCTCGTGGTGGGTTGCCGGACTCGGCTACTCGAATCCCACACCTTTCCATACCCCCGGCGAGTACAGCGAAAAGGAAATCGCCCAGCGCCTGGAGAAATTCGCCGACCTGCGGCCGCTCGTCCTGGTCTGCCACGCGCCGCCCCTCGGCACCGCACTCGACCGCATCGGCAAAGACGGACACGCCGGCAGCCACTCCGTCGCGGACTTTATCCAGACGCGTCAGCCTGAGTACTTCTTCTGCGGCCACATCCACGAATGCGCCGGGGTTGAATTGACGCTCGGCCGCACGAAGGCCGTCAACGTGGGGAAGAAGGGCTACGTGCTGGAAATCGAGTAATCCGAGACCGTTTCAGATTCCGGACCGAAGATCAAGCTACTTTGTCGCCGTGGAAGAAAACACCGCGGAAGCGCAATTCGTTTGCAAACTCATTTTGGGCCACATGATATTGGGTATGAGTGATCGTAGTCCCGTCTCGCCCGACGACTAACAGTTCCTGAATCTCTGGGAGGTGGCTTGCGGCCATGCCCTCCCAGGGTATCCTCGTCACTCGAAATCCGAAATAACTTTTCTGCGTAACTCCTGCCTGACTTATCTTAATCTCTCTGGGCCCGCTGAAGAAGATGCACAATCCGAATGCTCCAATCGTCAAACTGAGCCCGACACCTCCCGACTGTCGGTAGCCCATCCACGCCACATAGCAGAGGAACGGTCCGCCTAACCCAAACAGAAGTCGTAGCGAAGTCGCCGCCGGAAATCTGACTTCGTATCGTGTGCGGTTGGCGCGTCGATAACCCGCCTCTGCCAACACGAAGCGCAAGAGCATGCTGCTAACTAGCAGGCCCAATTGGTAACCTGACATCCTGCGATACCACCAGTTTTCATTTCAAATACTTATCCAGGTCCGGATTCAGCAACTGCTGCACGTCCGGCTGGCTGAGATCGGGGGCGGTGATCACCCGCGCCTGCAGGTCGATCTTCTTCTCAGGAGTCTGGCCCCGCAGCTTCGCCACCACGGTTTGCACCCCCGTGTAGCCGATCTTGAAAGGATCTTGTACCACCAGCGCGTCGATGGCCCCGGCCTTCAGGTCGTCGAGCAGCGTGGGGCTCGAGTCGAATCCCACCAGCTTCACGGTGCCGGCGAGTTTCCGCGACTTGAGCGCCTGCACCGCCCCCACCGTGCTCGGCTCGCTCGAAGCAAAGATGGCGTCGAGCTTCGGGTTGGCCGTCATAATGTCTTCCGCCACGGACATGGCCTTGGCACGGTCCGACATGCTGAACTGCCGCGCGGCGATCTGAATCCCGGGAAACTCCTTCGCCATGGCATCTTCGAAGCCCTTCTCGCGCTCCTGGGTCGAGGCGCTGCCGGGCATGTTCATGACCATGGCGACGGTCCCTTTGCCGCCGAGGATCTGGCCCACGCGCCGCGCGGCGATCTCGCCGCCGCGGTAGTTATTGGTCGCGACGAAGGAAACGTAATTCTCCGTGTCGATGCCCGAATCGAAGATGCTCACCGGGATCTTTTCGCGCGCCGCCCGCTCGACCACCGCCACCAGCGACACGCGGTCGGTGGGCGCGAGCACGATGCCGCTCACGCGCCCGTTGATCATCGACTCGACAATTTGCACCTGGCGGCTGAAGTCGGTTTCCACTGCCGGCCCGTTCCACCGGATCTCGACGCCCAGCTCGCGCGCCGCCGCCACCGCCCCGGCGTGGACCGTCTGCCAGAAGATGTGCGCTTGCCCCTTGGGGACCACCCCGATCACCAGCTCGGTGCGCCGGTTGCAGCCGCTCAGTCCCAGGATCGCGAGGAGAAGGACGGCGAGAGGGGTGCGCGACATGAAAGGGAGAAGCCACCCGAATACCTTGATTTCCGGGGGCCGTCTGAGAGTAGCCCTACGCTCGGATTCCGAGCTGCGACCGTAAGGGAGCGGTGCTTCGAAGCCCAACTGCCGCCTCAAAAACCGCTCCCTTACGGTCGCGGCTCGGAAACGGGGCAGCTCTGCTCTCACTTTCATGTCGTGCACCC
>JBGPDC010000189.1:0-10939 GCA_041482115.1 Terriglobia bacterium | reverse complement strand
CTGGTCTCGATGCAGCTCCTTCCCGAAGCCGGCTGGCTGAGCCACCTCTTTGTCGGCGGCACTCTCACCGCCACCAGCGTCGGGATCACGGCTCGCGTTCTAAAAGACCTGGGGAAGGCCAACACCACGGAGGCTCGGATCATTCTGGGGGCGGCGGTCGCCGATGATGTGATCGGCCTGGTCGTGCTGGCCGTGGTGAGCGGTCTGGTGACCGCAGCAGCCGCCGGGGGCGGAGACAGCGGCATCACCTGGACGGCCTCTCTTTGGATCGTTGCGAAGGCCTCTTTGTTTTTGATCCTGGCCGTCGTCGTGGGCCGTTTTTGGGCCCAGCGTATGTTCACTTACGCGGCTCGGCTGCAGGTCTCGGGCGTGCTGCTGGGGGTGTGTGTCTGCTTCTGCTTTTCGCTGGCCACGCTGTCCGGCCTGGTGGGCCTGGCGCCGATCGTGGGGGCGTTCGCAGCGGGCGTGGTCCTCGACGAGGTCCACTACCGGGACTTCCTGGAGCGCGGGGAGCGCCGCGTGGAAGAACTATTGTTTCCCATCACCACGCTGGTGGTTCCCGTGTTTTTTGTTCTGATGGGCCTGCGCGTAGACCTGCGGAGCTTTGCCTCTCCAGCGGTGCTCGGTTTCGCCGCCCTGATCACGGCGGTCGCCATTATCGGGAAACAAATTTGCGGCGTCGGCGTTCTGGAACGCGGCGTGGACCGCCTGGCCATCGGTGTGGGGATGATCCCGCGCGGCGAAGTTGGATTGATTTTCGCCGGGCTCGGCAGCACCCTGGTGCTCAACGGCCGGCCCGTGCTGTCTCAGACCACGTTTTCGGCGCTGGTGCTGATGGTGATGCTCACCACGTTCATCACCCCGCCGCTGCTAAAGGCGGTCTTCGACCGCAAGCGGGCGCGGGACTGAGGGATTAGAGGGCGCCTTCGCCCCGATCGTTATTGCGAATCCGGACCGCATCCTGAATGGAGCTGACAAAAATCTTGCCGTCACCCAGCTTCCCGGTTCGCGCGGCGTCGCCCAGTGCTTTTACGACCTCATCGAGGACGCCGTCCGGTACCACCATCTCTATTTTTACTTTCGGCAACAGCTCCACGGTGTATTCCTGGCCACGGTACACTTCCTTGTGACCCTTCTGGCGGCCATGGCCACGCACGTCGCTAATGGTCATGCCGTCCACACCGGCGATCTTGAGCGCTTCCCTCACGTCTTCCAGCTTGTGAGGTTGTATGATGGCTTCCACTTTTTTCATAACTTCAATCCTCATGTCCCTGCGCGGGAATTCAGTGGGCGGGACGGCTCTTTCTCCAGGTCAGGAATCCAGCCGCGGCCGTACCCACGGCGACCGTGAGCGGCGGGGCTCCGGCCGAAAGCAGGAAATACCACGCCAGCAGACAAGCGCCAATAAAGAAGCCCCACTTCATTTCCAGAGCACCGTAAGAGAGAAGAGCAACGCCATCAGGAGCACCAGCGTCCAGGCGGGTTGCTTCAAAGATTTGGTCCAGGCCGGCTTTTGCGTGCCTTCGCGGCGCAGCCGGCGAATTTCCTGCAATTGTTTGCGGGCCACCGATAATTCCCACATGTTGCCCGCCAGGTCGAGCGCGCGCCGGGTCTCTTCTTCGGCCCGTTCGAGTGCCCGCAGCCGGTAGAGTAGCTCCGCGTACTTGGCCTGCGCCCAGAAATGCTCGTCGTCGAGCTGGCGCGCCACTTCGAGAGCGTCCATGGATTGATAAACCTGGAAGTTCATGGCGTAGGCCATGCCCAGGCAGGTACGCAGGTCGGCCGACTTCGGGTCCTGCTCGCAGCCGGCCTCCAAATCGCGGATGTGCCGCTCCAGTTCGGCCGGCGGGACCCCGTGAGGGTCCCGCCAGGGTATCGGGAGAGAGCGAACCGGCGTTTCAAGCGCCGTGGTCGCTATCGCAGGGGTCATGGTCATTGCACCGCCACCGGACGAGCCTTCAACTCAAACTCGGGATAGCCGAGCGCGCCCATTTCGGGCAGGTCCAGACCCTCGAGCTCGGCCTTAGCCGAGACCCGCTGGCCCACCACCGCGTCTATCGCCAGATTCGTGACGAAGGTAAACACGAATACGCCGCCCAACAGCGCCGCGACCCCTATGAGCTGCGCCACAAGCTGGCCCGCGTCCCCGTAGAACAGGCCGGTGACGTTGCCATTCACGCCGTTCCAGGAGCCGCCGTAGTTGCTCTTGCCGTCGGCGAACAGGCCGACCGAGATGACGCCCCAGATCCCATTCGTGCCGTGCACGGAAATCGCGCCAACCGGATCGTCGACCTTCATAACCTTCTCGATGAACTCCACCGAGAGGCAGACTAGCACTCCGGCAATGACCCCTATGATCACCGAGCTAACGGGGTTGACAAAACCGCTGGGGGCCGTAATCGCCACCAAGCCGGCCAGCAGCCCGTTGCCGCTCATCGAGGCGTCGGGCTTGCCATAGCGCATCCACATATACAGCATGGCGCCGAAGCTGCCGGCCATACCCGCCAGCATCGTATTCACCGCAATGGAGCCGATCCGCAGGTTGCCATTGCCGGAGGCGCCGAGCGTGGACCCCGGATTGAATCCAAACCAGCCGAAGGCCAGGATAAAGCAGCCGAGGAGCACCAACACGATGTCGTGCCCGATGATCGCGTGCGGTTTGCCCTCGCGGGTGAACTTGCCGATCCGCGGCCCGACGATGATGGCCAGCGCCAAAGCACTCAGTCCGCCCACGGCGTGCACCACGCCCGACCCCGCGAAGTCGCAGTAGCCGTGGCCTAACCCAAAGCTGGCGCCCAGGCTGGACAGCCAACCGCCGCCCCAGGCCCAGTTGGCGAAGAGCGGATAAATAAACGCTCCCAGGAAGAACGACGAGATGATGAACGCCGTATATTTCCAGCGCTCGGCCGCCGAACCGGTCACGATCGTCAACGCCGTATCCATGAACACCATCTGGAACAGGAAGATCACCATTACGGCCACGTCGTACGTGTTGTTGTGCATCAGGAAGTAGCCGCCCTGCCCGAACAACCCGAAGGGCTTGCCGAAAAGCGTGATGGCGAATTCCTTGTTGAGCACCGGCATGTTGCCCAGATTGCCAATTCCGCCGACGCCGCCCATCTGGACGGCGAAGCCGATCAGCCAATAGGCCAGCAGGCCCACGCCGTAGACCATGAAGTTCATCATCATGGTGTGGTTGGCGTTCTTGGCGCGGCAGAGGCCGGTCTCGACTATGGCGAAGCCGGCTTGCATGAACATGACCAGGAAGCCCGTAACCAAAGTCCAGACGAAGTTGATGGCGATTTTGTCCTGACCGACCTGGTTTACGACATCCGCTATGGTCAAACCTTTCTTTGCATCACTCACCGCGACGTCGGATACCGTGCCGGTCAGGCCGCCGTCCGGATCACCCGCCGCACGGGCCTCCGGCTTGGGCGCGGCAATATTCTTAACGTCCGCATCCGTGAGGGGAACTGGTGGCGCTGCGGGAGCTGCCGCGGGTGCCGCAGCAGGCGCCGCAGCCGGCGGAGGCGCTTCCGGAGTTGGCGTCTGGGCCCACGTGGCCAGACTCAGGCCGCACGCGGCGGCCAGCAGCAGAGCTGTTCTTCGCATCGTCATTGCCTCCAAATCGCCTTCTTCACAAACGCCGGGTTGATAATGCCGATAATGCCGATCAGGCAGACCGCCAGACCGGCCAGCACGATCACCAGACGACCTGAGACGCTGGACGAAATCGCCAGGCTCAGCACGCTCAGGACAAACCCGAGCAACGTCACTAGAATTCCCATCGCAACCATGGCTTGTTAATCCTCCACTCTCTTCGCTAGTCTTCCTGGTGTTCCCAAGGCTTGCAGCGCAGGAACAGGGCGCAGGAGCCCGCCACCACGACCAGGCCAGCGATCAGAAAAACCGTGCTGCCGGCCAGGCCGCAAGCGATCAGAACGAAACCCACAAGGAACAAAGTTAACCCTTGGGCCTGAACAGGGTTCGACCCCATACTGCCTCCTTCTCACTCGACTGACTGAGTTCTGGAAGTAAGTTTTACGGTTCCAGCGTAGGGCCGATGCACTTCGAGAGCAAGACGGAAGTTTCTATCGGCCCGATAAGCTCCACTTGGTATACGCGGTCTTAATCATTAGTATTTCCGGGTGCTGGGATTGCTCTGGCCAGGACGTATCTCGCTTCAATTGTTGGGCGCGAGCTTTCCCAAATGTCCAGTGGCCCTTCCAATACGGAGTCACCCCACTCGGGAGTGGTGTTTCCTGCAGAATACCGGAGTGGCCCCGGTTCCTGTCTACAAGAATCCGTAGAACTCCGGCCTCCCCAGCCACTCATCCTCTTTAGATTCAACGACTCTTCGAACGGTCGCCGGCGTGCTCCTATTCAACGCGGATTGAGGGGGACGCGGGCGAAAGCCCTTGAGGTTAGGTTGAGCTAGGCGGGTTTGCCTCCGTCGACGGTTTCATAGCGATGCCCCGCGCCGTAGAACGGTGCGGGGCATTTTCGTTTCCTGGCGCGGTTCGGTTAAGATCGTAACTTGCTCCTCGAGCAAGTATGAGAGGTCTTTACCGCCGCGCGATCCACCGCTGGGAGGTCCGGCTCGCCACGCGCGACCGCAACCGCGTGGTGCGTCCGTTCGAGTGGGGTCTCGACTGGTTAGGTGAGCCTCCCGCGTCCAACGCGGCCCCGGAGCGCCGCGTCCTCGACCATAACCAGGCAGCGCTGGCCGCGAGCGACCAGTATTTTTCCTACCAGCCCCCCACCGACTACCGGACCGAAAACGGCTGGCTCCGCTTCTCCACGCCTCTCGCGACGCCGTATCCCGAAAACAACACGGTGCATGCCCAGTTCCTGCCCGCGGCCGGATCGCGCCGCGCCGTCATCGTGCTGCCGCAATGGAATGCCGACCCCGGAAGCCATATGGGCCTCTGCCGGATGCTCAACTGGTTCGGTATCTCCGCCCTCCGCCTGACGCTCCCGTATCACGACCTGCGTCGGCCGGTGGGTTTCGAGCGGGCCGATTATCACGTCTCGAGCAACGTGGGCCGCACGATCCACGCCTGCCGCCAGGCCGTCATGGACACCCGGGCGGGTCTCGACTGGCTGGCAGGCCAAGGCTACACGACGCTCGGCCTGCTGGGCACGAGCCTCGGCTCCTGTGTTGCTCTTCTGGTAGCCGCGCACGACCAGCGCGTCCGCACCGGGGTCTTCAACCACATCTCCACTTATTTTTCCGACGTGGTGTGGACCGGGCTCTCTACCCGTCACGTGCGCGAGGGCCTCGAGACGCACCTGACGCTCCCCCGCTTGCGCGACTGCTGGCGCGCCATCAGCCCGGCCAGCTACCTCGACCGCATGGAGGGCCGCCAGTTTCGCTCGCTGCTGATCTGGGGCCGGCATGATCTTTCCTTCCTGCCCAAGTATTCCCGGCAGGTGCTCGCCCACTACCGGCGGCGGCAGTTGTCGCACCGGGTTCTGACGCTGCCGTGCGGTCACTACACGATGGGCCGCGCGCCCTTCAAGTACATTGACGGACTGAGCATGAGCTGGTTCCTGCACCGGAACCTGCGCGATGAGGTCCCGCCCTCCCACAACGCCCGC
Organism: Terriglobia bacterium; assembly: GCA_041482115.1. Lineage (GTDB taxonomy): Bacteria > Acidobacteriota > Terriglobia > Bryobacterales > JACQDG01 > JBGPDC01. Next base: position 5,338 of record JBGPDC010000189.1, on the reverse strand, counting down.
CGAGCCGCCTGAGCTCCTGCGGGCCCGCCTCGAGGCCTTCGTACGAGGCTGCCGCGAACCGGCCGTGCTAGAACCTGGCGAGCGCACCATTCCGCTCGAGCCGGGGAGGTTTGAGCTCGAGATCCATGGCACGGCCGTGGTGCTGCACGCCTGGAGCGAGGCCACCAACCTGGTGCGGCGGCTGCTGCGGGTCCGCGAGGAGCGCCCCGGCCGGCTGGAACTGGCCGTGCAGCGGCTGGGCCGGGCCGAAGCCGTGCTGTGGGTGCTCGACCTGGCGCGAGCCGGAGCCCACTTCGAGCGGCAGGCCGGCCGGCTCGAGTTTCGCGAGCGCTTCCGCCGGATGCTGGCGCGCGAATTCGGCGGCTGGGAGGTCGCGCAAATCAGCGCCGCCGCCGATCTGGAACATACCCTGTCGCCGGCTTATACCCGCGCCCTCCTCACCCGTGGGACGTCCGCCTTCGCCGCGATCGGCGTGGACGACGACGCCGACGCCGCCACCGGCGACCATCTCCTCTCCTTCGGCTTGATCTGGCTCGACTACCTGCGCGCGCGGGAGAAACGTCGCGCGGTCCAGGGACTGAAGCTCTTTCTTCCCCAGAAACGCTCTGCCGTCACCGGATGCCGCCTGGCGTTCCTCGATCCTGCCCAGGCCGAGTATGCCCTTTACGAATTTGCGTCGGATAATTCCACGGCGCGCATGGAGGCGACCAATTCCGGAAACCTGGCGACGCACCTCCCGCCGGCGCCGCCGCTCCCCGAGCCTTCTCCACCCATCGCCGCCTGGATCGACCGGCTCGCCCGCCGCTTCGACCTGGAGTGCGTCCCGCGCGCCGACGGTCTGCTCTCGCTGCGGGTGCGCGGCCTCGAATTCGCGCGTGCTTCGGCTACCCTGATGACCTACGGGTTCGAAGAGGACCGCCCCGTGACCACCGCCACCTTCACCCACGTCGAGGACCTGGCGGCAGAACTGGCCCAAGCCCGTTCGGCGCACGCGCACGACCGCCAGCATCCGCTCTACCGGACCGCGCCGGAGCGGTGGCTCGAGTCGCTCGTCCGGGCCGCCCCGGGCGTGCTCGACGGCAACCTGCGGGCGGACCCGATCTACTCCCAGGTCCCGGCGGTGGCCGGCGTCGAGAGCGGCATCCTCGACCTGCTGGCGTGCGACCGGAGCGGCCGGCTGGCGGTGCTGGAGCTCAAGGCCTCCGAGGATATTCACCTGCCCCTGCAAGGTCTCGATTACTGGATGCGTGTGAAATGGCACCTCGATCGCGGCGGGTTCCGGGCGCGGGGATATTTTCCCGGCGTGGAACTGCAGCCCACGGCGCCTCGTCTCCTCCTAGTCTCGCCGGCTTTCGATTTCCACCCCACAACGGAGACGATTCTGCGATACTTTTCCCCACAGGTGGAAGTGGAGCGCATCGGCGTCGGAACGGAGTGGCGTCACGGACTGCAGGTAGTATTCCGGGCGCGCGGAGCGGAACGGCCAGGCTAATTCGGGCATGTCGGCATCGGTACTCACACAGCTTCGGGGTGCGCTGGCCAATCTCAATCCGGCCCACGTGCGCGAAATGGCGGAGCAGCCGTTCACAATCGGCCTGCTGGCGGTGGAAGAGGAGTCCCTGCAGCGCCTGACGGACTTTCTGGTGCCTCCGCAAGTCTCCGACCGTAAGGCCCGCCGGGCCGGACAGCACGCCTTGCGAATCGCCACGCCCGAGGATTTCGAGCGCTGCGACTTTGGCCTCACCGAACCCGGGGTGCGGGGGCCGAAGAACTTTTACACCTTCGATGGCGACCACGGGCAGGAGGTGATCCGCCGCTTCCTCGACCGCCACGAGGACCTGTGGGTGCCGGTGGCGCGCCACTTCGTGCCCTTCCGCGACCCCGTCGTCGAGCGGCTCATCTCAAAGATCGCCAAAGAGAACGCCCTCTTCGCCGCCGCGGCCGCCTTGCCCAATGTCGCGCCCACGGTGCTGCCGCTGTTCTGGTCGGTCGGGGAGTTTGCCTCCGACACGACCTTCCTCACGGTGAACCAGATTCGCCTCGCCTTTCTGATCGCCGCCGCGAGCGACGCTGCGGTCGGGTATAAGGAACAGCGCGGCCAGATTGCGTCGATCGTGACGTCGGCCTTCGGCTGGCGGGCGCTGGCGCGCGAGCTGGTCTCGAAAATTCCCTTCGGCGGCGGATTGCTCGCCAAGGCCTCCATCGCCTACGCGGGCACTTACGTAGTCGGCCTCGGCCTCGACCGCTACCAGCGCCTCGGCCGGGGTCTGACCGCGGACGAGAAGAAAGTTCAATACCACGAGGCCTATGAGCGAGGCAAGCTGGTGGTGGAGCAGATCGTGAAGCGGTGGAAGTCGGCATGAGGGCCCTTCGTCGGTTGTTCGTGGTGACGGTGCTGCTGCTGGCCGGGGCCGCGGCCCTCCTGGCCCAGCCCGCGGGGACCATCTCCGGAACCGTACTCAGCATCGCGAGCGGCTCGCCCCTCGCCGGCAGCAGCGTGACTCTGGCCTTCGCCGACGGCTCGCCAGTGCAGACCGTCACTGCCGACCGCCGGGGCCGGTATCTTTTCACGGGCCTGACCGCCGGCTACTATGCCCTCCGGGCCAGCCGCGCGAATTTTCTCACCGGCCGTTTCGGACAGAAGACCTGGAACTACACCGGCCTCACGATTGAGCTGGCCCCCGGCGCGGCCGTCACGGCCGACGTTAAGTTGCACCGCCTCGGCGCGGTCACCGGCGTGGTGCTCGATGAAAACGGCGAGGGCTTCCCTAACGTTACGGTCCAGGCGATCACGGCCGATGCCAAGGGACTGACCGGACGGGTCTCCTCGGCCGGCATCACCGACGACCGGGGCGCCTTCCGCATCGCCGGCCTGCGTCCCGGCCGCTACTACGTGACCACTGCCGCCCGCGAGATGGAGGACGGCACCGGCTACCTCCCCACTTACTATCCCGGCGTGGCCAACCGCGCCGACGCGCAGCTTGTGAAGGTGGACCTCGATTCCGAGACCCCCAGCCTGCGCGTGCAACCGGTCGCCGGACATCTCGCGCGGCTCGCCGGCAGCGTCCCGGCGGCGTCGAAAATCCGCGACGCCGAGGTCACGGTTACGCTGTTCCGCGACGAGGATAGCCGCCAGGCCACCGCCGGGCCGGGCGGACAGTTTGCGTTTGCCGGTATCGTGCCCGGACGCTACACGCTGGTGGCCGAGGTCCGCTCCGCGCAGGGGCGCCTCGCTTCCTATCAGTCGCTCGACCTGCTCGGCGACGTCGAGGGACTGATGCTCGAAACGGCCCCCGCTCCGGACGTGCAGGTCCGCCTCTCCGATGAGAATGGCGCGGCGGTGAGCGATCCGCAGATTCTCGTGTTCCTGGCGCGGGTGGAGAATGCGGCGCGTACGGCGCCGGTGAAAGCGGAAGCGGCCGGTCCCGGCGTCTACCGGGCCGCCGGACTGATGCCCGGCCGGTGGCGGTTCTTCGTGGTGGCCCCGGAGACTTACGCGCTAGATGCGGTGCGCGTCGGCGTCTCCGATGCGCTGGATGGTTTTGTCCTGCAACCGGGCCGTCCTGTGAGCGCCACGATTCGCCTGGCGCGCCGCGCGGGCCTCGTGCGCGGGCACGTGACCGACGCGAGCGGCCGGCTGGTCGCGGGGGTTCCGGTGGTGTGCTACCCGCTCGACGCCCGCAACCGCGCCCGGCTGGGCGGCTTTCGCTCCGGCCGCTCGAGCGTGCAAGGCGAATACCGCTTTGGCGGGCTGCCGCCCGGATCCTACCTCGTGCTGGCGGCGCCCTTCGAGGAATTCGATCCCGAGCCGCAACTGGACGAATGGAAATCCCGGGCTCCGGCGGTCGAGATTACCGGCGGCCGGGAGCTGAGCCAGGATCTCCAACTGTTAGAGTGAGTGCTGGAACATGAAGCTTCGCGTGCTGGGGATCGTATTGGCCGGGGGCAAAGGCGAACGGCTCTATCCTTTGACCCGGGAGCGCGCCAAACCGGCCGTGCCGTTCGGCGGCAAGTACCGCATCGTCGACTTCGTCCTCAGCAACCTCATTAACTCCGGGATCTTCTCCGTCTACGTGCTGACGCAGTTCAAGAGCCAGTCGCTGCTCCAGCACTTGAGCGACGGCTGGCAGTTCGCCAACCTCCTGAAGAACCAGTTCATCATCCCGGTGCCGGCGCAAATGAGGAAAGGCGCGGTGTGGTACGAGGGCACGTCCGACGCCATCTTCCAGAACATCAACTTGGTCGAGCAGGCCGATCCGCACCTGGTGGCGGTGTTCAGCGCCGACCACATCTACCGCATGGATGTCAGCCAGGTGATCCACTTCCACGAGCAGAAGCGGGCGGCCGGGACCGTGTCGGCGCTGCCCGTGCGATGTGAAGAGGCGCTTGGTTTCGGCACCATGGAAGTCGCTCCCGACTGGCGCATCCTCGGCTTCCGCGAAAAGGTGCCCGATCCCCCCGAAATCCCCGGGCGGCCCGGCTGGACCCTCGCCTCCATGGGCAACTACATCTTCGATACGCGCGTGCTGGTGCGGGAGCTCTACGAAGACGCCGCCCGGCCCGACAGCAACCACGACTTCGGCCACAACATTCTGCCCGACCTGGTCAAGCGCTACCCCATTTACGCTTACGACTTCTCGACCAACGAGATTCCCGGCGAGCCGCCCCAGAATCGCGGCTACTGGAAGGACGTCGGTACCATCGATGCCTACTTTGAGGCCAACATGGATCTCCGTTCGGTCTCGCCGTCGCTGAATCTCTTCAATCGCCAGTGGCCCTTGCGCACGGCCAACTACAACGAGCCGCCCGCCAAATTCACTTTTGATGAAGAGGGCCGGCGCGGTCAGGCGCTCGACTCGACCGTCTCCGAAGGCTGCATCCTGGCGGGCGGGACGGTGCGGAACTCCGTCCTCGGCCGCCGCGTCCACGTCCACGCCCACAGCCTCGTCGAAGACTGCATCCTCATGGACAACTGCGACATCGGCCGGCGCGCGCGCGTCCGCCGGGCGATCCTCGACAAGAACGTGCACGTACCCCCCGACACCTCCATCGGCTACGACCTCGACCACGACCGCAAGTTCCACCACGTGACCGAGAGCGGCATAGTAGTGGTCGGCGGCCAGCGCACACCGGTGGAAATCGGATCGATCGTGGTGTGATCCCGCCGGGCACAACTATGCTTGCTAACCGCGCGGCTTAGTCTGCTTCCCAATCAACGAAAGCCTGCAACAGAGATGGAATGAGAAGGCCGGTCTCCGGCGGGATGCGTTAAGCTCCCCATGGATACGCACTCGAAGTGCAAAAGGAGACCGGCCATGAAGAAGCATAACACTGGACG
>JBGPDC010000188.1:0-11022 GCA_041482115.1 Terriglobia bacterium | reverse complement strand
ACTTCACGGCTTGCTGCACCAAAACAAAAGGCCGGCTTTCCTCCTGCGGAGGCAAGCCGGCCTAAAAACCAAACCCCTCAAATTACGTGGGGCTTGACAGGTCGCTCCATATCAGAACAGCAGCCGCACCAACAACTGCACCTGCCGCGCCGTCTCGTTCAACGGCGACACGGCTGGAAAGCCCGTAGTCCGGCCGCGCCTCCCGTAGAGCGCCACACCGAAGGTCGACGAGCCGAGAAATGCGTCGGGATTGTTCAGGTTCGCATGGTTGAGGAGGTTGAAGGCGTCGGCCCGTACCGTCAGCCGGACTCCTTCCCGTAGCTGTGGCAGCCCGAAGGACCGGCTCAGTGACAAGTCCACATTGAATAGTCCGGGACCGATCAGACTGTTGCGGCCCATATTTCCCAGCGTCCCGGGAGTGGGCTCAGCGAAGGCGGCGGCGTTCAGCAGGAGACGGCCGCCGGGCGCGGTGCTCTGGTTGGCCGACACACCGGCCGGGTTGAGGAGGTTAGCCCGATTGTTCTCGATCGGCTCGCCGTCGAAGGAGCTTTGGGGCGGTACCCTGACGGTGTAAGGAAAACCGGACCGCAACGCCAGCAGCGAAGACGCCCGCCAGCCGCGGAATACGGGCGCGGCGCGGGAGGCGGAAAACGCCGGCGGCAGTTCCCAAATCGAGAACATCACCAGGTTGTGCCGCTGATCGAAATCCGAGTTGCCGCGGTCCCCTCGGCTGTCGAACTGCCGCGCAAAGGCGCTCTTCGACTCGCAGCCGCCACCCGCCGTGATCCGCGTAAAGCTGAGATCGAAGAAATCGCAGAGGAGCGGGTCGCTCTGGTTGTCGATGGTGTGGCTCCAGGTGTAGGAGACGTGGGTTTGCATCCGGCGGGTCCGGGCCTGAAGGGACACCGCGAGCCCGTGGTACTGCGACAGCCCCTGGTTGCCGCGGTACAACACATTCGGCAAAGCTGCGCTGTAACGTCCAAACGGATTCGCCAGGAACTGGTCGGGGGCGACGGACACGCTGAAAGCGCGGTTGATCAGGTCGGTGGTCAGGAGCTTGCGGCCGAGCGAACCGAGCCCATTCACCTGCACGGTGAGGGCGCTCGTGAGCTGATGCTCGACGCCCGCAAAATAGCTGTGCGTGTAAGAGCTACGGATTCCCGGCTGGTACAGAGTCAGGTCCGGAAAATCCTGCGCAAATCTAATATTCCGAAACTGGCTGAGCGAGTTTCCGATCGGCGCCAGGTAATCTGTTTGCGGTTTAGCGATGGGAAACAGCGCCAGGACGATGTTGTTGGCGCGGAGGTTCTGCCAGAGATTGTCAAAGGGACGGTCGTAGAAGTTCCCGTAGGCGGCTCGAAGCAAGGTGCGCCCGTCGCTGCGCAGGCTGTAGGAAACCCCCACTCGGGCGGCCCAGTCGTTGTGGTCGGCGTCGTAAAGCTGCGCATCACCCGCGACGGGGGAGGTCAGGCGTGCGCCGCTCAGCTTTTGCGCGAGCGTCGTGCCGGGGCCCAGCTCGACCGCGGCGTCTTTCACGGCTCCCACGTTGGAGGGCGCGCTAAAGCGCTCATAGCGCGCGCCGAAGTTTACCGTCAGCCGCGACGTGAGCCGGACACTATCCTGGAAATAGAAGTAGAACTGGTTGTGCCGGTACGCGCGCTCAAATTGCGGCAGCCGCAGATCCGGCAGCGCGAGGCGTTCTACCGAAACGTCCACGGCGCGCGGGCGGTCGAAGGCGAAATCGAGCACATCTCTGAAGATGTATTGCGGATCGCGGCCGGCTGTCAAGTGCCCAGTGAGACTCCGCAGCAAAACTCCGCCGCCGGCCTTGGCGACATGCCGGCCGGCGCCCCAGATCATGTTGTCGGCAAATTCCCAGCCGCGGCTCCGGTTCCGGTAGCCATAGAAGATCGGACTGCCCGGCAGCGTAGCATCGTTCGATGCGAGGACGGGAACCTCGGGGTGCGCCCGGTCCCACCGCAGATCGTCGAGGCTCCAGCCGAGCCGTGCCTCGTTGGTCAACCGCGGGCTTAGTGTGCTCGTGAGACTGAGGGCGGCGCTGATGCTTTCCTGCCGGAGCGGGGAGACGAAGTCCGGGTAGGGCGTCCAGATAAAATCCGGCCTTCGCAAGGCCGCCAGCGCGACGCGGGCGAGCAGGCGGTGCGCCCCGCCCGGTGAAACGTAGTCGGCCCTAGGCAGAGCCAGATACCGATCCACCGATACTGGCGGAGTGATCTTGGTATCGGCCGTGAACCCTGGCCCGCTCAACGCCGGCCCCGGATACTGCCGCAGCAGACGCCCGGCGATGCTGTCCGGGCGCGTGAACGCGACGTAGTCCGTCGTCGGCAGGCTGAAATCCTGCGGCTCTCCCTGGCTGCGGCTCCGCAGGTACTCGAAAGACCCCGACACGAAGAGAGTCTGCCGGCGTACCGGCCCGCCGATCCAGAAGCCAGGCTGCGTTTCATGCACGGGCGTGCGCGGCAAGCCGGCGAAATTGCGCTGGAAATCATTCGCGTGGAGCGCTTCGTTTTTCAGGTAGTAGTAGCCCAGACCGTGCCACGCGGACCCGCCCGACCGCGTGATGGCATTGGCCAGGAACCCCGACGTCCGTCCGTACTCCGCGGAGAAATTGTTCGTGGAAATGCGGTACTCCTGCACCGCTTCCGGCGCCACCGTAGTCAGAGGGCCCGTCACCAAGTTGTTGTTGTTTTCCAGGCCGTCCAGCAGGAAGTTCGAGGCCGACGGACGCTGGCCGTTGATCGCGAGTCCCAAGCCGCGCGCGGTCGTCGTATCGGCAGTCACTCCCGGCAACGTCACCAGCATCGTGTAGACATCCCGTCCCGCCAGAGGCAGCTCGCTCAGTTGCAGCGGATTGATGACCTGAGAAACCGTCGATTCCAGGCCGCCTCGGGTACCCCGGCTGCGCTCGAAGGAGTTCCAGCGGCTGGTGTCCACGTCCGGACCGTAGAACGTCAGGACCGCTTGGGTGCCCGGCAGGAACACGCCGCGATACTGTCCTTGCTGCCAGACGTCGCCGAGCAGCCGCAGCCGGAAGTTCACCTCCAGGAACGCCGCGACCGGCAAGTCGAGCTCCTGCAGTTCCTGCGCCTGATAGCGGTCCGCCTCGACGCGAATGCGATAGCGGCCCGGCGGCAGCAGCGGCAGGACGTAATACCCGAGGTGGCCGGTTCGCGAAGCACCGGAAACATTCAAGACCTCGCTGCGAAAGCTGACCTGTACGCCGTCGAGGGGCGTTCCGTCTTCCGCATCGACGACGCGTCCCGTGATCAACCCCTGAGTGGTTTGAGCGAGGCCCGCGACGCCGGCCAAACAACTCCATAGCAACAACTGTCGGACGAACGAAGTCATGGATTAGACCGTACGTAATGGTATGATACTTTGCTTCATGAGGCGCTTGAGCTGGCTCTTTTTCCTGGCCGCGCCGGCAGTCTTGCTGGGTCAAACGAGCCGGGAACAGCCGGTCGCCCTCCTGGTGAGGGCGGAGGGCGCCAGCATCGTACGCGCCGCGAGCCAGCTTCCCCTGACGGCGTATCCTGGCGACATTCTGTTCGCGGGAGACGTCCTGCTGACGGAGTCGGGGACCGCCACTTTCCTCTACTGCCCAGAGAAAGTTTCCTTGAGTCTGGCTTCCGGAGGAGACGTTCTGTTCGAGGCTAACCGGTGGCGGGTGCGCCAAGGCAGCCTCACCGCGAAACAGCCAGCCGCTTATTGCACGCTGCCGCCCGTTGAGAAGGCGCCTTCGGCTAGCCGGCGCCACGATCGCGACGTGCTCACCCGGGCTCTGCAGCCGGCGTCGCCGGAGGGCTTCCCCGCTCGCCTGCAAGCCCTGCCCGAGGCGCAGCGCAACGCACTGCAAGCGGAGTTGGCTCCTGTCGACCAAGCGCTGAGCCGCAACGCCGACGACGGTGCTGCCCGCCTGGCCCGTGCCACGCTGCTCAGCCGCTACGGTCTCTCGGCCGATGCGGCCGCCGAGTATGGCCGCTTGGGTGAAGCTTGGACGAACGCCGAGTGGCTGCGGCGACTCGTACACGAAGAGATCTCCGCCCAGGCCGCCAAAGAGACTCCCGTTTCCGGAGAGGGCAAGACCTACGCGCTGGTGATCGGGATCTCCCGCTATCAGCGGCTTATCGAGGACCAGCAACTCCGCTTCGCCCACGCGGACGCCGAGCTGTTCGAGAAGTACCTGCGCAGTCCGCGCGGGGGCGGGCTGGGAGATTCCGAGTTACTGGTCTTGACGAACCAAAAGGCCACCACGGCCGCGATCCGCACGGCGATAGAAACGTTTCTCAAGGTAAAGGTCGGCAAGAAGGACACCTTGATTCTGTTCATAGCCGCCCACGGCACGGTGGTCGAATCCGGAGGCCGCAGCGCCGGCTATATCGTCACGCACGACAGCGATCCGCAGGACCTGGCGGCGACCGCCCTGCCGATGGAGGACGTCCAGGAGCTCATGCGCCGGCAGTTGCCCAAAGTGGGGCGAATGTTGATCTACGTGGATGTCTGCCGCGCCGGAATCATAGGAACCATCCGCAGCAATGCCGTGAACGACAATGTCAGCACGCTCCTGGAAGAGAAGGGGGACTTGCTGGGTCTTCTCGCCAGCCGCGGCCACGAGTACTCCCGGGAAGGCCCGCGCTGGGGCGGCGGTCATGGCGCCTTCAGCTACTTTCTGCTCCGTGGTTTGAATGGCGATGCCGACAAGCAAGGCAACGGCGACGGCATGGTAACGGCCGAAGAAGTCATCGACTATGTGCGGCAGCAGGTAAGGAAGTCCACTCAGAACAAGCAGACTCCCACTGAGAAAGTGAGTTTCGCGGTGGATCTTGATTTGGTGGACACGAGAAAAGAGGGCATCACAGTGGCGGAGCTGACCGACGCCGCCGACGAGGGGCCCGTCCGGTTCCTCCCTGGTTTGCCTCGGCCGCCAACGGGAGAGGAGGCAGCTCCGGCCCCGCGCCGCTCCGGAGCCACGGACGATCTGCAGCAATTTGAAGAAGCCCTGGCGGCAGGCCGCATCCTGCCGGAGACACCGGATAGCGCCTTCGAGGCTCTGCAGCGCTTGCAGCGCCGACTGCCCCGCGAGGAATATCTGGTCCTCGAGGACCGCCTGCGCGTCGCCATCGAAGACCGCGGCCAGCAGGCGCTCTTGCGCTATCTGGCCGGCGATCAAATCCCACAAAGCCGCGATCAGTTCGCGTCTGGCGCCGTCTACTTCCAAGCCGGTCAGGTGCTCACGCCACAGTCGCCGCTGCTGCAGAGCCGCGAGGCTTTCTGCCGCGGGCGCGTCCTGATTTTCGACAAACAGTACCCGCGCGCCATCGCGCAGCTAGAGCACGCCTTGCGCCTGGAACCCAACGGCGCCTACTCCTACAATGCACTGGGCATTGCTTACCTGGAGCAGGCCAACTATACACGCGCGGTGCAGGGTTTCCGGGACGCCGCGCGTCTCGCGCCGTATTGGGCGTATCCGCTGCACAATCTGGCCTTGGCATATAGCGAGGTCGGCGACTATGAGGCCGCCATTCGCACTTACGAGCACGCGATGCGCCTGGCGCCGCAGTATTCCTACCTGCCTTATAATCTGGGGCTGCTCTACCAGCGCTTGAACCGGCGGCGGGAGGCGGAAACGCAGTACCGTAAGGCCCTGGCCCTCACGCCGGACCTGGCCGAGCCTCACAATGCCCTCGGGTTTCTGTATGCGTCGGCTGGAAAGACGAATGAAGCCGAACGCTCTTATCGTCTGGCGCTCGATAAGAATCCCGAACTGCTGGCGGCCCGGCACAATCTCGCGGTCCTGTTCGCGAGCCAGCGCCAGCGCAGCGCGGAAGCGATCTCGTTGTGGCAGGAGAACCTGGTCCGTGCGAAGGAGTATCTGCCTTCCCGTATCAGTTTAGCCGAGGCGCTCGCGGGCTTGGACCGGGTTCCAGAGGCTGTCGAGGAATATAAGGCGGTCGTCGGCCTGCGTCCGGATTACGTTGCCGCCCGGATCGCGCTGGCACAACTTCTGGTTCGCGCCCGGCAACCGGATGCTGCGCTCGAGCAACTCCGCGAGGCCTTGCAGCGCAAGCCGGGCAACGCTGCGGCGTACGAGCAAATTGGCGATATTGAGACCTCTGGCGGCCACCCGGTGGAGGCCCGAACGGCCTATCGCGCCGCGCTCGAAAGAACGGTCGAGCCTAAAGTGCGCAAACGATTGCAACGGAAGTTGAGCGAGCCGGCGACGCGATAACGCCTCAGGTTGCGGCGCTCACGCTGGAGCGCACCTGGAGGTTGGGTAAAGCCGCAGCCCGGCGGAAAAACTGTCCGAATGTTCGTGCCGATATAACTGGCAACTTACATCCATCGTCGTGGCGGAGTAAGGGGTAGATATGCATCTAGTGAACGTCCACGGCGACTCCCTCACGGGTGAGCCCGTCGAGGGAGCGAGCGCGGTTGCTCCGGCCCGGCGAAATTGCTAGGATTTGGGGCGTTCTGGGGTCGGCCATCCAAAGTCGTATATCTTGGGCCAGGGCACTGGTTGCGGCGGCGCTATTCGTGGCGCCTGGCGGGCCTTCCTATGCCCAAGGCCTCATCACCACCATCGCCGGGAACGGGCGCATCTTCCGGGGAGATGGCGGCCCGGCCAGCAGCGCGGCGCTGGTGCAGCTCACCGGAGTCACAGTGGACGCCTCCGGCAACGTCTACGTAGCGGATGAGACCTACAACATCGTTGTGAAGATCGCTCCTTCCGGCCGGCTTACGGTCGTGGCAGGCAATGGGATTGCGGCCTTCTCCGGCGACGGCGGACCCGCTACCAGCGCGTCGCTGAACAGCCCTGGCGGCTTGACATTAGACCGGAGTGGGAACCTGTACATTGCGGATGCGTTGAATTCCCGGATCCGCAAGCTAAGCCCCGACGGCACCATCAGCACGGTGGCAGGCAACGGCACGCTCGGATCGGCAGGGGATGGCGGCTTGGCCACCGACGCCCAATTGTTAAGGCCGAGAGGCGTGGGAATGGATGATGCCGGAAACCTGTATATTGCCGACGCCTCCGCCCACCGCATTCGCCGGGTTGATACCAGCGGCATGATTACAACCGTGGCCGGCAACGGCATGGCAGGATTTTCTGGAGACAACGGGCCGGCCACGGCTGCCTCCCTCAATGGTCCCAGCGACGTGGGTGTGGATAGCGCCGGGAACATCTACTTCATTGAGTTCCTGAATAACCGGTTGCGGAAAGTGTCCCCCAGCGGAATCATTACCACCGTAACCGGCAACGGAAGTGGGTCGCCAACCTTCACGGACGGGGTCCTGGCGGTGGATGAACCGCTGCCGGGTCCCAACGGCCTCGCCGTGAGTGCGGACGGGACCCTGTACGTCACCACCGGCAGCCAGCGCGTCCGAAAGATCCTCCCGAATGGAATCATCACAACGGTGGTGGGCGGGGGAAGCCTTCAACCCGGCGACGGAGGACCGGCGACGGCGGTTTCCCTTAATCCTATGTGCATCGCCCTGCAGGAGGGGGCCCTCTACATCACGGACAACCGGAACGCGCTAGTTCGCCGGGTCGATCCGTCTGGGATCATCACGACCATCGCGGGCACGGGCCGGGTTAACTTTTCCGGCGACGGCGGTCCAGCTACGAACGCGTCGCTCAGCCAGCCTACCGGCGTGGCCCTGGATGCGGCCGGCAACCTTTATATCGCGGACGGCTCCAACTACCGGATTCTCAAAGTAAGTCCCGCGGGCGGGATTACGACATTCGCCGGTAACGGAACCCAAGGCTCTAGCGGTGACAACGGCCCGGCGATTCGCGCCACCTTGGCTCGCCCCTTCGGCATCGCCGTGGACGCGGCGGGCAACGTCTACTTCTCGGACGCCAACGTCAATCGTATCCGCAAAGTCACTCCGGCGGGGATCATCAGCACGGTGGCGGGGGGGAGTAGGGGGTTTTCGGGGGATGGCGGGCCGGCGACGAGCGCCGGGCTTATGTTTCCAACTGGCATTACGCTGGACCGCGCCGGGAACCTCTACATTGCCGACTCCGGCAATAACCGGGTTCGCAAGGTCAGCGCGGATGGAGTGATCTCCACTATTGCGGGGAACGGCGTCCCGGTCTCGTCCGGCGACGGCGGTTCGGCTCTCCAGGCATCTCTGAGCTCTCCGGCCAGCGTCGCCGTCGATCCGGCGGGCAATGTTTACATTACCGAACAGATCAGTAGTAGCGGCGTTCGCAGGGTTACTGCCAACGGCATCATTGACACTGCGGGGGCGTCTTTGCCGCTAAACCAAGCGGGCATATCAACGCCGCCGAACGCGGTTGCGGTGGACTCGGCCGGCAACCTCTATGTTTCTGCGATTGGAGCCGTTTTCAAGGTGAATGCAACCGGAGTTGCTGAACGGATTGCCGGCACTGGGGTTGGCTACAGTGGCGATGGCGGCCCGGCCCTGAGCGCCCTGTTCGGTCACCCCATCTCCAGCGGCTCCATGGGGTTGACGGTGGACGCCAGCGGCAATGTGTGCGTTGCCGACACCAATAATGACCGTATTCGGAAGGTCCTGGCCGCGCCGCCACCCATTTCCGCCGGGCCGGGCGCCGTGACGTTCACCGCCACCGCAGACGCGACGGAGGTCGCCCCCCGGCAGGTCACCATCTCGAGCCCGGTGACGGGGTTGGCGTTTACCGCGGCGTCCAGCGGCGGTGCGTGGTTGAGCATCTCCCCGCCGGCCGGGTCGACTCCGGCGACGATCAATATTGCGGTGGCCCCGCTGGGATTGACGCCCGGCACGTACCGGGGAACCATTACCATCACCGCGCCGGACGCGCCCGAATACTCAGACGGTGGAGGTCTCACTCACGGTCAGCGCTGCCAATCCGCCGCGGCTGGTGACGGAGTCGGCGGGGCTGTCGTTCGCGCTGAACCAGGGGGCCGCACCGGGCAGCGCACCGCTGACGGTGGCGAATCGCGGCAGCGGGACGCTCGAATTTGCGGTTTCCGTGGCGACCGATTCCGGCGGGCGCTGGTTGAGCGCGGCGCCACCCGGCGGGAGCCTCACTTCGGGTGTCCCCGTAGCGTTGACGGTCGCAGCCAACCCGGCGGGACTCGGCGCGGGGACTTACACGGGCCGCGTCCTGATTACGAGCCCGCTGGCCGGGCAGGGCGTGACGGTGCCGGTGACGATGACGGTCAGCGCGGTGCGGCAGACGATCCTGCTGTCGCAGACGGGGTTGACCTTTACGGCCGTCGCCGGCGGCGGCGTGGTGCCGCCGCAGACCTTCGGGGTCCTCAACACGCGGCAGGGCGCGATGGCCTGGACGGCGGTGAGATCGACGCTGTCGGGCGGCGCGAACTGGCTGACGGTTTCGCCTGCCAGCGGAACGAGCGAGGCGGGGGCGCTCAAGGTGCCGCTGGTGGAGGTGGGGGTGCAACCGGCGGGGCTGGCGCCAGGGGATTACTACGGGCAGATTCGCGTCGTGGCGCCGGGGGCCGATAACTCGCCGCAAGTGGTCTCGGTGGTGCTGAAGGTGCTGCCGGCGGGCAGCAACCCGGGGCCGGTGGTACGGCCGACGGGGCTGATCTTTGCGTCGGTGGCGGGGACGAGTCCGCCGGGCTCGCAGGAGGTGTTGATCTCGAACTTGACCGACACGCCGCTCTCGTTCACCTCGGGACGGCTGACGCTGGACGGGAAAGACTGGTTCGTGAGCGTGCCGGTGAGCGAGACGGTGTCACCGGCGCGTCCGACGCGGCTGGTGGTACAGACCGACACGACGATTCTGACACCGGGGATCCGGCGCGGGGTGGTGACACTGCTGTTCGCGGATGGCTCGGTGCAGGCGGTGAACCTGCTGTCGGTGCTGTTAGGGAACGGCACAACAAAAGGAGTGGTGGGGGCGGAGGGGTGCGTGCCGACGACGCTGCTGCCGCTGTTCACCGTGTTGGCAGCGAACTCGACGGCGGTGGCGGGCTGGCCGACGCCGGTGGAGGTGAAGGTAGTGGACGACTGCGGCGATCCGATGGTGCGGGGGTCGGTGGTGGCAGCCTTCAGCAACGGGGACGGGGCGCTGCCGCTGGCGCCGCTGGGCGAAGGGAGATGGAGCGGCACCTGGCAGCCGCGCCGCAGCGCGACGGCGGGCGTGACGGTGACGGTGACGGCGCAGATTCCAGACCTCCGGGTGCGCGGAACGGTGCAGGCGACGGTGGGGGTGCAGGCGAATCCGAGCGTGCCGGTAGTGGGGCAGGCGGCCCTGGTAAACGCGGCGAGCTTCGGTCCGCAGGCGGTGACGGCTCCGGGGAGCATCGTTTCCATCTTTGGGAGCCGGCTGTCGGACGGCGAGGCGCAGGCCAAGACGCTGCCCTTGCAGACCGAACTGGGGGGCGTGACGGCGGCTATGGCGGGGCAGCCGCTGCCGCTGCTCTATGTTAGCGGCCAGCAGGTGAACGCGGTGATCCCGTATGGAATTCAGACGAATGCGCAGCATCAGGTGGTGGTGCGGCGGGGGGACAGCTACTCGGTGCCGGAGAATATCACGGTGGCGCCGGCGCAACCGGCGATCTTTACGCTGGATTTGTCGGGTCGCGGGCAGGGGTTGATTTTTCTGACCCGTCCCAATGGCTTCGTGCTGGCGGAGGGGGCGAATCCGGCGCGGGCGGGAGACGTGGTGGTGGTGTATGCGACGGGGCTGGGAGAAGTGAATCCGGCGGTGGCGACGGGAGCGGCGGCCCCGGGGCTACCGCTGTCGCGGGTGGTGACGCCGGTAGAGGCGAGAATCGGGGGACGCGACGCGGCGGTGCAGTTTGCGGGGCTGGCGCCGGGTTTTGTGGGGCTGTATCAAGTGAACGTCCAGGTGCCGCCGGGTGTGGAACCGAGTCCGGCGGCTACGCTGGTGCTGCTGCAAAACGGCGCGCCGAGTAATACGGTGACGCTGGCGGTGCGCTGAGGCAATCGACGGCTGCGGGGTTAAAGGGTCGGCCCCTAAAAAAAGTGCCAGCGTGCAGCAGCCGTTCGCAAAACACTGTT
>JBGPDC010000187.1:0-11310 GCA_041482115.1 Terriglobia bacterium | reverse complement strand
TTGATCCTTCTTTCCTATTTTTATGCCAGGCCAGCATCGGTACTGCTGCTCGATGAACCCGATGCCCATCTTCACGTCATTCTTCAGAGACAGATCTACGACCGATTGCGCCAAGTCGCATCAAAGAGAGAGTGTCAACTCATAGTGGCCACGCATTCAGAGGTTATCCTTGACGGTACTTCGCCTTCGAGGGTCATCTCGTTCCTGGGGAATCCGCACAAGCTCGTTCGAGACGACCAGAGAGACCAAGTAAGAGAGGCAATGAAGCGCCTCACCACTCTAGACCTGCTTCTTGCCGAGCAGGGTCGGCAAATCTTGTACTGTGAGGGTGAATCGGACTTCAAAATCTTGAAAGCGTGGGCGCGCGTAACAAACCACGCTGCATCGAAGTTTTTCGAAAGTTCCTTTTTCCACTCTAACGAGGGCCGCAATCCACGAGAGGCAAGGGAGCATCTCTTCGCCCTCCGTGCAATACACCCTCAACTCCAAGGCTTGCTACTGTTAGATGGGGACAATCGAAATCTTCCAAGACACGAAATCGAAGGAACTGGTTTGACTATTCACAGGTGGACGAGATATGAGGTCGAAAACTATCTCCTTGTCCCCAATGCGATACGCAGGTTTCTTGTTCGAGACCCTGGGGATTTGTTTTCTTCTGCGGCGGCCGACGCTGCAATCGTCCACCTGAGGAGTCAGCTGCCTCCACAGACATTTGATAATCCTTTGACTGACAACGCCACGGTAACTACTGTTCGGGCCTCAAAAGAGTTATTGCCTCAGATGTTCGACGCGGCCGGATATACCTTGGAAAAGGAAGATTATTTTCTAGTTGCTGAGGCAATGAGACCAGACGAGATTCACCCTGAAGTCTTGGCCGTCCTGCGCAGCATAGCAGACCTGGTTGGCGGCATCAGCACTGACATTGCCGATGGGTAGTGTCGGGACTTTTGTCGGGACTCCATGAGCATCTTGCCGCAACTCGGTGCAAGACGGCGAATCGAACAGAAAAAGGTTAAGTCTTTCTGGTGTAGAGAGTTGGAGTGGAGGTTGTGAGAATGGAAGGCATCATGCCGGGTGTCTCTTCCTTCTCGCGCACTGGGCGAGAAGGGTGGGAAGGTTCATGTTCACCCTGTTTTCCACTCCGTTGTTCACTCCCCTCGGCCCTGAGCTTTCTTGCTGTTATCGGCCCTAGACGACGTTCGAATACACCCATTTCTCTTTGATCCTCACCGCTGCGCTAAAATGGAGTACGGCCCCTGCGAAGATTCTGCCGCCTGCCCGCCTGGAGCAGAGCCCGCGTAGGCGGGCGGAGTTCGGGTCTTAAGGTCTTTGGAATGAGCAAATGCACGGCAAAAACCAAAAGGAATCGGCCCCGCAAGTGTCTTGGAATGTGCGCATTACAAAGTATGCGGGTCTCATCTCCTTTGGAATCAGTGTTTGCAAGAAACCTGGGGGGTGGGGGTAGCAGGGCGGAGCTGAAAACACAGGGGATAGGTGGCAGGGCACAGGCTGTGGAGGAAACACATGTGGGGGCGGCCTTTAGGCTGCCCCGAACACGGGCAGGCTGAAGCCTGCCCCTACACAAACACAGCGGGCGGGCTACTCGTAGCGAATAGCTTCGACCGGGTCCAGCCGCGCGGCCTGCACCGCCGGATAGATGCCGAACAGCAGGCCAATGAACACGGAAACTCCAAAGGCGACAAAGATCGAAGTGGCGGTTACTACGGTAGACCACCCGGCAATCAACGCGATGATGCGCGAGCCGCTGAACCCCGCCGCAATCCCGATCAGACCGCCTACGATCGAGATCAGGATGGCCTCAATCAGGAACTGCCGGATGATATCGACCTGGCGGGCTCCAATGGCCCGGCGAATCCCAATCTCACGCGTGCGTTCCAGGACCGTGGCGAGCATGATATTCATAATGCCGATGCCGCCGACCAGCAGCGAAATGCCGGCGATGCAGATCATGACCACTTCGAAGATAAACTGGGTGCGGCGGCGCTCTTCGAGCAGCCCGGCCGGCACGACGACGGTGAAATCGCCGGCGTCCTTGTGGGTGGCGGTCAGGATGGTGCGCACCACCTCGGCCGTCTCAATCGAATCGAGGCCGGCGTTCATGCGCATGAAAATGCCGTCGATTTCATCCTTGAGATAGCTGTTGTTGTCATCGAACCGCCGCATGACGGTGTTCAGCGGTGCGATTACCTGGTTGTTGCGGTCGCTCGACTGCACGCCCTCGACATCCGAATCGGCGGTGGCCTGGGGCGCCATCACGCCCACCACCTGGAGCCAGGTGTCGTTGATTTTGATGTAGCTGCCCACGGCCTCGCCGTAGCCGAGCAGGCTCACTTTCGCGGCCTCCCCGAGCACGCAGACCTGAGCCGAAGCCTCGTTTTCCTCTGCCGTGAAGAAGCGGCCGGCCACGAGCGTGAAACTGTTGATCTGCGGATAGTTTGGCAGCACACCGATCAGTTGGGGCAGTTCCTGAGTGGTCTTGGGAAAAGTCCGAGTCGGCTTGAAGCGCTTCCGGGGCGTCATGGCCAGCACGCCCTGCACGTTCTCCTCGACGGCGCGGTAGTCGCGGAAGCTCAGTCCCGGAGAAATCTGGCGCACGGCCTGCAGTTCGTCGCGGTCCTGGGCCTCACGGGCCTCCACAATGATGTTGTTTACCCCCAGCATCTCGATGAAACGGAGCATCTCTTTTTGGGCGCCCGCCGTAATCGAGAGCATGGCCACCACGGCGCCCACTCCGAAGATCATGCCTAACATGGTGAGCAGGGAGCGCAGCTTGTGGACCATGAGGCTCGACAGCCCCATCCACAACTCGGGCAAGTAGCGGGAAATGAGATTGCGCATCAGACCCGCTCCCGAAGACCGGCTGGCCGTTCCAGGCGGGCCTGTGGGGAAGGCAGGCCTCCCCCTTGGGACTTGCTCTTGGAGCCTTTCTCCTTCTTTTGCGGGTTGCGCCCCGCTTCCATGTCGATCAAGGCCACTGTATCGCCTTCCTTCACTCCCTCCAAGACGGCGATCTGGGACTCGGTGCGTCCGCCCAGCTTCACCCGGCGCGGCTCGAAGCGGTCGCCGACCCGGACAAATACCACGTCCTGGTTGTTCTTCTCAAAAATCGCCTGTTGCGGGAGGTAGAGAACATTCGGAATCTTCTGCACGATGATTTCGGCCTGCCCGAGCAATCCCGGACGCAGCAAAACGTCGGTCATCGAGTGTTCCCCGGGCGGCTGGGGCAATTGGGCCTTCTCGCGGTCGTCCGCGGTGAAGCCCTGGAAGATCGACTGGCGCAGCGAGAGGGACGACAGATCGGGCTCCGCCGCCGGACCGGCGGGACTTCCCGGTAACGTGGGCAGGGGGGCCTGCGGACCGCCCGGACCACCGGAACCCTTGCCCCGGCCGCCGCGACCGCCTCCACCACCTCCGCCGCCCTGCGCCAGTTGGTCCACAAACTTCTGTCGTTCCTCGGGGGTCATACTGGCCAAGCCGCGGCCCGCGCCACCACCGCCCCCTGCCTTGCCGCCGGTCTTGCCGCCCGGACGACCACGGCCTCCACCCGGCGCGCCGTCCGGTCCGCCCGGCTGGTCTCCGGCACCCGGACTATTATCGCCACCGCCCGGTCCAAACGCCTGGAATCCGCCCCCTGGCCCGCCGACGGGTCCGCCGAAGCCTCCCAACATCGAGGAACTGCCGGTGACCGCGCCGGAAGCGAAGCGTTTGGCATTTTCCGCGGCCACCGCCATCAAGCGGTCGATCTGCTGAGGGCTCGCTCCCACATAGCCGAGCACCTCCTTCATATCCACGGCGATGAAGCAGTCAAAGCGCTTGGTCGGATCGGACGAAAAAACGTTAGAGCTGGCCGTGCCACTCAGGGTCTTGATTTTCCCATGCACGACCTTGCCCGCCAAGGCATCCAGTTGGATCAGAACTTCCTGGCCTTCGTGCAGATTGGCGCGCTCAATCTCGTTCACCCGGGTCATGAGATTCATCTCGGAGAGATCCAGAATCTCGGCGACCGGGGTGCCCGGGTTGATCTGGTCGCCTTCGCGAATCTCCGGCGCGGCCTGGCCGAAATTGAAGTTCCCCGAGCGGTTTTCCTTGACCGATACCAGTCCGCTGATGGGCGAGAGAACCCGCGTTTGCGCCAGGCGCGTCCGCACCCGGTTGACTTCGAGTTGGGCGCGCCGCCGCTGCTCGCGCAGCACGGCGAGCTCGGCCTCTCCCTGTTGCAGTCGCGACTTGACGTCGTCTTCGAGCTTGGCGAGCGCTTGTTTGGTTTCTTCCAGGGTCAGTTCGTTTTTGCGGGCGTCGATTTTCGACATCAGCTCGTTCCGTTGCACTTCGAGCTGCGCGCGCCGCACGGCATAGCGGGCCCGGAGCAGGTCCACCTGATCCTGGTTGCGGCGGATGAGCTGGTCCGCCTCGGCTTTCTTAAGCAACTCCTCGGTCTGAGTGACGTTTAGCTCCTCTTCCTTGAGACTGGTTTGCAACTCGGCGTCATCAAACTCGACCACCAGGTCCTTGATCTGCGCCAGAGCTCCGGGCGGGGCGAGATCCGTGATCTGGGTGCTGGCGCCTAGGTTGGGCGCGGAGAGCACCACCGAGCGGACCGCCTGCAACTCGCCGCGCACGAACGTCCGCAAGGTCAAATCGCCCCGTTTTACCTGGGTGATCGGAATCTCCAGCTTCTTCTCGGGCATCTTGTGGATTATGTAGTAACCCATTCCGGCGACGCCCGCCACGGCCGCGAGAAGAATCAGTCGGGTCACGAACTTTCGCATGGCTCTTTAGCGCTTGCTCTGTTTCCGGGCCGCTTCTTCCGGATTCTCCAGAGCCACGGACTGGCCTTCGGTCAGGCCCCCCAGCACTACTAGATCGTTGAGATTGCGCTTGCCGGCCTGGATCGTGTGGCGCTCGTAGCGATTGCCGCGCTGCACAAAGACGCCGGGCTTTCCGTCCAGCTCCAGGCTGGCCTTGAGCGGAATCATCAGCGCATTGGGCTGGCGCTCGATGATGACCTCCGCGGTGGCGCTCATGCCGGGCCGCAACCGTGGATCGAGCTTCTTGATGGTCGCCTTGGCCGGAAACGTCTTCTGCGGCGGGAAGGTCGTGAAAATCAGTTGCGCGATGGGGCTGATCCAACTCAGATTGCCTTCAAGCTCCAGGTCGGGTACGGCATCGATGTGCATCACCACCGGCTGGCCCATTTTCAGCAAGCCGCGGTCGATCTCTTCGATCCGGAACTCGACCTGCAGCTCCGACATGTCGGGAATCTCGATGATGGCGGCGCCCGGCCAGGAGCGGTCTCCCTCTTTGAACGGCGGCGGCGCCTGGCCGAACGAGCCGCCGGCGCGGAAGTTCGGCAGGATCACAGCAATACCATCCACCGGGGCACGCAGCACCATGCCTTCCAGGTATCCTTGGGCCCGCTTGATGTCCCGCAAGGCCTTGTCCTTGCGTTCGTCGAGGTTGACCAGTTCTGCCTTCTGGGCGTTGTGGCGATTCTTTACGGTGGCGCCTACCCGGCCGACCTCACCCTCCGCCACGGTCACGTCAATTTTGTTCTTGGCGCCCTGGATCTCCGAGAGAATCTCCTGCTTGCTGGCTTCGAGTTTGGCCCGCTCGAGGTTGTACTCGGTCTGCAGGACCAACAGCTCGTCCTGATCGTTGGCGATCCGGTGCACGGCCTGGGTCTGGGCGATCTCGCTATCGGCGCGGCGCACGTCGGAGTTGCGCTCGATGAATTGCTGCTCCTGGGTGACCGGGTCGAACTCGACGACTACTTCCCCCTTCTTGATGGGCTGGCCGGCGGTGGCCAGCTTGACAATCCGGGCATCCGGGGTTCGGGGCGTGATGATCAAAGCCGAGCGGGCGCTCTTAACCTCACCGCGTCCGCGCACGCTCATCACGAACTCGCCGCGGCGCACCCGGGCCGTGGCCACTTCCACCGGAGGCGGATTGGTGAAGTGGAAGGAGGCATAAATGCCCCCGCCCCCGAGCAGTACTACCAGCAGCCAGCCCGCAGTCTTGCCGCGCTTTGAGGCAGACCCTTCCTTAGATCTCTTGGTCCCCATAGAAGTTCACCAGTATAGACGTTGGAGACCCCATCACGGGTTAGCAAACCGCAAAAAATGCTTCGCCGCCTAATCCCGAGCACCACCCCTAAGTGTGGGACCGGTCTACTGGTAGGCTGGACTGCCGTGGGGTTCGAGCAGCTCCGATACGTGTTGGCGGGTTTGCTCCATGAGGGTACGGGCATCGCGGCTGGTGAGTCCCGTCGTGGGGAGCGGGCGGCCGATCCGCAACTCTACGGACCCCGGGCGGACTACCACTGAGCCCAGCTTATGCACGTCGCGAGTTCCCACGATGCCCATGGGGACCAACGGGGCTCCGGCTCGGATGGCAATATAGGCCGCGCCGGCGCGGAACTCCTGGGTCCGTCCGTCGGGACTGCGGCCACCCTCCGGAAAGACGAAAACTGAGGTACCCTCGGCCCCCCGGCGGGCCGCATATGTAATATTTCTTACGGATGCCCGGACGTCGTCTCGTACGACTGGCATGTGTCCAGCCCGGCGTAAATGCCAGCCCAGAAACGGGATCTTCCACAGGCCGGAGCGGGCCAGGATGCGGAATTCCCAGGGCAGGTAGCCGAAAATGAGCGGCGTATCGATCAGGCTGAGGTGGTTCGAGCAAAACACGTAGGCGGTGCCGGGCTTGAGGTTCTCCGCTCCCCGCACGGTGACCCGGGCCCCACAAATCCCCAGCAACATCCGAGCCCAACGGCGCGCGATGGCGTGCTGGAGCCGCCCCGTACCGTCGACCGCGGAAGCTAGAAGAGAGAGCACTCCCATGGCGATCGTCACGGCGAAAATCATCGGGTCGGTGAAGAGGAGCGAGCGCAGCAGGGCCAGCATCACGAGTTGCTCAACAAGACCTTGGCCTCGGCGACCAGAAAGAGCGAGCCCGTGATCAGGATAACGTCCTCCGGGGAGGCCGCGGCGCGGGCGGCAGCCAGCGCTTCGGCCAGGCCCGCCGTGATCCGGACACGCGGGTGATGGTGTCCGGCGATCTCGGCCAGCGTCTCGGCGCCGAGCGCGCGCGACTGCGCCACGCGGGTCAGCAGCACCTCGTGGGCGAGGGGGAACAGCAGGCCGGCTACTTCGTCGACGGCCTTGTCGCGCATCGCCGCGTAGACGAGCCAGATGCGGCGGCGGGAAAGATGCTCCTCGAGGTAGCGCGCCAGCGCCCGCGCTCCGGCCGGGTTGTGGGCGCCATCCAGCAGCACGAGGGGGTCGCGGCCCGCGGTTTCGAGACGCCCCGGCCAGCGAGCCTGCTCGACGCCGCTCGCGATGTTCTCGGGCGCGACGCCCAGCCGGTGCAGGGCGGCCACGGCGGTCAGAGCGTTGGTCACCTGGTGCTCACCCGCGAGTCCCAGGAGCAGGGGGAAGCGCAGGCCCGAGCAGTGGGAGGCGGTGAAGCGGTAGCGGCCCTCCGTGTGGGTGACGTCCTCGGCCCGCCACTCCGCCTCCACGCGCACGACCGGAATGTCCAGCTCGAGGGCCCGGGCCTCCAGTACCTCGCGGGCCTCCGGACGCTGGGGGCTGAAGACTGCGGGGACGCCGGACTTCAGGATACCGGCCTTCTCCGCCGAGATGGCAGACGCGGCCTTACCGAGAAAGGCCTCGTGATCGAAGTCGATCGGGGTAATGACGGCGAGCTCGGGCCGGACCACGTTAGTTGCATCCAGGCGCCCGCCGAGGCCCACCTCGACGACGGCCCACTCGACGCCAGCGGCAGCGAACTGCTGAAAGGCGAGCGCCGTCACGCACTCGAAGAACGTAGGATGGCTATCGAGCAAGCCGGCGGCGAGTAAACGCTCGACCGCCGCGCGCACCGTCTCCCAGCCCGCGGCGAAATCCTCGTCGGAGACCGGCTCGCCCGCCACCTGCACGCGCTCGTTGAGGCGTAGCAGATGCGGCGACGTGTAGAGCCCTGTCCGGCGCCCGGCGGCCCGCAACCCGGATTCGATCATTGCGGCCGTCGAGCCTTTGCCGTTGGTGCCGGCGATATGAACGCTGTGAAAGTGGTCGTGAGGCCGGCCCAGGGCCTCGAGCAGCCGCCCGATACGCTCCAGGCCCAGCTTCGCGCCCTTTACCTCGTTGCCGAGGGTGTAGAGAAAACGGACGGCTGCTGCGTAGGTCATGCCCCACAGAGGAAATCAAGGGCCCGGGCGATCCAATTCTTCAACTCATTACGCGGCACCACGGCATCGAGCATGCCGTGCTCCAGTAGAAATTCGCTGCGCTGGAATCCGGCGGGGAGCTTCTGGCGGATGGTCTGCTCGATCACGCGCGGGCCGGCAAAGCCGATGAGGGCCTTGGGCTCGGCGATGTTGAGATCGCCCAGCATGGCGAAACTGGCGGTGACGCCGCCCGTGGTGGGATCGGTCAGGATACAAATATAGGGAACGCGCGCCTCATCCAGGCGCATCAGCGCGCACGAGATCTTGGCCATCTGCATCAGGCTGACGGCGCCTTCCATCATGCGCGCCCCGCCTGACGCCGAGACAATGAGCAGCGGTTTGCGCGCCGCGAGAGCGCGCTCGATCGCGCGGGTGATCTTCTCGCCCACCACCGCCCCCATGCTGCCGCCGATGAAGCGGTAATCCATCGAGCAGACGATGACGGGCCGGCCCTGCAGGGTCCCTTCGGCGGTAATCAAGGCGTCGTTGAGGCCGGTAACGCTCTTCATGGTCCGGAGGCGGTCCTTGTAAGACTTCTGGTCGACGAAGGACAACGGGTCGCTCGACGCCAGGTCGGCGTCCTGTTCGGTCCAGCGGGCGTCGTCGAGGAGCTGCTGGAGGCGGGTCCGGGCATCGATCTTGAAGTGCTGGCCGCACTTGGGACAGAGATTGAGGTTGGCCTCCAGGTCGCGCTTCCAGATGATCTGGCGGCAGCCGTCGCACTTGATCCACAGACCCTCGGTGCGGACCTTGCGGGTCTCGGACGGCTCCGGCGTCTCGCGGTCTTTTTTGAACCAAGGCATCGGTCGGTTACCCCGGAGGGTCTTGGGCGCTCGTGCTCACCTCGGATACGGGTGACGGCGCAAAATTGTAAAGGCCCGGTAGATCTGCTCGGCCAGGAGGACGCGAGCCAACTCGTGCGGCAGGGTCAGCCGCGAGAGAGCGAGCAACAGGTCGGCCTGACGGCGGGCGCCCTCGGAGAGTCCGTCGGCGCCGCCCACCAAGAATAGCAGTTCCCGCACCGCGGTGTTCTCCGCCCGGTCGACCACGGCGGCGAGTTCCTGGGAACTAAGATGGCGTCCGGCCGGGTCGAGCACGACCTTGTAGGCGCGGTCGCGCTTCTCGAGCGCTGCTTCGCTGCGCACCTCTTGCATGGAGAAGTCGCAGAAGCGGCCAAGCCGCCGGGCGTATTCGGCGGCTATCTCGTTGGCGGCCCGGTCGCGCGGCCGGCCGATGAAGAGCAGCGAGACCTTCAGAGGAGCTTCTCCACGACCACCACGTTCGCGGCGCGCTCGCGAGCCGGACCGTGGCGGTGATGCAAGCCGACCACGCGGAAGCCGAGCTTCTCGACGAGCTTGAGGCTGCTGAGGTTCTGCTCGAGCAGATATCCGAGGACCTTGTAGAGCCCGCGCGCCCGGGCCTCGGCGAGCGCGGCTTCGACCAGCAGGTGTCCGACGGCGTGACGGCGCCAGGTGCGGTCGACGTAGACCGCTAGTTCGGCAATACCGTCGAAGGCGGGACCCTCGCGGTAGGGTCCGAGCGAAGTCCAGCCCACGGCTTGACGGTAGAGCTCCGCCACGAGCGCCGCGAAGCGCTGCTCGCGAAACCAGGCCTCTACCTCGGCGAGCGTCGCACGCCCGGAGGCGAAGGTCGCCAGGCCGTCCTCGATGCCCTCGTTGTAAATGCGCCAGATGCTGGCGGCGTCGTCCGGCCCTGCCCGACGGATCACGACGCCTGTACGGGCCTCCGATGGGGGGGCGGCCATGCTCAGCTCGCCTCCGGCAAGGGGACCTGGCGGGCGGTCTTCCACAGGCGCTCGAGACCGTAGTATTCGCGGGCGCGGCGCGAAAAGATGTGTACGATGAAGTCGCCGTAGTCGAGCAGGATCCACTCGGCCTGCTGGTAGCCCTCCAGACCGTAAGGACGCCGGCCGGCTTCCCGAAGCTGCTCTTCTACCTCGTCGCTGATGGCTTGGTTCTGGCGGGGGTTCAGCCCATTGCAGATGACGAAAAGGCTGGTGAAGCTGGCGACGCTGGAGAGATCCAGAACCGAAATATCTTCGCCCTTCTTTGCCAGGACCGCTTCTACAGCGATCCGCCAAGCTTCCATCCAGTGGCTCCTCGGTCCATTGTAAAATAGGAATATGCTGCGTGTCGTCTTTTGCGCTGGGCTGCTGGCCGCGACCGCCGCTTGGGGAGCCGACGTGCTTTCGGCGGAGGCCAATTTGCGCAAGACGCAGGCCCTGGTCGAAGCCGGGGCGGCCCCGCGTGCGGCGCTCCAGGCGGCCGAGCGCGAGTTGCAGGACGCGCGCGATGAGGAGTTGCTCCACCGCACGCTCTATGCAAACGAGGTCGGCCTCGCTGACGTGCCGGCGATGTTGCGGGCCGCCACCGGCCTGCGGGAGCGGGCGTCTCAGACCCTGGCCGAACAGCAGAAGCTGGTGGCCGAGGGGGTGGCTCCAGCCGGCACGATGGAGAAGCCCAAACAGGAATTGGCCTACTCCGAGCGCCAGGTGGAGCTGGCCCAGTCGCGCGCCAAAGTGGTGGAGGAGCTGGCCGAGATGGCCACGCGGGAGGCCGAGCTCGCCGACCAGCGCGAGCAGGCCCGGGCGGCCTGGTTCGAGGGCAAGGGGACCCTCACCGAGCAGGAGTTCGTTTACGTGGAGGAAAAGTTCCTCGAGGAGGAGGGCAGGCCGCTGCCGGTGAGCGCCCGCGGGGCGAGCGCGGTGCATCGGAGCCTCGGATTCGATCACCGCAACCGCTACGACGTCGCCCTCAACCCCGACCAGCCGGAAGGCCGCTGGCTGACGGGGCTGCTCGACCGCCTGCGCATCCCTTACATCGTTTTCCGCGCGGCCGTGGCGGGCAAGTCGACCGGCGCTCACATCCACGTAGGCCTGCCTAGCCCGCGGGAGTAATCCTTCCCGGCGCCCGTGGGCTTGCAGCATATTCTCATTGAAGGATGAGCCTGAAGAACGGGAGGGTTCAAAGATGCTCGGGCTCCTTTCGGGGTTTATTTTTGGTGGATAAGGACAGCCGTCGTCGAGGCGGTGGGAATGT